>JAGWVT010000004.1 GCA_018970765.1 Actinomycetales bacterium
GATCGTTGAGGCGAGCATGCGTAGGTGGCCGCGCCGCGCGACCTCAACCGTCGGGGCGCGGTCACCCATTCCTGCGGCACCCACCGTGCCCGCCATGCCTGACATATCGGCCATGTCGTGTTGGTGGAATCGGGGACGAGCTGCTTCGCGCACGGCGTCGGCCAACGCCTCTAGGTCATCGCTGGTGGGTCGAAGGGAGTCCGGATCGGGAGTGATCCGCACAACTTCCCACCCCCGGGGAGCGGTCAGGCGCTCGCTGTGGATGTCGCACAGGTCATAGCAGTGCGGTTCGGCATAGGTGGCCAACGGGCCCAGGACTGCGGTGGAGTCGGCGTAGACATAGGTCAGGGTCGCCATGGCCGGGCGCGCGCAGGACGGCCTGGAGCAGCGACGGCGTGGCACTATCGCACGCTAACGGTGAAAGCGGGGCGAACCTTCGATTGACGCGCCGCGACACGATCAACGGACGGTAACGCCGGGGTCCTGCTCGGTCGTCGGCACGCCAACCTCGGTCCGCAAGGGTGCCCACGGATACCCGGTTACCAGGTCGCCGTAGGAGGAACGCTCCAGAACCCGGTGAGCCACGAGCACCGGGCCCGAACCCGGGTCGGTTGTCACCACCGCGGTGTACCAACTCGCGCCGTCGGGCGGTGACAGACGAATGTTCTGCACATAGCCTGCCTTGACTTGGACCGTGACCGGCTGGGTCGGGCTGGCCGGCTTCTTGCTGCCGGTGTAGGGCAGCAGGCTGACTTGCACGGTGGCGTCTTCGGCGGGAGCCGTGATGAACACCCGTGTGTCAGTCGAGGGTCGGATCGGCAGCCCAGTGACCGCCGCGGTGCCGGTGAACTGCACGGCACCGGCGGTGTACGAGGTCTCATTCTGCTCACTGCGCGTGCCGAAGAACTGCCGGACGCCTGCAGCGATCGGTACGTCGGAGGTCAGTTCGAGGGTGACCGGCTGTTCGTCGGTCACCGGGGCCATATCCAAGGAAACAACGGTGCCGGCTGGGACCTCGACGGTTTCCCGCTCACTTGGCGCGAAGGCGCCGATCGGGGACAGCAGCCGGATACGCACGATGGCGTCGTCGTCACCGGGGGCAACCATGGACAGCACGCGAGCTCCGAATCCGGGGAGGACACCGGGTAGGTACACGGTCGTCGACGGTGGTGTCGCCGCCGGGATCCAGTCCGCTCCCACAGCGTTCAAGCCCGACATCTGGTCGTCATCGACCGACGCACCGATTCGGCCGGTGCGCACGATCACGTGCAAAGCGGTGGACTTGACCCCGGGTGCCAGTGCGTCTAGGCGTGTGACCAACCGCTCAAGCGGCGGGACGATGAGTCCACGACCACCCGGGGCGTCGATGATGCCGTCCGGTCCGTAGATCACGAGGTCGACCGTCGCCGGATTCTCATCCGGGTTGACCAGCACGATGCGAGTCTGACGCCCGGCAATCGCACCACCGCCAACGAACCAGAATTCGGCACCCGCCGGTGCACATGCGGTACTCGCCAGGCCGCGGCCCGCCCCACGTGGATCGCGACCCCACTGATCGGCGACCAACCCGGGCGCCATCGCGTCCTTGCCCGAGGCTCTGATCGGTGGCAACTTGCGGCCGAATGCATCAATCGACACCTGGCTGCCCGGCGCGCGGAGCACTTCCCGCGCTGACGTCTTGCCGGGGAGAGTCTCCAGCACGGCTCGGCCCTGACCATCTTGACCGGGTTGGTTGGGGACCACGGCCGCCGTAACGCGTACACCCAGTTCGGCGTTTGCGCCGGGTTCCGGGCAGAGCAGCACGCTGGATCGAATGGGCTCGATACTGACGCCGGACGTCGGCTCAGGGCTGGCCAGCAGACTCAGTCCGGCACCTATGCCAACGATGAGCGCTGCAGCGATGGCGACGACAGCAACCACGCGCAGGCGACCCAGTTCTACTCGAGCCGGTCTACGCGGCGCACGTCCACGCAGCCGCGCTTCGGTGCGGACACGCTCAGTACTCGGACGCTCTGAGCGCGGCTTGCGCTGTCGGCGGCGAATGCGCAGTTCCGACCGTGCCCGACCCTCAGCCGATCGTCTCGGTCGTCGCAGTCGACCTCCGCCTCCCTGACTCACATCCGCTCCTGAGTATCAGGGTCGCCTAGACCGGGGTCCTGCTCGCGAACTTGCGCTCGATGATCTGCTACGTCGTCGATGATCACTGCGTCTTCCATCGTTACTGCGTCGTGCAAGACCTCATCGAATGACTCTTGGTCGGCGGGTTCGTCAGCCACCGGGGGCCGCGCAACAACGCGGACCGACCCGGTGTCGTCCATGGACTGTCCCGCCACCGGCGCAGCGACTGTGGTGGGCAGTCCTTGGCCAGGTGCTAGGACGTCAGGCATGACGGCACGTTCCGGGTCAAGGTCCCCGGTACGTCGCGTAGGCAGAGCGAGAATCACCAACGCGATCAACACGAGGAATTGCAGGAAGATCCAGCGACCACGCGCGGGGTCGTCGAACCAGACCGTGATCCGCGGCGCGCCACTGGGTACCGCAAATGTCTGCGACCACTCATAGGGGCCAACTCCGGTCACACTGGGAAGTGCCGACAATGCACCGTCGTTGCCCACCACGGCCGCACGCCATCCGTCATCGGCAAGCTCGCCGATGACGAGTTGGCGCGCACCTTCGTAGTTCGGAAGAGTCTGGGTGAGGTAGGGATCCGTGCCAAAGCCGGCCGACTCACCTGCGGCCAAGCCCTCCGCTCCCTCAACGGTGACCTGACGCGCACGCGCGGTGACTCCCTCGATCGTCCACAGCACCTCCCCCTTTGAACTGGAGAGGCGACGCAGGCCGGGTTCGCCATCAAGCAGGGGAATGACCTCGGCTGCCGAACCCGCAGCCAGCAAGACGTAGCGAACTCCGTAGCCCGCGAGGACGCTGACCTCATCACCGCCGCGGCCGGATGCCAATGCCGCGACATATGGATCCAGCGCACTCCAGACCTCGGCGCCTGGATTCACGTCTGCATCACCAAGCGTGGGACCGCTGCCATTGACCAACCAGTAGCGCACGCCACCATCGCGGTCTTGGCGTAGGACGAGTGTTCTTGGCGCCTGCGGGCTGAGTGCATCGGCGGCGACGAAGGCGGGAACCACCTCCGGTGAGGCGCGGCGAAGCAAGCCGGCGCCATCGGGGAGCCAGGCGCCGATTGACAGCAGTGGGGCCATCACAGCGAGTGCGGCAACCAGGATGAGCGCGGGCTGACCTAGCGTGAAACTGGCGTGGCGAAGTTGATTGCGCAGGCCGTCGCCGCCGAACGCGCCAGCAGCGGCCAGGGCACCACCCAGGACAAGCGTGGCCGGACCGGGCCAACTAGGGATCGCGATGGTCGCTCCTGGGGCGGCGACCGGAATCAGCGTCTGCATGGTGCCCAGGGCCAGTGCGAGCAGACCGATGCCCCAACAGGCCACGATCGCGGAGCGTCGGTTGCGTCGCAGCAGTGCCACCAGCGCGGCCAGCAAGATGCCTCCGCTGACCCACAGCGGCGTCATACCCGGCCCACCGGGGTGCAGGAAGAGGACATCCCAGGCGCGAAGTTGCGGATCAGTCAACGCGGATGTGTTGACACCGGGCTGCAGGAAGAACATGCCCGGGTGTCGCAACAACTCCAAACTCCACGGTGCGGTGAGCAGCAACGGTCCGAAAACCGCAAGGGCCATGCGGCGCATGACAAAAAGGCCAAGCTTTCGCGAACGTTGCAACGTCCAGGCACTCACCGCGATTGCGCAGACCAGGGCTACCAGCCAGATCAGCGGAGCCACCGCGAGCAGCACGCTCAACAGCAGTGCCGCTCCGGCAGCGCGGCGCAGTGTTCCCGTCGGTCGCGCGATGCGCACGAATGATCGGGCAGCGAAAGGCAGAACGAATGCGGCGATGCAGGTCCCGATTCGGCCGGCAGAGATTGCTCCGGTTAAGACCGGCAAGGTCGCATAGGCGGCCGCCGCCCACAGCCGCGCCCATGAGGTGGCGATCACACCGCGCAGCCCCCACCACATGGCAAGTCCGGCCAATGGCATGGCCAGCACCATGAGCAATGTGACGGCCACGCCGGGCTTGCCCAGCAGTGGTACAGCGACCGCGGCCAACACCATGAGGTACGGCGGGGCAGGAGTCGCCGAGCCGGGTCCGACGTTGTGCCAACCCTGCTGGTAAAGCCCCCAAAGATCACCAACACCAGGCGGGCTCGGCAACAGACCGCCGCCCTGCAACACCCCATCACCGAACAACACTGCGCGTGTGGCGATCAGCGACAGCACGATCAACACCATCGTCATCAGGAACGCGGGCGCGGTGAGCGCTCGGCGAATCCAGCCTGGTCCGGAATCCAGATAGGCGGACTCGTCGTCCGTCGGACCGGACTCCAGAGCACTCAGCGCCGGACCGGTCGGGGCGCTGCTGGTGGTGAGCACACCGGTGACGATCTCCATGACATCGCGCACCTGCGAGGCCGTAGTGGGGCGCAGTCCGGCGACTGCTGATGGTGGTTCGGTCGCGGTACGTGCGGCGCGACGTCGCGACAGACGCAGGCGGCCGAACTTGCGCACCACGGACAACAGTGCTGACGCCTCATCCTGTGCAGCGCGTACGTCCTTGCCGAGCAGATAGACGATGGAGCGCCCGGCCGCACCGAACAGGATCCGCAGTGGCGTCAGGATCAGACCGATGCCGCTGGCCTGCGTCAGCAAGACATACGCGGCAGCCTCGCGGTCCTCGCGGTGCGGACGATGTCTGCGCAGCAACGTGCGCTGACCATTCGCCGAGGCCTCGCGATGGTGGATCACCGCGTTAGTGGCGATGAGCACGCGTTCGCCAGCTCGTCGTGCGCGCCAACACAGGTCGAGGTCGTCACGAAAGAGCGGTACCGCCGGATCGAACCCACCTAGCCGTTCCCAGGTCGCAACCTGGATCAGCAGGCCCGCCGAACTGACACTGAGGACGTCCCGAACACCGTCGTGCTGGCCCTGATCATGCTCACCGCGTTCCAATCCGGTGTATCGAGTACCCGATGCCGTGACGCTGACGCCGACTTCCAAGAGCATGCGACGGTCATGCCAGCCGCGAACCTTTGGGCCCAGGACGCTCGCACTCGGGTTGGCATCCGCCGTCGCCAGCAACTCATCGAGGCAACCCGGTGTTGGCGCACTGTCGTCATGCAGGAGCCAGAGCCACTCGATGACGGGTTCACCATGCCGAGTACCACCAAGCCGAGTACCGCCAGGCCGAGTACCGCCAACCCGCGGGCGTAGGTGCTTCAACGCCATGGCCACGGCCGATCCGAACGGAGCCACTCGCGGAACATCGAGCACCTGGTCACTGCCCAGCGCTTGCTCCAGCAGGTCCAGGCTGTTGTCCTTGGAGCCGGTGTCGACACCGAAGACGAGATCGCATGGCCGCTCCTGAGCGGCCAACGTTGCCAGTGTGACCGGCAACCAACGCGCACCATCGTGACTGACAACGACTGCGGTTACATGGTGATGACGGCGCGGGAAGACCTCTTCGTCGGCGAATTCCTCGTCGCCGGAGAACCACTCCTGGGCACTGTCCGAGACCTCTGCAGCCTGACCTGCTTGAGATGGCGCCGCGGTTCTAGGGATCGTCCCGGTATTCGTGCCGGAGAGCAGGATCGCTTGGGTGGTCTGCCAGAGTTCTTCAGGGGATTCATCCAGATCGTCGACGTCACCGTCGTATCGGTCGTCCTCGCCTGACCTTGCGTCAGTGGGGTTCACCGCATCGCCCTTCGCGACGCCCGAACCACTGGACCGGCATTTGATGAGCCTACGTTCTGCACGAGGTGCCCTGCGTACGACGCAGCGGTGCCGTCAGACGACGCGCTTCTTGAGCCTTCGACGCTCCCGCTCGGACAGCCCGCCCCAGATGCCGAAACGCTCGTCCTGGGCTAACGCGTACTCCAAGCACTCAACCCGAACCTCACAGGCCTGGCAGACCTTCTTGGCCTCGCGCGTGCTGCCGCCCTTCTCGGGGAAGAAGGCCTCCGGATCGGTCTGCGCACACAGTGCGCGCTCCTGCCAACTGAGGATCTCCTGGTCGACGAGGGAGAGCTCAAGAATGTCGGCGTTTGCCGACTCCCAGCCCTGACCACTCACGTCGCCTGCCTCCGGCTCTCCCCTGGACTGCCCGTAGGCAGACTGATCGCTTTGCGCTGTTCGTGCTGCGACCACCGTATTACACCGATGTAACTTGAGTAAGTCAAACGCAGATTGTGAAGATCATGAAGATTGCGGATCGAAAGGCGCATTTTTTCTGACCACGCCGCGCGGGCTCGACACCAGTACGCGCCCAGGAGGCCCCGTCCCTGAAGCATCCATCAAGCATTGAGTAACGGATGTGTCTGGTGCGATTGATGAGGCTGAGTTGAAACTATGCGCGCTGGATTGCTTGGAGAATTGCCAGGACCTGCGGCGGCACCTTGTCGGGAACTGTGAGCAATGCGGCGACCCCAGCAGCCGAAAGGCTCTGAGCCTGGGCAGCGCTGATGTCCTTGAAGGGATTTGACGCTGCTGGACGATCGACCAACCGCAGCATCTGCGCGGCAGTAAACCCCGCGAACGCTGCAACCGGCATCAACTTCACCTTCGTCGGACCCAACCCCGACAAAGCCGCCACCGGCAACGCCGCCACCTGATCGGCACTCAATTGAGCAAACGCGGCCGGTCGCAATGCCTTCGCCTGCGCTGCGCTCATTCCCGCGCACACCAGCACTGGTACCCGCGCGAACTGCTCGGGGCTCAACCGACCCAACAAGGCCGGCGACAAAGTCGCCCACTGCGCAGGCGTCACCCCTGACCATGCAGCCGCAGGAACAGCCGACTGCCAGGCCCAGCCCATCTGCGCCCACGTCTGCGCATCTATGGCCGCTACCTGCTCGGCAGTCAAACCGGCCAACTGTTGCGGGCTCAGCGCAGCCAACTGCTGCTCAGTCAGCCCCGCGAGCACTTGGGGCGCGATCGCCCCCAACTGCTGGGGGGTCACGACCTGCAGCACGGTCTGCACCAACGCTGGAGCACACCCCGCAAGGGTCAACTGCGAGAACTCACCGACGCCCGCCACGAGGATCTGCTCGGCCGGGCGCTCGCACAATGCCACCACCGGTACGGCGGGCGTGCCCGACTGCGATGGACTCACCTGCCACGCCGGGTTCTCCGGACTATTCGCACTCTCCCAGTCATACCCATCACCGTTGGAACTTTCACCGCCACCGGAACCACCACCCCCACCGGAACCGGAGTAGGTGATGGTCAGTTGGCCGTTACCACCAGCAGCACCGACGGCCCCGCCGTTGGTCGCCGAGGTGCAGGTCGTACCCGATCCCGGTCCGTGGCTACCGCCCGCGCCACCGCCGCCGCCACCGGCGTTAAGGGCACTGCCGTAGCCACCACCACCACCGCCACCGCCGTAGCCGCCGCCACCACCGCCGCCGCTCATATACACGGGGCCGCCGATCCCGTCGGCCGGTTCGCCATATCCGCCGATGCCGCCAATGCCACCGCCGGTGTAGGTGCCCCCGGCCGAGCCCGGACCACCGCCCAGTACGTAGGGCATTCCGTAGTCACCATATGTCAACGCATCACCGCCATTGCCGCCGTTGGCCCCACTGCCAAAAGAGGGTGCCGTGAAGCCAGCGCCGTAGCCGCCCATGGCACCCACGCCACTTCCACCGTATGCGGGACCAAATGACCCAGGGACACCTCCATCACCGCCGTTGAGCAGTCCGGGGAGCCCACAGCCAGCACCCCCGACTCCGAGGCTGCCACCGCCACCACCACCGGCAACGACCAGAGCCGTGCTGCCTCGAACCAACGTCGTACCGCCACCACCGGCACCACCGGGGGCAGCACCCGACGCCGCAGCACCACCGGCGCCGACGTAGACGGACAAGGTCTCTCCGGGAGTTACGGGCACAGCGGTCGCGGTCAATTGCGCTCCCGCACCACCGGCGGCAGCAGGGGCAGCGGGCGTAGGGTCACCGGGAGCAGCAAAGCCGTAGCCGCCCGCACCACCGCCGCCGATCGCCACCACGCTCAACGAGGTAACGCCTGCCGGCACAACGAATGTCGCAGCACCCGGGGTGGTCCAGGTATCGGTGGTCGCGTTGGCCGAGTTCGCGCCCACCACAGTGCCCGTGGCCAGCAGTGCCAGTGTCGTCACCAAGGTCGTCAGTGCGGCTACGCCGCGCGAGCTTGGTCGAACCTTGCCGGCATGGTTACGGGTCATGTCGCGATGATGCAGCCGAACGACCGCATGCGGGCAAAACCCCTACACGTGTAGTCCGGATCGTGGAGTTCCGCGAGCGGGACGCCATGCGACCAACATGCGTCACAAGCCTCCGCACAGCCGATGGGAGGATGCCGGGCATGCCCATGGACTCACCCCGCCCGAGGAATGTCGTTGCCCTGGCCGGCGGCATTGGTGGTTCGCGATTTCTACGCGGCCTGCTCGCGTACCTGAATGACGAGCCGCACCAGGACCGTCCGCAACAGGCTGATTCCGACGCACCGGCGGTGACGGTGATCGGCAACACCGGTGACGACATCTGGATCCACGGACTCCGCGTCTGCCCCGACCTCGACACCGTGATGTACACCCTGGGCGGAGGGATCAGCGAGGAGCGCGGCTGGGGTCGCGAAGCCGAGACCTTCACCGTCAAGGAGGAACTCGCGGAATACGGCGTCGAGCCGACCTGGTTCGGTCTTGGTGATCGCGATATCGCCACGCACCTGGTTCGCACGCAGTCGTTGGCCGCCGGCTTCGCCCTCAGTGAGGTCACCGCCGCACTGTGCGAGCGATGGCAGCCGGGAGTACGACTGCTGCCGATGAGTGATGATCGCGCCGAGACACACGTACTGGTGGACGACCCCAGCGGTGCGACCACGGCAACCGGTGAACCCGCACGCATCGCCATGCACTTCCAGCAGTGGTGGATCCAGTACCGCGCCAGCCTGCCCGCACACGGTTTTCCGATTGTGGGTATCGATCAGGCGAAACCGGCGCCTGGTGTGGTGGAGGCCATTGCGGCGGCCGATCTCATCATCCTGCCGCCGAGCAACCCGGTGGTGTCGATCGGCACCATCCTGGCGGTGCCTGGTATTCGCGAAGCCCTCGTGGCGGCCTCAGCGCCGATCGTCGGTCTGTCGCCGATCATCGGTCAGGCACCCGTGCGAGGCATGGCGGATGCCTGCCTGACCGCCATCGGTGTGCCCACCTCGGCCAGCGGCGTCGCTGGGCACTACGGCGCTCGCAGCCGCGGCGGCCTGCTCGATGGTTGGTTAGTGGAAAGTTCCGACGCTGATCAGGTCGAGGCGATCATTGAACTGGGTATCGCCTGTCGTGCGGTGCCGCTGCTGATGTCGTCGGTTGCCGCCACCGCAGCGATGGCGCAGACCGCAATTGAACTCGTGCAGACCAATCGATGAGTCCCGCACTGCAGATAGTCGGTGTCGCATTACCCCAGCGCGTGCGTGCCGCTGATGACCTCCCCGCACTCCTGGAAACACCCCTGCGTGCCGTGCAGTGGCCCGATGGTTCTACCGGGCTGGCCGATGGCGACATCGTCGTGGTCACCTCGAAAGTCGTGGCCAAGGCTGAGGGGCGCGTTCGTCAGGCAGTGATGCGCGAACAGGCGATTGACGAGGAGAGCCTGCGCGTCATCGCGGTGAAGCAGACACCTCGGGGTGCGACGAAGATCGTGCAGACGCGACATGGCCTGGTGCTAGCGGCCGCTGGCATCGATGCCAGTAACACCGATGACGGCACGATCGTCCTGCTGCCCGAGGACCCAGATTCGTCCGCAATGCAGTTGTCGGCGCATTTGCAGATGAAGCTGGGTGTGCGCCTTGGTGTGATCGTCACCGACACCATGGGTAGGCCCTGGCGACTCGGACTCACAGACGTCGCGATCGGTTCGGCAGGCGTTGCGACGCTGGATGACTACACCGATCGCGTCGATGCTTTCGGACGGCAACTGGAGACGACCGTGGTTGCCATCGCCGACGAGATCGCGGCCGCGGCAGACCTCGTGAAGGGCAAGGTGACGAATACTCCGGTAGCGGTCGTGCGTGGATTGGGCGCCAGCCTGCTGGCGCCCGCGTCGCCCGACGCGGGCGCGCGGGCGATGGTTCGCCCCCTGGATGAGGACCTCTTCACCCTGGGCACGCAGGAGGCGATCGCCCTTGGACGTCGCCTCGCCGTGACAGAACGTCGTACGGTTCGAAAGTTCACCGATCAGCCAGTCAGCGATGAGGTCATCAACCAAGCCATCGAGGCCGCGATCACTTCGCCAGCCCCGCATCACAGCACTGCCTGGCACTTCACCGTGCTGCGGCAGAGCGCAGCGCGCACTCAACTGCTGGATGCCATGGCAGCACGCTGGCGAACCGATCTCGCTGAGATCGACGGACTGGACGCCGCGCAGATCGACCGGCGAATACGTCGCGGTGACCTACTTCGTACCGCACCAGTTGTGCTGCTGCCCGCAATGGATCTTGCCGCCGGTGCCCATGACTACCCGGACGAGGTTCGACGTGCCGCAGAACGTGACATGTTTCTAGTCGCGGGCGGTGCCGCGGTGCAAAGTCTGCTCATCGCCCTGTCGGCGGCCGGCCTTGGTGCTGCGTGGATCTCCTCGACGATGTTTTGCGCCGATGTTGTGCGCCGCGAACTGCACTGGGGCGATGGGCTACTGCCCCTGGGAGCGATTGCGATCGGTCACCCGCTGGAAAGCCCGCCGCCTCGACCACCGCGATCTGCTGAGCAGTTTCGCCGCGACGTCACCGATCACTAGAGAACCGCACCGAGCACTCGGCCAGTTCTGCTTCTGGCCACACCCTCACACCCGGCAGCAGTTCATTGCCCGCACCGATGCGCGCGCGGTCACCGACGACTGCGCCATCCAGCACGGTGCCGGCACCGATGCGCGCCCCAACGCCAACGATGGAGTTGCGCACCTGCGCACCCGATTCGATGACAGCGCCGTCGAACACCACGCTGGCATCTACTTGGGCACCTGACTCGATGACGGCCGCACGACCGATGGCACTGCCGCCGGTGAGCACGGCATCAGGTGCGATCTGCGCCGAAGGCAGTGCGAGGAAGGGCCCCGGGTTGGGCACGGCCGGTGAGGGTGCATGACCAAGCACCAGATCGGCGGAGCCGCGGGCGAAGGCCAGTGGCGTGCCCAAGTCCAGCCAGTACCCGCGATCGACCACGCCAGTGACCAGGGCACCGGAGGTCAGCAATCCGGGAAAGGTCTCGCGTTCGACCGAGACCACCCGACCGGCAGGAATGTCGTCAATGACAGACCGACGAAAGACGTAACAGCCCGCGTTGATGGTGTCGGTGATGATCTCTTCGGGCGTCTGCGGCTTCTCCAGGAATGCGGTAACCCGGCCCGATTCATCGATCGGCACCAGGCCATAGGCGCGCGGGTCCTCCACTGGCGTGAGATAGAGCGTGACGTCAGCATCAACCTGTTGATGGTGATGCACCAGCCCGGCGATATCGACACCGGTAAGAACGTCGCCATTGAAGACTAGGACCGGATCATTAGGACCGCTGGCCAGTTCAGACATCACATGGTTGATCGCACCGCCGGTACCGAGCGGCTCAGTCTCAGTCACCACCACGATCTCAATACCGAGATCGTTGGCGTCGAGAAACTCTCGAAACACTTCTGCTCGATAACTCGTTGCCAGCACGATGCGCGTGACGCCCGCCTGCTTTGCGCGGGCGATCTGATGGACGGTGAAGGGAACACCAGCCACCGGGAGCATCGGCTTGGGTGTGTTGATCGTCAGTGGGCGAAGGCGGGTCCCCTGCCCGCCCACCAGCAGCACGGCCTCGGTCACTGCCACAGCCTGACACAGGTCTCACCAGGGTGTCGCGGACTCCTGATCGGCTCGCTGACGGAGCTGTTCTTCGTTCATCGATTCGCTCACGACTATGGAGGTCCCCGGCAGCACTGGAGCGATGGCTAGCACCAACGCCGCGAGTACGCCATCGGCAGGTTCCCCTGCAATCAGCAGTCGCGTTGCCGGGCTGCGTTGCGTGACTTCATGCTGCACGCGTGCGACGGCCTCCTGCTGGGTAATGAAGGGGCGAGTTTGATCAGCGAGTGCCGGACCGACCACTTCCGGAGCGAAGAAATCGTCGCCACCCGCCCGCGCCATGAGCGCGGCATCCTCGACGCCCGCCGGCAGCTCGGCCAGCGGCATGCCCAGTGGGTGCAATGAGACAGCCCAAGTATTGGTGCTTTGGCTCACCGGCGCCTCGATCGACGGACCGACCAGTTGCAGTCGTGCCTGCTCGGGATCGCGGCCAAGGTGCACGGTGGCACCGGCCGACCAGCAAGCCAGCAGCCATACACAGCGTTGCCAGTGCCAGGGCAGGTCGACGGCCACCAGATCCCCCGGTTCGATGTCGGCCTCATCTACCAGCGCATTGGCGGCCTTGGCTACCGCGTTGGCAAGGGTGAGCGCTGAGAGTTCGGTACGGGCACCCTGGTCATAGGCCGTGAGCACCGGCGCACCCGCATTTGCGTGGCCACGAGCCTTGGCGACGACCATCGGCCAAATCACCGCACTAGATAGCGACTGCGTGCCTGGTTGGAGTACCTGGCTCATGTGCGCGCGGTCTTGCGCTTGCGAATCTCGACCGTCACTTCTTCACTGACAGCGATGACCTGGCCCTTGCGCACGACGACGATGCGGTATTGGTACACGGACCCCGCTGGTACGGCGCTCTTGACGCGGAATCGAAAGCGTCCCTTCGCATTCGTTCGCGTCTTGTCCACGGTGGTCCAGACGCCGTCGATTAGGCGTTGCCGTTCGACGCGGACCCCCTTGCTATCCGCCTTCGGTCGAACCTTGCCGCGGAAGATCAACCGGCTACCTGCCTTGGGCGTTGTCGTGGGCCCTATACGCAGTGTCACCCGCAGCGCGCTTGCGCCGGCGGTGTCGCCTTCGGGTTGCGCGGCTGTGCTGTCACCGGACGTCGCACCACCAACACTGTTGCTCTGCGGCGCCCCAACGCCGGTTGCACCGTCGATACTCGTCACGTATGCCGACTTCAACCCAAGGGCAGTCCGGAACTGTTCGCCGGTCAACGCACGAGTGGTCCCGTCACTCAAAGTGGCGCGAACCTCGCCCACCGCTCCGGAGGTGAGTCGCTTGGTCACCTCGACCTTCCACACCGCCGGTGCTTGGAAGGCTTTCGCCATTTGCGCCTGACTTGCCGTGACCGTCCAAGAGCGGTGCGGATTGTCTGCATGCAGTGACGAGGGGTCGGGCACGCTCACCAGGTAGGGCAGGTCACCACCCCAGACCTCTTTGACCGAGTTCGTCGCACCGCCCGATGATGAGGAGTAGAAGGCACTGATGGGCTCGCCGTTGTACAGCACGGCAAGGCCCGTGGTGGGTGATGCGGCAGTTGCGTCCACGGCTTCCACCCATTTGCCGCCCTTGGGGCCGGACTGCTTGGCGTAGCCGGTGAAGGTCTGGTCGATGTATGGACCGGTGCCGTCATCGACATGGCAGTCACAGGCCTTGCGCACACCACTCTTAGCGATCTTGGCTAGCGCGTAGGTTCGCGCTGCGATGGCCTGCGTCTGCAGCGCAGCAGCCGGCCAAGAGCTGGTCACCTCGGAGATTCCGTAGAGGTACTCATCATGCAAGCGGACCACGTTGACCACGTTCAAGCGCACTCCACCACTGGTGGTCACAGCGGAGACTTCCATCGACCCATAGCGGTACCGATGCCCAGGTGAATCGAAGGTGCCTTGGCCGCTGATCAGATTCAGCATCGTCGTGCCTCCGGCCGCACCACCGGGATTGCGCGTACCGGCCCAGCGCACGCTGACATTGGGGGCAGAGCCCAGGTCGGTGGTCTGGCCCTGCGCGATGCGCTGGACGGCCACCGATGCACCTGAGACGCCGAAGGTGAAGACATCCTGCGGACCACCCACGACCACATTGCCGCCGACCGTGACTTCAATGGCACCCCCGTCACCGGCGATAGCTTCACTGCGCATCTGTGCGTTAGCGATCTGATAGCGGACGTTGACTCGCACGTCTGCTTCATCCGGCACCGGTGAAACGGTTGTTCCCGTGTAGTAATAGGTGAGGATGCTGCTGGCGTCCCGGCCCTCTTTGGCCATGGCGTACGCCCCCCACTGCGATAGGCCAATGCCATGCCCGTAGCCACTACCAACGAGCGTGAACGCTTCCGGTGGGCCACAGGGATCCTGCGGAGAACCTGCAGCGGGTGTGATGACACCGCTGCCTGTCCAGGGGTACATCGCATCGCCGTTGGCATCACCGGTGAGCGTGAAGGTGTACGTACCCGGTGGCACCGGAGCACCATTGCCGTCGCGCTTATCCCAGCTGATCGTCAAGGGGCCAGCAGCATCTTGGCGCCCACTGATGGTCCGCACCACGGACCCGCATCTCGATGCGATGGCAAGGTTCCAGGAGATCGGCGCCGTACTGCGGGTGGTGACGGTGAGCGGGTCTGCGGAACCCCATGGCACCGGCCCGCTGACCGCCGGGTCATAAACCGTTGCGCCCATCATCGACGTCGCCAGTGCACGAACGGTGGGCAACTGGGCCTCGAGGAATTGACCCGGGCACTTGGTGGCACCGATGTCCCTATGGCCACCGACCACAAGTGCAGTCGCCTGCGTACCGGGGGCGTACTTACTGGTGCCTGAACCGGAGTCCGAGACGAGGATCTGCGTACCATTGGGATCGCGATGGTTGATGGCAAGTTTCCAGGCAAGCAGCGATGCGATCGAGCTCGTCATCGCGGACATCTGCTCCGGCGGTGGATTGACCTTTTCAAAGTTGCCGATCGCTGAGATCGCAAAGGTCTCGTTGTTGAAGCCGGCAGTGTGTGCTCCGACGACGGCCTGGTCCATGCCGCCGGCGCGACCCTCATAAAGACGCCCGTAGCGATCGACGAGGAAGTTGTACGCCATATCCGAGTAGCGCAGCCCCTTGATGTACCACCCGTACAGATTGCGAACCTGCTGCGCCGCCTCCTCTGGGGTGTACTCAGACTTCGACGTGGTGTGGTGCACGAACGCGGCCTTGATGGTGGGTGAGTATCGGGGCGCATCCACCCGCAGTGTTTCGTCCGCTCCCCACTGGTCTCGCGTGATGATTGCGGGAGCAGGCGCAGTCACAGTGCCGGCCCGAGCCAGCGCACCGCTGCCAGCCGCCTGTTCATCGACGCTAACCTGCGTGTCTGCCAACTGCGCATCCGCCTGGGTCACCGGGTTGTCCAAGAGCATCACCTGCGGATTCACCGGCTCTTCACCCTCCGGCGCATCGATGCGCACCTGAACGCCGTCAGCGGCATCGACCAGAAGCGGATCGGTGCCGTAGCGCGCCCCCTCAGCCTCCGGTGAATCGGGATCCGGCCCGTGCTCGGTGACCCGGAGCGGGTACCAGGCGCCCCAGTCATCGTCCTCGCGCACGCGCACCAGTACTCGCGTACTCGGGTCCAACGGGGCATCCGACGTCACACCCACCAGTCCAAACTCGCCAGTGTTCAGCGGGGCCGTCGCGACGGCCGGCGCGACCGGGTCATCCGTCAGGTCTGCCGACACTGTGCTGGGACCTTGCAGCGGGGCCAGCCCTAGCGGCGTGACGAGATCTCCTGAGCCACCGTGCTCGTGAGTGAGGTCTTCCCAGGACGCCATGGCCACGGCGGATTCGCGAACCGCAACGGGGTCGATGCCGGTCAGTGGCAGCACGACAAGTGTGGGGTCAATGGGGGCATTGCGTGGCTGCTTGGGCATCACATCGGGGGTGACTACCGGCATGGCCAGGCCCGTCACCACCACCACAGGAGCCAGCAGCAGCGGCACAAGCGGGCGTACCCGTCGGCGCAGGCCGCAGACGGACGCCACGGCATGACCCAGCAACCCTTGAGCCTTCGGCTTTAGGGCGTTCACCAAGCCCGCGGCGCTCGTGGCGCCTTGGGCAGACTTCTGGCACATGGCGGGATCTCCGATTGATGTCAGTCCTACGGTGACATATGACGCGCGTCGCACCGTGTTTCCCACGCCTACCGCCTGTAACATTTTTCACACCCGCGTCGGCAGCATGGAACGCGGCACCCGGCACTTTCGTCTAACTGACACGACTCCGGGGTTACGTAAGCCAAGGGCTGGCTGTCGCGCGGTTTACGCTGCAGTGGCTGATCCGCCTGCGCTGATGTACCGCTGACTGAAGGAGAACCGATGGGTTCCTGGCGATGGACCAGGATCTTGGCTGCGATTTTGGCTGGCGCGGTGCTCCTGCTTGCGGCCATCGGCGGGTTCGTATCCCTGACGATGAATCAGATGCAGGGGAACATCACCGCGCTGGATGTCTCTGAGCAGATCGGGAGCCCGACCGCATCGGCACCTGCCGTAGTCGACGAAGCAGGCAGTTATGAACCCTTCACGGTGCTGCTGATGGGCTCGGACACCCGACAGGGCAAGGAGAACCGCGGGTACGGCAAGGCCAATGAAATCGGCGGAGAGCGATCCGACACCACAATTTTGCTGCACGTCAGCGCGGATCGATCCCATGCGGTCGCGGTGAGCATTCCGCGTGACACCCTGATCACGCTGCCGACCTGCAAGAGAGACGGCAAACAGGTTGGTGGTTATCAGGGACGATTCAACGAGGCGATCGAACTCGCGGGGCCGGGCTGCACACTCAAGGCTGTCCAGGAGATGACCGGCCTGCCCATTGAACACTTCATGGTGGTGGACTTCGGCGGATTCAAGCGCATTGTGGATTCCATCGGTGGCGTGGAGATCTGCGTGGCCGAGGACGTCAATGACTCACAGAGCGGCCTTCGGTTGACGAAGGGTACGCACGTCGTCAAGGGCGAAGAGGCACTTGCCTTCGTGCGTGCTCGCAAGACCCTGGGCGATGGTTCGGATACCTCGCGCATTCGGCGCCAGCAGGCATTCCTGTCGTCGACGATTCGTCAGGTGCTCTCCAGCGACACACTGCTCAACCCAGTCAAACTCGTCAACGTGCTCAATGCCGCAACTGAATCACTGACAGCGGATCCATTCCTTGCTGACCTACAGAACTTGCAGGATCTCGCCCTGAGCATGCGGCAACTCAAGCCCAAAGACATCACCTTCACCACCATGCCGTGGTACCCATCCGGTGACGGGGCAACGGTGCTGCAGAACAAGAAGCGCGCCAAAGCGCTCTGGCAAGCCATTGCCGATGACACCGCGTGGCCGCCCAAGGGCGAAAGCGACCAGCCGGTCCTGCGGGTTGAGCCCAACACGATTCGCGTCGACGTGCTGAATGGGACGAGTACCAAGGGCCTGGCCAAGAAGGTGGCCAAGCAACTTCGCAAAGAGGGCTATCGCGTCATGGAGGTCGGCAATACCAAGACCCCCGCCGCCCAGACGACCGTCATCTACGACCCTGATTGGGACAACTCCGCAAAGACCCTCATCTACGCCACCACCGCAGAGGCGAAGTCCGAGCCCGGTCACGGCCAGCGGATGACGCTGGTTATCGGAGACGACTTCACCGCAGTGCAACCAGTGAAGATCAGCGATCAGTTGAAGGACAAGACGGCGAACCTGAACACGGCCGACGAGTCCTTCTGCGCTGCCTAGCAGCGTGCCGTAGCTCGCTTCAAATCACCGGCGGTCGTCCGGCCTTGGTCATCCGCCAAACCGTGCGCCAACGCATCGCCCGACGCCCCGTCGGACGCACGCGTATTCCTTCACCCAGGCCAGCAAACCAGGCACGTAGTGCGGCCGGCTTGCGCACGCGCAGCACTGTGAGCGTGATCCAACTGCCGACATAGCAGGGCTGCAAGACCATCGGCAGGTTACGTCGGGCCAGCCAGACCCGATTGCGCGCATTCATACGCCAGAACTCGGCATGCCGCGTGGGATTGATGACAGGGTGCCAGACCGGCACATCCCCGGCGTACCACGGTGTTGCCGGCGAATCCCACACTCGCCACACCAGGTCGATGCCCTCGTGGGCGTAGAAGAACTCATCGGGCCAGCCACCGGCGGCATCGAAGACATCCCGCCGAATCAAGGTTGCCCCTTCCCACAGTGAGGTAGCCGGGCCGGGCTGCGCCGGATCTCCCGCACGAAGCCGCGGCACCCAACGTCCGGGAGCGGGCTTACCGGTCGGGTCGACCACGCGCGGCTGAATCAACGCGCGATCCCCCGTCATCCGATCGGCTAGCGCACGCAATGTCGTCTGTGTCGGCAGCTGCGCGTCGTCATCGAGAAAGAACAGCAGCGGAGTGTCGAGCAGGGCCGCACCTGCGTTGCGCCCGGCCGGAATGCCGAGGTTTTCCGCCAATCCAAGTGTGCGCACTGATTCGGGGAACCCGACCGGGTCCCAGCCATTGCCGACCACGACAACCGACGTCGAGACATCAACCTGCGCAAGGACCGATTGGACTGCCTGCTGCAGTTCGGCCGGTCGGCGACCCATGGTGAGCACAACCACGCCGATCCTTGGTACCTCGACAGTCACGCGCGGCGCCTCACGTTCGACGGAGTTTGCTCGATGCAAGGATCGCGGCAAGGTGCCCCAGCACAGTGACCACCCCGAGGGCCGCAAGGGCGATCAGCAGCACACGGGTGGCCAACAGATCGCCGAGGAATGCATCGATAACCGCGGCCACCCCAGCCAACAACGTCAACTCCACAGAGTGGTACGCGCGGTAGAACGGGAAGAACCGAACCAGGGACCGCACTTTACGAAGCAGACCACCACGTGGTTGGGCAATGCTCACTGTCTGACTGGTGTCGGCCAACAGGGGCATGGCGTTGTAAGCACGTGCGACATGGACGGTGTCGTTCAGCACCTTGTTCCACAACACCAGCACGGCCAGCAGAGCGCCCAGGAACGGCCAGCCTGAGGCGAGCCATCCGGCCTCGGGGAAGCCAGCCGCACGCATGCCCAGGGCAATCGGGATCAGACCCTCGGCCGCATAGTGACCGACGCGGTCCAGGAAGACCCCGGCCGGCGAGGAGGTCTGGCGCCAGCGGGCAACCTCACCGTCACAGCAATCCCAGAGCATCTGCAACTGCCCCAGGAAGACCGCAAGCAGGCCGCCGGGTAGTCCCGGAATCAACAGGGCGAGAGCGGCGCCGATGCCGGTGCCGATCATCAGGAGCGTGACCTGGTTAGCGCTAGCACCAATGCGCAGCAGCACCAGGGTCAGGTAGGGCGAGATCGCCCGCTGGTAGGCGTCAGCAACCCAGTGCTCGGAGTTGCGTCGGCCCCGGATGCTAGGCGGCTGTCCAACGGCGCGGATCTCGGCAACCGTCGGGCGAGTCGGTCGATCAACTGCCTCGCTCATGGCCTCATGCTGTCATTCGCCGTGGGTCCGCGTGGCGGACGTGTTCTGCCGCAGCCATTGCACGGAGGCAAGGACCATGCCGACACCCACCAGGATCACCAGGCCAACACTGAACACAGTGGTCATGAGCGGCGAGGACTGGCCTTGACCGAGACTGAGTGCGACCACAGTTGTGACCAGCAGTAGCAGACTGCGAATCTCCCAACCACCTAAGGACCAGGTCAACCAGCGTGGCATGGCAGTGCCACCGATAGCGCGATAGAGCACGTCGTAGTGGTGGAAGGCGACGACGGCGGCCCAGGCAAAACCCAGCACAATGAGCGACGGAAAGAACGCGAGTGACACGATCGCGACAAGGCCAAGTTCCCAGAGCCGTAGCAGCACTGGGATCAACCAACCTGCGGGTGCCGGCCAGCAGCGAGATCCGATAGGCACGATCCGACCGACCACCCAGGCCAATGGACCGTCATCGCTTTGACGTTGCAGCAGGAGCGCTGACTCCGCAGGAGATGGCCCACGCCAGGTGATGGTGCGCAGCAGGCGACCACTCAGCACATAGGCACCGGCGATGATTCCGGCGATGAGCAGTACTCGTAAGGCCCAGGCTTCACCGGCGACGATGGCAACGACACTGATGATGAGCCACCGTTCTCCGATGGGTAGGTGCAGTGCGCGCTTGGCCCATCTGACCGCATCGCGGCGGTTGGCCCGGGTAGACGCCTCCATGGCTCGGCCAATGTTTGGCAGCCCAGTTGACCAGGTGGCCGTGTCAGCGCCGTCGCCTGACTGCAGCACATCGCGGACTTCTAGGCGCAGTTCCCGCGCCCATTGAACGCGGGAAAAGTCGTAGTCGCTAACATGGCGAACCGTCTGCAGGACGACGAGAACAATTGCCAGCGGCCAGACGTTTTCGGCACCCCCGACCCAGGCACCCACGGCAAGGCCGGCGTAGGCCGCGTACTCCTTGACACGATCGGTCGAGGCATCCAGCCAGGCACCCAGTGCACTGAAGCGGCGCGTGGCGCGGGCCACCTCGCCATCGACGCAATCGACGATCAGGCTCAACTGCAGCAGCAGGGCACCAAGGACCCTCATCGGCAGCGACCCTTGCGCGAAGGCGAGGGCAGCCAGGAGTCCGATCGCGAACGAGGCCAAGGTGATGCTGTTCGGACTCCACCCTAGGCGCAGGGCGAGTGCCGTGATGGGCTTTGACAGGCGTCGCACAATAAAGGTGGAGTAGAAGCCGTCATCGATGCGATTGGCCTGCAGGCGAGCAATGCGCTCCGGTGGAATTCCGTCGACAACTGCCTGAGCCTGCTCACGATCCGGTGGCGCAAGGAACCACGGCACGTCGACGATGTCTACGGCACGCACCTTTCGCCCTGATCGTGTTGCCGCCACGACAACCAGCGGTAACCCGCGCTGAGTACCGCTACCGAGATCCCCCGCATCGAGGGCATCGGCAATGCGATGGAGCCCGGGTACCAAGGCCGATGTGTCGGTAGCAGCAATGCGCAGTGCGCCAACGCTGGTGTGGTCGGGCGCGGTCACCAGATGGAATGCACTACCGGCACTGACTGCGACATGATGGCGCACACGCACATCGGCCGAACTGCCGCCAGGAGCTACCAGCAGTGTCGTGGCCGCAAGTGGGTCATCCAAGATCGGTGCGAGGGCGGCACGTGGCACCACCAGGTCGACGTCGACGATGGCAACGGGCCCACCGGCCGAACTCAGCAGGTCAGCCAGTTGCCGCAGTTCGCGACCGTTCGCCTGCTCTCCAAGCCGAACGACCTGCACGTCCGTGTTCGTCATCATCAGGAAGGCGCCGAGCGCCGGAACTTGGCGCGTAGGTCGTTGCGCAACTGGCGCAGGAGTTGACGGGCCAACCCTCGACTCGACGTCTGCTGAGCTGACTCATTGATCACCGCGACCACCGCCTCCAATGCCGCCTGCAGGGGGATCAGATCAGGGGTCTGCTCCGTTCCTTGTGATGGCAGTCGCCGGGCAAGTTGGTCGACCGGCCCCGCAACGCGCGCACCCGATTGGCGCAGCTGCTCGACGATCTGGTTGCCGTGTTCGGCGGCAGCAGCTAAGGCCCAGTCTGGTGTGGCCATACGCGCTTCCGTTGCCGCAGGCTGACGCTGCTCCACCATGGCCAAGGCCATGCCCCGGCGAACCAGACGCACGTAGTCGGGCCACTGAAGATTTCGCTTGACGCGCCGATTGACGTCGAGGAGGAGCTCGGCCTCTGCGGCGGTCATTGAGCGGTTCGAGGTGAGGTCCATGCGACTGGTCAGCATCTGATCTGGAATATCGAGGAGCTGCGCAAATGCGACGAAGAGCGCGGCACGGTCGACGTTTTCCAGAACCAGCACCGTGACTTGCTCCGGGCCTGCCGCATCCGCCCACCGTTGCACGACGGCACCGTGATCGTGCCGGCGCCAGAACGTGGGTGATTTGCGCGAGCTTCCGCGAACCGCAAAGACGTCCTCTAGCCAGGGTTCGTATTCGGTCTCTAACCCGTACTTGAGGTATTGCTGCCAGGAACTCGGCAGGAGACTGCCAAGGTTGCGCAGCGTCACGACGACATGAACGCGCGAGCCACCCAGTCGTTGCACGACACGTTGCGCGGTTTCGGCGTCGGCCTCGCAGAAGAACTCGCTGCTGATCACTGTCCGACCGCGATGTCCAGCAACTTCCTTGGCCACGGCGTCTAGTTGATGTGGTGGCACCACTGATCCACCGCGCTGGTTCCATCCCCAGGTGCGGCCAAGAGCGGCGAGGGCGGCTCGATGCTGCGCCTGAAGTCGGCCCGGGTAGAGCACCCCGGCAGCACGCAATTCCTCGCGCGCATCGGAAAGGGCCGCCTGAATGGCCGTGGTGCCGGTCTTATGCACCCCGATGTGCAGCAGCACTGCATCCGGTGCCAGAGCCGGCAGTGAACCCAGGCCCAGGTCAGCGGCGGGCATGTTTAGTCCTCATCGTCCTCAAACTCCTCGTAGTCCCGCCTCGTGGAGCGTCGTGTTGACTTGCGCCGTGCCTTGCGCAGCAACTCCAGCGCCTGGTCGGCGGTGCAGGCCTGCACAGTGCCATCACCCACGAACAGGGCCCGATCACAAACCTCGCGCAGACGCACCAGATCATCCGAAACGATCATGAACGCTATGCCCTCGTCGCGAAGCCGAGCGATCTGCTCCCAGCAGGCCTGCACGGCAGCAGGCTCGCCGGCGGCAAGCACCTGATCGATGGCATAGATCTGCGCCTGCGTCGCCATGCCGATTGACCATGCCAGCCGCTGACGAATCGGCGTGGGAGTTGGGCCGAGATGACGATCCAAGCCACCACGCACGCCGGCCTGGTCGACGATCGACTCGAATGATGCCGTCACCTGCTGCGGGCTCATGCCGAGCAGCCCACCAAGGACATAGATGTTCTGGCGAATGGTCATGCGTCGATTGAGTGTTCGGGCAATGCTGATCAGGGGTACCACTGTCGAACGTTGGGTGACTCGGCCCTGATCGGGAAGTAGCGTGCCCGCCGCGAGGCGCAGCAGTTCTTCTCGGCCACCATCCTTCACACCAATGACCGCCACTACTTCGCCGGCATCCAGCCAGGCGTTCACATCACGGAGCATCCAACTCTGGCTTCGCGCTACCTCACCGGCGAGCCGACGCAGTCGGTGGCGCCGTCCGCTGCCACCACGACGCTGCTCCTTGGGCATCGAGATTCCGACACCCTCAAAGGTGATTGCATGCGCGAGATCGCTCTGGATTCGTTGACGTGCCATTAGGCCTCCTTCAGGATCCGGCCTTCGAGCCGGTAGAAGGTGATGGCGCCAATCCCGCTGATCACGAGGCCGGAGACCAACGAGATGAGGAAGAGTCGAAGTTCCTCGGTCTCATTGGGCCAAAAACCAATGCGGTACAGACCAAAGATGCCCACCAGCGGGTTGAGGGCGGCCAGTGCTTGCACGCGCTCGGGAATATTGGCAATCGAGTAAAGCACCGGCGACAGGTAGAAGGCCGTGCGCAGCAGAATTCGAATCATCCGCTCAAGATCGGGAAAGACCGATGCCACCGAGGAAACGAGCAGGCCCACTCCGTACATAAACAGGAACTGCAGAGCGATACCTACCGGAAAGAGAATGAAGAGCGGCCCAGGTGGCGTCCCTGTCACCAGCATGGCAACCACGATCACCGGTAGCGACATCAAAAACTCGACCATTGAGGCGAGGATCACGCGCAGCACCCATAGACGCGTCGGCAGCAGGCTCATCCGAAGGCCGATGGTGTCCTTGCGGAAGACCTTGGTGGCGGCGGTGATGCCCTTGGTGAACCACCACCAGGGCAGGATCGCCAATGCGAGGAAGAGGAAGTACGGCTGCTGACCCAACTGACGAGCGCCAAGCAGGACCGAGAAGACAAACCACAGGACCATCGACATGCCCAGGGGCTCTAACAGTGACCACAGATAGCCCAACCGGAAGTTCGAGTACTTACGCTGCAGGTCCCGCAACACGAGCATCCGCAGCACCTGACGGTGCTCCCACACCGAGCGCACGCCGTTACCATAGGCCAATGCGCGATCGTGGGGCATGCTCAGCATGGCGGACACGATGAGCCGCGCCGCGGCCAGCACGCGCTCGCTCGTGAGGCGCGCAGCTCGTTCGGCAGCGCGACGCATTCGGGATTTCGTCGAGCCCGAACCCGTCGGCATTGATCTTGCCGCCGTCACCGAGGCGGATATCGCCCTGCACTTCGCCGACGGTCCGCATAAGTTCTACCAACTCATGCCATGGCTCGCCGTCTTGCGGCAACGACCGGAATTACGCGTCATCATCGTGGCCCGCCAACCTGAGTCCTACGAGCCGTTGACGAAACTCACCGACGTCCCAATCGCGCTGGTCCCCAAGTTCGACGCGCTGATGGCGCTTTACGATCGCGCCAATTTCCGTGCCGTGCTGTACGTCAACAACTCGTACACCAACTTCCAGTCCTTGGCTTTCCAGCAGGCAGTGCACATCCATGTCAACCACGGTGAGAGCGACAAGATTTGCATGGTCAGCAACCAGGCCAAGGCCTATGACCGCGTCTTCGTGGCCGGACAGGCTGCAGTCGATCGCCATGCCGCAGCGCTAGCTTGGTTCGACACCACGCACCTAACCCGGGTGGGTCGGCCACAGTTGGATCTCGTCGTCGACAATCCACTGACCCAATGGGACGGACCCACCATCACCTATGCACCGACCTGGGAAGGTGAGGACGAAGCCAACAACTACACCTCGATCGATCACTATGGCCTCGCCATCATCGAGGCAGCACTGGCCCAACCAGGCGCCCGCGTCATCTATAAGCCGCATCCGCGAATCCCGGAGTCAGACACCGCGGCTGTGCGGTCGGCGCACCAAGCGATCGTGGCCGCGCTCAAGGGCGCGTCGAGTGAAGCCGGGCATCGCGTCTGCCTGAATGAGGACATCCTCGGCGTGATCCGCGGGACCGACCTGTTCATCGGTGACGTGTCGAGTGTGACGTTGGATCACCTCTACCTGCGGCCCCAGGCACCGATCATGCTCACCGATCGTCGGTCAGATCGCGAGCGGCTGCGGGCCGATACGCCAGTTGCCTCGGCAGCCTCCGTCATTGACGCAAACACGCTTAGTTCACTGGCGCCCGACATGGGCCGTCTCCTGACCCAGGACCCGTTAGCGGCAGCTCGCCGCAGCGTGCGGGACTACTACTTCGACGGCCTTGGACCGGGCGAGAGTACACAGCGCTTCTGGACTGCACTCGAAGCGGCTATGAGCGAACATGATCGCGCCGTAGCCAACCTCAAGCGAGTGCGCATCACAGCCGCCGAGGTCGCATAGGCATGCAGGCAGTCATTCTCGCGGCCGGTATGGGGACGCGCCTTGGTCGGCCATGGCCTAAGCCGCTCACCCGCCTAGATGACGGGCGCACGATCATGCAACAGCAGTTGGAGAATTTGCAGCAGGCCTTTGGTGATGACCTCCACGTCCTCACGGTTGTTGGGTTCAAACTCGAACTCATCCTCGAGGCGTTCCCGGACGTCGCCTACGCCTATAACGAGTCCTACGACCAGACGAACACGAACCGGAGCCTGCTCAAGGCACTGCGCCTGACATCCCCCGGCGGAGTGCTGTGGATGAACGGCGACGTCGTCTTTGATCCGGGTGTGCTGGAGCGGGCCAAGGAGATGATGGCCCAGGAGCGGTCCTTCATCTGCGTGAACACCGCAGCAGTTGGTGACGAGGAAGTGAAGTACACCGTCGATGACGCCGGTCACGTGGCGCTGTTGTCCAAGTCCGTCACCGCGCCACTTGGGGAAGCCGTCGGCATCAACTACGTCTCAGCCGGCGATCGAGCGAGCCTGATCGCAGGCCTTGCCGCATGCGGTGACCAGGACTACTTCGAACGCGGAATCGAACTTGCCATCGAACGCGATGGCATGCAGGTCTTTCCCTTGGACATCACGGAGTACTTCGCCGTCGAGGTGGATTTCGAGGAAGATCTCAGCAGGGCCAATGCGCACCTTGGGCGCTAGCGCCAAACTTCCGCGAGCAATCGCTCCCAGCGATCCAATGTCACTTCGAGCTTTCGGTCTTCGACGGATCGTCGCGCCGCATCACCGAGTCCATTGCGCAGCTGCGTATCGCGCAGCACGACATCAAGTGCTTCAGCGAGCCGAACCGGATCACCGGCTCGTACCAGCACTCCATTGACATCGGGTTTCACGAGGTCCCGCACACCCGCCGAGCAGTCCGTCGCAACGCAGGCAAGCCCCGTAGCCATCGCTTCCACCAATGCCAGCGGTGAACCTTCACTCAACGACGGCAGTACATGAACAGCCGCTGCCTGCAGCGCCGCCTCTGGGTCGGCAACGGGGTCCATCACGCGCACACGGGTCAGCTCCGCTACTCGCCCGGCCACTTGCTCGGCCTGCGGGCCAGTGCCGTAGATGATCAGCTCCCACTCAGGGTGCTTGGTAGCGATACGCGACCAGGCGTCTAACAACACCAAGGGTCCCTTTTCCACAGCAAGGCGACCAAGGAACACGACCTTTTGTGAATTACCTGCTGCCTGCACGGCTGGCCAATGAGCAATGGGGTTGGTCATCGTGATGGTGTGTGGCAGCCCTGCTGCGATAAAGGCCCGACGGTCTTCGTCGCAAAGCGCGGTCACCACATCGACCTCGGCGTACGAGCGCTGCAGGCGAATCAGATCACGTCCGGTGGCAGCGGCCCGGTAGGAGGCGTGGTACTGGCCGATGGTGCGCCAGGCACGTGGATCGAACTGCCGCTTGGGAACCTCGCGCAGGTGCTCCATTGCCCACACCTGTGCGGTGACAACGATACCCGGGGGTCCATCGGTGAGCAGCTCGCCGAGTTTCGCCACTGCGTCATCACGCATCCGTTGCCGGTCAGCCTGCCTAGCGCGAAACGCTCGACCGAGCCGCGTGCGCATACCCGACCCGGGAATCGGCGGTGGCAGTGGCTGATCCAGCAGCGTCACCTGGCGATAGGACGCTGCACCCTCATGGGATTGACCCAGGAAGCCATCCTGGACTGGGACGATGCCGACTGCCGTCACATCATGACCGCGTTCGGCCAGTCCCTGCGCCAGCGTGTCGACCACTCGCTGCGCGCCACCTAACTCCTGAATGTTGTTCGCCATGAACACCACGCGACGGCGCTGCGACATCAGGTGCTCGATCTCATGGGAGAGGCCGCTGCAGGGCCGCGAGCGCAGTCCTGGCAATAGTGGCGTCGATTGGCCCGGCGAGCATGGCAAGTGACCTGCGCCCTGCGCGCAATTCGTCGGCCCACGCAGCGCTGCGTGCTGGAAGCCACTGACGCACCAGCTCGACGAGTGCTTCAGGCGACCGGGCAATAGGAGCGGCTTGCGCGAGGTCCCAGGCATAGCCGGGTGTGCGACTCAAGGGTTCGATGCCTGCAGGCAGGTCGGCCGGATCCACGACTACTAGCGGTCGGTCGGCAACCGCGGCGTCGACGATCCAGTTCGAGGCATCTGTGATGAACAGGTCGCAGCCGGCAATCAGGCCTGCAACATCGTCGTAGGCACCGAGGTCCAGTGCGGTGTGGCGCAATGCTGGCGGCACCCGTACCGGCCGGCCGTCGGTGCGTCGAATGAGCACGCTGGCCTCACCCGCCACCGCCTCGGCAAGCAGTTCCACTCCGATGCCGCCGTCCGGTAAGTCGGGGTGACTTGGAACCACGAGGATGACTGGACGTCCGTCAGGAATCACAAATTCGGGTGGTAGCCCGGTGCCTGTTCGCGCGGCAACCTGCTGGGCGAACGGCGAACCTGGGCCAACGCGAGAGCCGGTGAAGTTCAGCGCATCCGCCAGGTCATGTTCGG
Source organism: Actinomycetales bacterium (assembly GCA_018970765.1). GTDB lineage: Bacteria > Actinomycetota > Actinomycetes > S36-B12 > S36-B12 > REEB426. Next base: position 27,816 of record JAGWVT010000004.1, read on the forward strand.
CCTGCCCGGATGGCACCAGCAGTGCATCCCATCGACGCACCGAGGCTGGGGCCGGGTCACGTACCGCCTTCGGTGCGCAGACCCAGGACGGATCATCGCGACCGACGCGCAGCACGGGTGCACCCGTCCACGCTTGCAGGTAGCGCTGACCGCGACCCTTGCGCACACTCAGTGCGATCCCGTGATCATCAACCCACCAGCGGGATCGCGCCATCACCCAGTGGTAGGCCAAGGAACGTCGGTCCACGAGTTTCGCCCAGGCCGGGAAGCGCTCCGGCTCACCACTATGGATCCAAACTTGACGCAGACTTGGTTCCTGCTGGTGCCAGGCCTCACTGAGCGCCCGGGGTTGTCCGACGAATCGACGACCGTCGCCGGCCGCGAGCACCACAGTTCCAGCGGTGGGCAGCAATGCGCCCACACGCTGCAGGGCCCACTTCGTGGCCCCCCGGAGCACACCGGGTCCAAGGCGCAGACGTAACCAGAGTGCGCCGAGCCTTGCCTTCCGCTGACGGATCGCCTGCCAGGTGATTGTGCCTGCGCCTCCCGGCGAAACTCGGATCGCATCAGGGGGCTCCGGCGGCAACTGCGGCCAGCGATTGCGTGGAATCACGAATTGAGGTGTCAGCAGGATCGGTGCATGCACTGGTTCGGCAATCTCATACTCCGCAGCGCCCGAAGATTCCGGCGGTCGAAAGCGCAGCGAGAGAGCGATCGACCCAGTCGCACTCAGCGGCAGCACGGTCCCATCGGTTGCCGCCACAGGTGCACGCCCATGCCAGCGGTAGGCAGGACCATCCGCAGTCACTGGAGCGTCTACACCTGCTACCCGTTCCCAGGTCAGCGGCACCTGCAGCATGGCGCGATTGGCTGGGCCAAGGAACACCAAACGTGCCGAGACCACGCGGTCCAGGTCAGCAAAGGCGTCGACCGTGCCGCCGGTGATCTGCAGGTTGACACCGTCGAAAGCCAACGCACTGACCAAGTGGCACCAGGGTCGCTGGATCGGGGCGATCGCCGCGACATTGAGCTCCGACGCATCGAGCCACCATCGCGCCGGGAAGCCGCCGAACATCGGGCCCTCGGCGAGGTGCTCGCAGGCCCACACATCACCCTGATCATCCGTTCGGATTGGCCCATCAATGGCACCAGACCAAGCGAGGTACCGCATGGCACTTCGCACACCCTCGAGATCGCCGAGCAGGAGGTGGTAGACGGCAATACGCAATGGGGCCTGCACGTCTTCGACACTTGTTAGATCCATGTCGCTGACGTAGTCGGCCAACTCGCGCATGATCGCCCGGGACTGCAACTCGTCTGCTTCGATCAACGACGCCAGGTGTAGTGACAGGTCGTGGCGAAGGAACTTCGCGTCCTTCACTCGACGTAAGTCGGGTCGGTCCAGTGAGCGAAGGCGGGCATCGATGAGTCGATTCACCGCGATGCGGTTGGCAGCATTGCGAGCTTCGGTTCGACGCTGGGTGATGGATGGCGCATCGCTGAGGCGTTCCACGTACCAGCGATACACACTCTGCTCAAGCACGACGATGCGCTGCGCGAGCGCATAGGCCTCCATGGTGAAGAGTTGGTCTTCGTAGAGCACGCCTTCCGGAAAGCGCAGCCCGTGGCGCTGAAGGAATTCCCGGCGGTAGATCTTGTTGACGCTGATTGTGTCGGCGATGAGTTCCGGACGTTCCATGATCGTGTCGAGAACCGCAGGCTCATGAAGGTCGGCATGCCACCTGCGCACCTTGCCGGTTCGCACGTCGACTCGGTCTGCAACACCGCAGCCAAGGTCAGCGTCCGCCTCCTCCACCGCCCAGAGCAGGTTCTTGGCAGCATGCCGTTCAAAGACATCATCGGAGTCGCAGAACATCACCCAGGTACCGCGAGCCTCTTCGATTCCACGGTTGCGCGGCGCACTGCACCCACCTGAGTTCTCCTGCAGGCATACGTACCTGATGCGGGAGTCCTTGGCCATTGCAGCGGCAACGACCGATGCAGTGTCATCCGTCGAGGCGTCGTCCACGACGATAATCTCGAGATTCCGCAATGTCTGAGCCGCCAAAGAACGCAGGGCGCGCGGCAGGCGCTTGGCGTCGTTGTAAGAGATCAGCACAACCGAAACGTCGGGGTGCTGGTCCTGCTCGCTTTGGCTCGCCGCACCGACCATGGCCCCATCCTGCCGGGCCCGGACTTGCCGGGCCCGGACTTGCGGCCTAAAGCTCCCGCACCACGTCGATCAGGACGTCGACCCGGGCCAGGAAGCTGTGGTCGGCGGCTATGCGGGCCGCCAACGCCAATCGGTCCGCTCGTTCGGGGAAGTGGCCACGGAAGTCACCACTTACTAGGGGTCGCAGGTCATTGACTGGATTGTCACTGCTGTAGGTGCGCACGCCGGTTCCGAAGACCTCCGCGAGACCAACGGCTTGGTCGGAGACCACCCGCGCACCACAGGCGACGGCATCGAAAAGGCGATTCGACAGGAACCCTTGGGCCGCCATATCCGGCCAGTGATCGTTGAGGACCACACCGGCAGCGGCGTAGGCAGCGGGCAGGTCCGGATTGGGCAGGAACTGTCCTTGGTAGCACTGCTGGGGGATGAGGTCCTGCCAGCCAACGCCGAACACGCTCAAGGAAGCACCGCAGGAAATCGCATCGCGCACGATGGGTCGAAACTGTCCGCGAGTCGATCCGACGAACAGCACCGAGGCACCGGTGTCCGGGGCGGCCGCATCTGGTCGGAAGCGGTGCGGATTCGTGGCCTGCAGTAGCGGCATTACCGGTCGACCGAGTGAGGCCGCTCGGGACCAGTGCGCGCTGGCGGCAAAGACTGCGTCGTAGGGCTCGACCTCCGCCTCCTGCACGTCATCCGGGTGGGAGATGACCCACAGCAGCCACTTGGTCCGCGCACCTGGCGTCGTACGTGGGACAACAGCTTTGAGTCCGCGCAGGACCAGCACCACATCATCCTGATCGCGTGCCGGACTGGTTGCCGCCGCGTGATGCACCAGGCGCGCCTGCTGTCCACGTTCCTGCAGCGCGGCGACCAGATCGCGACCGAACCAGGTGTCACCCCATTGCTCACCCGCCGCACCCTTGGGTGAACTCACCACCACCGACCAGCGCAAACTCCGACTACCGCGACGACGCAGCTGCGCTACCCAACGGCTCAACGCGGTCCTCGCAGAAAACCCAACCCCCAGGGGATGTGCATCGCTGGGAACACCAGGGGAAGCCAGGCGGCCTGGAGCACACGAGCACGCGGTGCCTTACCGGCAGCAACAACACTGGCCAGGAGGTCGCCAACCAGATACGCGGCGGCCGGCAATAGTCCCAGCCAGGCCCAACGCGACCCGAGCAGCCAGGCGATGCCGGTCGTCAGCAGTCCGAGCGTCATCACCACCACAGCAATCGGCGCAGCCAGATAGCGAAGCGACAGCGTCGATGGATGGCGGTTGGCCACCTCACGCCGCCAGCGGCCGTAGTCGTGGTACTGCCGCGCAAGTGCCCGAAGCGAACCGCGCGGCCGGTAGGTCACCTGCAGTTCTGGGGTGAACCACACGACGCCACCGCTGGCCCGGATGCGCAGGTTCAGTTCCCAATCCTGCGCCCGTACCATGCGCTCGTCGAATCCCCCGACGCGATCCAGCGCCGCACGTTGAAAGCAACCCAGGTACACGGTGAGCGCTGGTCCGGCCTGGCCACCGACATGGAAGGCGGCACCGCCGACGCCGAATCGCGAGGTCATGGCACGTGCGACCGCGCACTCGAAATTCGTGGTGCCCTCTGCAGCCATGATGCCGCCCACGTTGTCGGCGCCTGTTTGGTGCAGGATCCGCACGGCCGTGCCTACGTAGTCACGAGGGATCATCGCGTGACCATCCACACGCACCACGACTTCTCCAGAGCTGACCGATATCGCGGCGTTGAGCCCGGCCGGGGTAGCTCCAGTCGGGTTGTTGACCACCCGCACTCGGGTATCACGTTCCGCCAACGTCGCCGCAACCTGTGCGGTGCGGTCAGTGGACGGGCCCACGGCAATGACGACTTCCAACGCTCCGGGGTAGTCCTGGTCGAGGATCTGCGCCACGGCGGCCGGTAGGTGACGTTCTTCATTGATCACCGGCATGACAACAGAAACCTTGGGCAGCGACAAGTCGGCTGTCGAGCTGGTTGGTTTCTTGCTACTCATCGCGTGTGCTACTCATCGCGTGCCGAACGCTGGATGCCGAAGTAAGCCCGGCCAACTCGCCGCGACCTTCTTCTCGAAGTGCGCGTCAGCGACTCGCGCCGTGTGTTCGCCGCCCATCCGGGAGTAGAGGTACCCCAGACCGTGAGTGCGATAGACAAGCCCCCCGGACTGGCGCACCTGTTCCAGCAGCGCGCGATCAATAGACCGCGGTACCGGACGCCAGCCGCCGACCTGTTGCAGATCCGCGGCAGAGATGAGCATGGTGCCGCCGGCCACGAACAACGCGTACTTCTCGGCCGGGTACACCGGCCGCAGCACAGTGCGGTCCTGCAGCACTATCCAATCCAAAGCCTTGCCCACTATCTGGGCACCTGAGTAGGTGCGCGCTGTAACCAGATCCCAAATATGCGACGGGGCGTACCAGTCATCGTCATCTATTTTCGTGATGAGTTCGCCATCGGCTAGTTGACAGGCCCGCTGCATGGCAGCACCAAAGACCAGTTCGGCGCCGACTTCCACCAAGCGGACCTGCGCACCCCCACGCCCCACGGCAGCCGTGAGTCGCCGCTGCTGGGGGCCGCTCAGCGAAAGCCCATGCAGGGCAACGACAACTTCCAGATTCGAATACTCCAGGTCACCGAGTTGGGCAGCAATGCGGTCCAGGTGATCTCGGCGATGCGTCAACATGACCGCACTTACCGACGGCCACCGATCCAGCCAGGCCTGGGGTGAATGGGTGCGCAATGCGTTGCGTCGGTCTTGAACGGACTGCCACTGCAGTTCCAGACCATCACTGGGAGCCTGCTGCGTCACGACGACGCCGCAGGCTGCCAACTGCTGACGAAGCGGCACTGGAACTGCGCTCGCACCAGTAGTCAGTGCATCGACAGTAAGCACATCGACATCAAGCAGTGCCCTGACATCACCGCTAGTCAATGGTGCCTGCAGACGTCGCCGACCTGTGGGCAGTGTGACGACGAGTGCGGACCCCGTCTGATCGAGCATCGCGGAGGCGATGACCGGGGGGCTCGTTCGCAGTGTTCGACCGATCGGCCGATGGACGGTCGGATCGACGAACCAGGTATCGGCCGTCACCTGGCGTTGCTGCGTCCCGTCCGACGCACTGGGTTCACCGGGAGGGGCAATGACCAGATCGGCGGAGCGCAGGTGCGGATCCGGGTCAGCAGCGTTCACCCAGGCCACGGATGCCAGCGGTGCCGCCCTAGCCGGCAACCCTGGAGCCAGGGTGACGCGCGCACCTAGACCGATTGGAGCCACGGGTTGCACCACCGGAATCAGCGCCAGCAGCACAACACCCAGGTCCAGTGAGCGATCCAGGTCTACGACCACGCGAAGCCCATTGCCCGCGGGACGCACAACCAGGGCGCGAACACCGGGCAACTGCGGCTGCCCGACCCAGCCGCGCACGACTACCGGCTCGGCTAGGTGCAAGCTGACCCCGCGAACCTGCTCAGTGCCAAGCGCCGCTAACGCCAGCCGGGCGAGGTCGGCTCGAGTGCCGACGCGCAGGCGGCGTCGCCGTAGCCCACGCACCACCGCGGACACCAGCATCACCCGTGCACCGTAGTCGTCGGAAAACCTGACCCGAGAACACCGTTACCCTTGCCCGGTGTCCGCTACCACTGCCACCGGCTCAGCACCACTTCGACTGTCGGTCATCGGGACCGGCTATCTGGGTGCCACCCATGCGGCCTGTATGGCCGAACTGGGCTTCGAGGTCATTGGCGTGGACGTGGACCAGGCCAAGGTGGACCGTCTGCAGTCCGGGCGGGTGCCCTTTTTCGAGCCGGAACTCGAGGAGGTCCTGCAACGCAATCTGCAGGCTGGCCGCCTGCGGTTCACCACCTCGTTCGCCGAAGCCGGTGCCGGCGCCGACGTGCACTTCATCTGCGTGGGAACCCCGCAGACTCCCGGCGCAAATGCCGCCGATCTGAGTCAGGTGCGCGGGTCGGTCGACGCACTGGCTCCCCACCTGCAACCTGGTGCCTTGGTTGTCGGCAAGTCCACCGTGCCGGTGGGTACCGCTGATGAACTGGCGAGTCGACTGGCAGCCGCAGCCGGGCCGGATGTCGAGGTTGCCTGGAATCCGGAGTTCCTGCGCGAGGGCTTCGCCGTTGCCGACACCCTGCGCCCGGATCGACTCGTGATCGGAGTACGCAGTGCGCGCGCCGAACAAATCCTGCGTGAGGTCTACCAGCCGCTGACCGATCAGGGCGTGCCGCTCCTCGTGATGGATTTTGCGACGGCTGAGCTGGTCAAGGTAGCGGCGAACTCATTCCTGGCGACGAAGATCTCCTTCATCAACGCCATGGCCGAGGTCTGCGAGGCGGCCGGTGCTGACGTCACCCTGCTGGCCCAAGCGATCGGATACGACCCGCGCATCGGATCCCGGTTCCTGGCAGCCGGGCTGGGCTTCGGGGGCGGCTGCCTGCCCAAGGACATCCGAGCTTTCATGGCTCGCGCCGGTGAACTGGGCGCCGAGGAGGCCCTGACGTTCCTGCGTGAGGTGGACAGCATCAACCTGCGTCGGCGTGCCCACACGGTGGACCTCGCCAGGGCGGCACTGGGCGGATCGCTTGGCGGTCGCACCGTCACCGTGCTGGGTGCGGCATTCAAACCCGACAGTGACGACGTGCGGGACTCCCCGGCGCTCGACGTTGCCGCAACCCTGCACAACTCCGGTGCACGTGTTGTGGTGCACGATCCCAAGGCGCTGGAGAACGCGGCTCGGGTCTACCCAAATCTCATTTACCAACAGGATCTGATCGCCGCGTTATCGGACGCCGAACTTGTGCTGCACCTCACCGAATGGCGCGAGTACCGCGACCTGGACCCAGCAACCATCCCCGGCAGCGGCACACGACACTGCATCGATGGCCGGAACACCTTGGATCCCCAGCGCTGGCGAGCAGCGGGATGGACCTACCGAGCACTCGGGCGCCCCCTTGCCTGATCGCAGTACCGACCTGTTCGGCGATGAAGCTCGCATCGACGACATCCTGCAGCGATCGCACCTGTGGTTCATCGTTGGCCTAAGCAACAATGCCGAGCGAGCCGCCTACCGCGTCGCGGCAGTGCTGGCCGGAATAGGCAAGCAGATCGTGCCGATCCATCCCTCGGCACCGACGGTGCACGGCAGCACTGGGTACGCCAGCGTCGCCGAGGCCACCGAGGCGCTCGGCCCACCGGACGTCGTGGACGTCTTCGTTCGATCCGATCTAGCTGGCGCAGTCGCCGATCAAGCCATAGCGGCAGGTGCTGGTGCCGTGTGGTTCCAACTCGAGGTGATCGATGAGGATGCCGCTCGCCGCGTGCGTGCGGCCGGCATTGACATGGTGATGGACCGCTGCCCCGCGATCGAGCTACGTCGGTAAGGCCCGCTCCTCAGGCTCCGTTACTCAGCAGTCGCTCGCCCTTGGCTTTCGCCTCGGCGTTCAACCGTTGCTGAAATGCCAGCATGGCATCGCGAAGACTTTCATCGCCCGTGGCCAAGATCCGTACGGCAAGCAGACCCGCATTGCGCGCATTGCCGATCGCAACTGTGGCAACTGGCACACCGGCGGGCATCTGCACGATGGACAGCAAGCTGTCCATCCCGTCCAGCGTGCCCACGGCAACCGGAACACCGATAACCGGCAGCGGAGTCAACGAGGCCAACATGCCCGGCAGGTGAGCAGCACCGCCAGCGCCGGCGATGATCACCTGGAATCCCCGTTCGAGCGCACTGCTGCCGAACTGCACCATCTCGTGTGGCATGCGATGCGCGGACAGCACTTGAACCTGGTAACCGACGTGGAACTCATCCAGCACCTGTGCGGCCGCCTGCATGGTGGGCCAATCAGAATCGGAACCCATACAAATTGCGACGCGACTGGTTTCCACTCGGCTCGGGTCCGTCACTCGTCAATGATGCCGGATAGGTAGTGCGCAGCATGCTGGGCACGGGTTAGGAGTTCCTGCGGGTCGTTGCCGACCAACGTTACGTGCCCCAACTTGCGACCGGGTCGCACGCTCTTGCCGTAAAGGTGCACCTTGACCTGCGGGTCACGGGCCAGCACGTGGCGGTATCCGGAGTAGAGATCCCGGGCGTCGGTCCCGATGATGTTCACCATCACCGCTACTGGTGAACGCGGAGCAGGATCGCCCAGGGGCAGGTCAAGTACCGCACGAAGGTGATTCTCGAACTGACTGGTCACGGCCCCTTCGATGCTCCAGTGGCCGGAGTTATGTGGACGCATTGCCAGTTCGTTGACGGCGAGCTGATTGCCAGCTTGGAACAACTCGACTGCAAGCATGCCGACCACGTCGAGATCCCCAGCGATGCGAAGTGCGATCTGCTGCGCCTGCATAGCCAGCGACTCATCCAATTGGGGGGCCGGCGCGATAACCTCCGCGCACATGCCGTCAATCTGTCGCGTGCGCACCACCGGGTAAGCCACCGCCTGCCCGGATGGACTTCGGGCGACCTGCGCACAGAGCTCCTGCTCGAAGGGGACACACTCCTCCAGTAACCAGCAGGCTCCGTCAGGCAGTTCCTGCGTCAGCAAAGCACTCAGCGCATCGACATCCTCGATGCGCCAAACGCCGCGCCCGTCATAGCCGCCGCGCGAGGTCTTCACGATGATGGGCCAGCCGACTTGGGCAATGAACGAATCGGCCTGCGACGGACCTTCCCGGGCTTGCGCACGATCCAGGACCGCCCAGCGCGGACACGGATGGCCAAGTTCGGTCAAACGCTGGCGCATCAAGGCCTTGTCCTGAGCCAAGGCCAGGGCAGCCGAGCCCGGTCTCACCTGAGCACCCGTGGCAGTTACGGCGGCTAGGCAGTCGGCGGGCACATGCTCATGGTCGAACGTCACCACGGCACAGCCGGCGCTGAATGCGCCCACGACTGCCGCATCCAGGTGGCTGCCAATCCAGGTGTCACGCACCACCTGAGCGGCGGGATCGTCAACGGAACTCGCCAGCACGCGAAAGCCAACACCGAGTGCCTCAGCCGCCGCCGCAGTCATGCGCGCGAGCTGTCCGCCACCGATCATGCCCACGATGGGGGCACCGTCCGGTGGTGCGGCGGTTCGCGGCTCAGGTGTGATCAGCATGCCGGTCCGAAGACCCGTGTGCAGGCCCGAGAGCGCGAACCTAGTCGTTGCCGGTGCGACGAGCGTCGTTGTTCTCCATGAGCACGTAGATCTCGCGCTGAATCTCCTCGACGTTCGGCACATCCGCGATGTACACGGCGCCGTCTTCGTTCGCCGACTCGATCTGCAAGGCGCCATAGTTAAGAATCCGGCCGAGGAACGGCGTCTCATGCGACACGCCGTTCACCTTGGCCAGCGGGATGTCGCGACCCTTCTTGGTCAACAGACCTTCGCGCAGGATGATGCGGCGCGAGGTGAACACGTACTGGGTGGTGACCCAACGCATGAAGGGGAACAGCACGAACCAGACCAGGATGACCAGTGCAACCGCGCCCTCGATTGCCCACACGATCGGATTCGCGGTGAACACAGCAACCACGACTCCGACAATGATGACGAGGATCAGAATGAACAGCGGGACGAAGAGTGCTCGCCAGTGTGGCTTGAGCTCAATGGCAATGGTCTCGCCCTCAATGAGGAGGTTCTTTGGGTATCCCATGGTCAGATCGTTGCATGGATGACATCCCCGGCGGTCACCAATTCCCGATTTCCATCCATTTCCTCCACAATTAGACCTCCGGTGACGTCAATTGCCACGGCCCGACCACAAAGTTGTCGCCCGCCGGGCAGCGTGACTTCGACGGTGCGGCCCAAGGTTGCGCTGTGCGACCGATATTCGGCCAGCAGGGCCTGCGGGCTGCGGCGAACTCGAGTGAGGTGATCCCGAAAGGCTACGAGGAGGTCGACCAGCACCCTCTCTCGCGCAGTGACGCTTCCCTGGCTGAGCAACAGCGAGGTGGCCAGCACGCCGGTCGGCAGTTCTGAGTGGGTCAGGCTGATGTTCAAGCCCATCCCGACTAGGCAGCGCTCCTCGCGCACCTCGACGAGGACACCAGCGATTTTTCCCCGCAGTTGCGTCGCCTCGTGGGTTGGCGCAACCGGCCCATGAGCCACGACCACATCGTTTGGCCACTTGACGAGGGCCAAGGCGTCCTCTGGCAACACCTGCTGCACCACCTGACGCACGGCCAGGCCTGCGGCAAGTGGCAGCAGGGTGCGCTGCGCCGGCACAAGATCGACGATGACCGTGAGCCACAGCCCGGCACCGAGTGGGCTCGCCCAGGAACGTCCCTGGCGGCCTCGACCCGCGGTCTGTTCCTCCGCTACCACGGCACTGCCTTCGGCAGCACCGGCGGCCGCAAGTTCGGTTGCTACCTGAAACGTCGATGGCACGCTCAGCAACAACACAGGCGCTGGCCAATTCAGTCCACGCTGTCGCATGGCCAGCGCAACAAGCTGAGGGTCCAGGGCCGCACGGGACCAGGTGGCTGGCGAGCCAGACCCGTCATCGCGCACGCGGCTAAAGTACGCGCAACGAGTCGTGACGATCGGTCATGGACCGCGGGCCATGTGAGTGGAGTACCAGGTGACCCAGAACGACGCACAGGATGCAACCCAGCGACGCACCACCGCTGGCAAGGCACGGGTCCTGGCAGAGCACTTGGCCGACAGTCACCACCGCAATGCCGCAGCGGTGGACAAGCAGCACGCCAAGGGCAAGCAGACCGCACTCGAGCGCATCGAAGCTCTCCTCGACGAGGGATCGTTCCAGGAGCTCGACGGTTTGGTTCGACATCGTTCGACGAACTTCGGTTTGGACCAGAACCGTCCCTACGGCGATGGCGTGGTGACCGGTTACGGAACGATCGATGGCCGCGCCGTCTGCGTGTTCGCCCAGGACTTCACGGTCTTTGGCGGCTCCCTCGGCGAGGTCTTCGGCGAAAAGATCGTCAAGGTGATGGACCTGGCCATGAAGATCGGTTGCCCGGTCATCGGCCTCAACGATTCAGGTGGGGCGCGCATCCAGGAAGGTGTCGTGTCGCTTGGCATGTACGGCGAGATCTTCTACCGCAATGTGCAGGCCTCTGGCGTAATCCCGCAGATTTCGGTGATTGTGGGGCCCTGTGCCGGCGGTGCCGTCTACTCGCCAGCTATTACGGACTTCATTGTTATGGTTGACAAGACCTCGCATATGTTCATCACGGGCCCAGATGTCATCAAAACCGTCACGGGCGAGGACGTCGAGTTCGAAGAACTCGGTGGCGCGCACACCCACAACTCCCGCTCAGGCGTGGCGCACTACATGGCCAACGATGAGTCGGACGCAATGGATTACATCCGCGCCTTACTCTCCTACCTCCCCAGCAACAATCTGGAGGACGCACCGAGTTTTGATGCAGTAGTCGACATGGAAATCACCGACGAAGACCGAGAACTCGACACACTGATTCCCGACTCACCCAATCAGCCCTATGACATGCACACGGTCCTCGAGCACGTACTCGACGACGGAGCGTTCCTAGAAACCCAACCCCTTTTCGCACCGAACATCATCTGCGGTTTCGGACGCGTCGAAGGCCGCTCCGTAGGCATTGTTGCCAACCAGCCCATGCAGTTCGCTGGCACCTTGGATATTGCCGCCTCAGAGAAGGCGGCTCGATTCGTGCGCACCTGCGATGCCTTCAATATCCCGGTGCTGACGTTCGTCGACGTACCTGGCTTCCTGCCTGGCACCGGACAGGAGTGGGAGGGCATCATCCGCCGCGGGGCCAAGCTCATCTACGCCTACGCCGAAGCGACCGTGCCAATGGTTACCGTCATCACCCGCAAGGCTTATGGCGGTGCGTACGACGTCATGGGGTCCAAGCACCTGGGTGCCGACATCAACCTCGCCTGGCCCACCGCGGAGATCGCCGTCATGGGTGCCCAGGGCGCTGTCAACATCCTGTACCGCAAAGAGATTGCGGCTGCCGCCGATGCTGAAGCAGAACGCAAGGCACGCATCGACGAATACCAGGACACGCTGGCGAATCCCTACATCGCCGCCGAACGCGGCTACGTCGACCGCGTGATTTTCCCGCATGAAACACGCACCATGATGATTCGTGCCCTGCGCACCCTGCGCAACAAGCGTGCCAGCAGGCCTCCGCGCAAGCACGGAAATATTCCGCTATGAACATCCGAGTTGTGCACGGCTCGCCGACTCCGGAGGAACTTGCCGTGGTCATTGCCCTACTTACCAGCGCAGGACCACGCGCAACCGCAAAGCCCGCAACAGGTCCGCTGAACCTCTGGTCGCGGCGCTCGCGGATGATTCGTCCGCCACAGCGACCCGGGCCTGATGCTTGGCGCGCGTCCATGTTGCCCCGCTGATCAGGCTGACCACACCGATCACGCGACACCTCCATGACGCCCCAACTCGTTCTCGCCTCGCAGTCCCCGGCGCGGCTGCAGGTATTGCGAAACGCCGGAATCGATCCGATAGTTCTGGTCAGCGGAGTCGATGAAGATGCCATTGAGGCGGCAATGCCCGGTGCAACACCCGCGGAGCTCTGCCTGGCACTGGCTCGCGCGAAGGCCGAGCAGGTTGCTCGCGAACACTCGGCGGGGCCTGATCAGATCATCGTTGGCTGCGACTCGGTCCTCGACGTGGATGGGCAGGCATTCAGCAAACCGTCGTCACCGCAGCAGGCACGGCAGCGCTGGCAGCAGATGTTCGATCGCAGTCCGATACTGCGCACCGGTCACTGGGTCATCTACGGCGACCAGGCGGTTGGCGCGGTTGCCAGCACCGTGGTCCACATGAGTCGCCTCACCGACGACGAGATGGATGCCTACTTGGCTACCGGTGAACCGATGCAGGTCGCCGGTGGGTTCACCCTGGACGCACTCGGTGGTGCCTTCGTCACCGGTATCGAGGGGGACGCATCGAACGTCATCGGCATCTCATTGCCGACCCTACGGCGCCTCCTGGCTGGACTTGGCATCAGTTGGACCTCACTGTGGTCACCCGCGACGGCTCAGCACCCCTCCACTGCCGCCGGTTAGGCTCAGGCCCCATGCAGCGGATCCTCATCGCCAATCGCGGAGAGATCGCCATTCGAGTGATTCGAGCCTGTCGGGATGCCGGCAAAGAATCGGTGGCGATCTACGCCGACCCGGACCGAGACGCCCTGCACGTGACCCTGGCGGACCAGGCGTTCGCGCTCGGCGGCACCACCGCCGCCGAGTCCTACCTGGACATCGCCAAGGTCCTCAAGGCCGCTGCAGATAGTGGTGCCGATGCTGTCCACCCGGGCTACGGATTCCTCTCGGAGAATGCGGACTTCGCGCAGGCAGTCATCGATGCTGGTCTGACCTGGATCGGCCCCCCACCAGCGGCGATCAGATCACTCGGCGACAAGGTTTCCGCTCGTCACATTGCTCAGCGCGCCGGGGCACCCCAGGTGGCTGGCACCCCGGACCCGGTCAGTGGCGCCGACGAGGTCGTGGCGTTTGCAACTGAGTACGGACTTCCCGTCGCCATCAAGGCAGCCTTCGGCGGCGGCGGCCGCGGGCTCAAGGTCGCCCGCACTCTGGACGAGATTCCCGAGCTGTACGAGTCGGCAGTTCGCGAGGCGGTAGCCGCCTTCGGTCGTGGCGAGTGTTTCGTCGAGCGTTACCTGGATCGGCCACGACATGTGGAGACCCAGTGCCTAGCCGACAGCGCCGGCAATGTGGTCGTCGTGTCCACACGGGACTGTTCACTGCAACGCCGCCATCAAAAACTCGTCGAAGAGGCGCCCGCGCCTTTCCTTTCCCAGGCGCAGATCGAGGAGCTGTACCGCTCGTCGAAGGCGATCATGCGTGAAGCGGGCTACGTCAATGCTGGGACCTGCGAGTTCCTCGTTGGCACGGATGGGACTATCTCGTTCCTCGAGGTGAACACTCGACTTCAGGTGGAGCATCCGGTCAGCGAGGAGGTCGCCGGCCTGGACCTCGTACGGGAGCAGTTCCGCATCGCCGAAGGCGGCCTGATCGACTATCCGGACCCCGTGCTGCGGGGACACTCCATTGAATTCCGTATCAATGGTGAGGATCCGGGCCGAGGCTTCCTACCCGCGCCGGGTCTGATCACCGTCTGGAAGCCGCCCAGTGGACCAGGCGTGCGCATCGACTCCGGGTTCCAGGCTGGGGACGCTATCGGCGGCAACTTCGACTCCCTGCTGGCCAAGTTGATCGTTACCGGACGCGATCGTCGAGAGGCATTGGAGCGGTCTCGGCGAGCACTGGATGAATTCGTGGTGGAAGGTTTGGCCACGGCACTGCCCTTCCACCGAGCAGTGGTGCGTGATACCGCCTTCGCCCCAGAGCAGGACGCCCAGTCGTTCAGCGTGCACACCCGCTGGATCGAAACCGAATTCCAGAACACCATTCCGGCTTACGCCGACGCCGCCACCGCAGGTGATCCGGCACCACGACACAGCATCGTGGTCGAGGTTGCCGGCAAGCGGGTGGAGGTCAGCGTGCCCGCCGGATTCGGTGCAGCATCGGTAGCGCCTACCGGCACTGCTCAACCTGGACGCCAGCGTGCTGGCAAGAAGGCCGGCGCAGTCGCCTCAGGTAACTCGGTGACGGCGCCCATGCAGGGCACCATCGTCAAGGTCGAAGTGACTGAAGGTCAGGACGTTCAAGCCGGTGACCTCATCGTCGTGCTCGAGGCTATGAAAATGGAGCAGCCGATCACGGCCCACAAGGCCGGTGTCATCACCGGCTTGCAGGCGCAGGCAGGCACCACGGTCACCAGTGGCACCGTGCTGTGCGAGATTGCCGACCAAGGCTGATGACGTTGCGCGCCGCAGGTCTGCGCCGGCTCTTGGCTGCGCTGCTGACTGGCTGGGCGCTTATTGCTTTTGCAAGCCCGGCACAAGCGAACACCGATGTCGATCGCGCTGCGGCCGAACTGCTGGCAGGTGCGAGTGTCACGAGCAGTCCGAAGGCCGAATTCGCACTATCGGCAACTGAAGTCCGGCAACTCACGGACAAGATCGCGGCGAGCAAGACGCCGATCTTCGTAGCAGTACTGCCAGCAAGGGCGGGGTCTGCAGATGACGTCCTTGTCGAATTGCGGGCCGCTGTCGGCCTCAGCGGCACCTATGCGGTGCTCGTGGGGGATGAGTTCCGTGCGGCCTCCGATGCAGGTGGCGCAGCAGATGCTGCCACCCAGGCCTTCCGGGCGCATCAGTCCGAGGGCATTGCTGCCGTCCTGAGTGGTTTCATCGACCTCGTCGCAGCCCCCACGCCTGCCGTACAGGCCGTCGAAAGTCCAACCCCAACTGATGACGAGGGCAACCTGCTCTCCCGCCTGTTGTTTTGGTTGCTCGGACTCGGGGTGATTGGCGGCATCGTGGCACTCGTGATCGCCGGGCGCCGCCGCCGGGGCAGCGACCTCGCTTCGGTACGCGCTGCCCTCGATGAGGAACTCACCGAGTTAGGCAATCAAATAGCAGCATTGGACACGAGTAGTTCCGAGACCGCACGTGAAGCGGCCGATCGCGCCCTGAATGCCTACGAGCGGGCACGCAGCGCCGTCGACCAGATGAACTCAACCGCAGCAGCTGCGCAGGTTACGACCGCACTCGACGAAGGTCGATATGCATTGGCCTGCGCGAGTTCATCCCGGGCACCAGCACGCAAGCCCCCCTGCTTCATCGATCCGCGACACGGCGGTAGCGCGGGCACAGCATCGTGGTCGCCGCCTGGGCTCGCGGCACGCACCATTCCAGCCTGCGCTACTTGCCTACCCGACGTGAAGTCCGGTGCGGCACCGCGACCGCGCGAGGTGCGCGCCAAGGGAGGGCCGCAGGCCTACTGGCAGGCCGGGCCGGCCTTCCATGGCTATGCCCAGGGCTACTTTCCGAGCACCTTCGATGCGCTCTTCGTCGGCACCACCCTCATCGCCGTTCCGCCGGTGGCATCGACGGCCACCGCAACCAGACCAAGTTCGGCGAGATCCACGACGGCCAGCAAACCCACGGGTGACTTCGCCAGCGGCAAGGTCGGCGGTGGCAACTTCAGTGGTGGCGAACCAAGCCGGAGCCCCGGCAAGGCACGGCGAACCGGTCGTGGAAAGTCAGTTGAGTGAGCACACGACTGATCACAGGGTTGTGTGACGCAGGATGCGACGCACGTAGTCGTCCGGCGCTCCCCCCGCCCGGGCTGCATCAGCCAGATCGCTGAGGTACATCGCGGAGGGCAGGCCGCCCTCGTAGGCGTCAAGCACGTAAAGCCAGGCCAAGTGATCGCGATCCATGGCCTGTATGCGGACGCGAATCTTTCGCCACAGTCCCGACTCGATGCCCTCCCAAACGTCGAGCGCGGATTCATCGATCTCCGGTACGTCATAGAGCACCACGAACACCTGCTCCAAAGGGTCCTCAACGACAGTCGCCAGCGCACCGTCGAAACCCAGGTCCGGGCCACCGAAGGTCAACCGCCAACCCACCAGCCAGCCGCTTGAGAACACTGGGGATGCCGGGGCGCGTTGCGCCATGCGATGGGGATCCAGATTGGTCCCATAGGCGGCATACAGGGCCATAGCCGTCAGCGTAGGCACATCCGGGTCGATAAGGGCGGCAGCAATGCGGAACAATCTTGCTGTGGTCCGGACCAATGATCCGGTAGTCATCATTGGTGGTGGCCCCGGCGGGTATGAAGCAGCCCTGGTCGCCCGCCAGATGGGGGCCGAGGTCGTTCTGGTGCACCGAGCCCCGCTCGGTGGTGCTGCCGTACTCACCGATTGCGTGCCCAGCAAGGCGCTCATCGCCGTGGCCAACCAGCGTCGACAACCCTTCGATCTGGCTACCACCAACCGGCGGATCACCGATCTGGCGCAGGCTCAGAGCCAGGACATCCGCGCCAATCTGGAACGGGAAGGGATCACGCTGCTCGCGGGCGTCGGGCGCCTGGGAGCGCCCGGCCAGGTTGAGGTCATCGCGCCAACTGGCGAACGGACCCTGCTGGGTGCCAGTTCAATTCTCATCGCGACGGGCGCGCGTCCACGGGCTCTCGACCAGGCCCGGCCCGATGGCGAACGGATCCTCAGCTGGCCGCAGTTGTGGTCGCTACAAGATCTGCCAGCAAAGCTCATCGTGATCGGATCCGGGGTCACTGGAGCGGAGTTCGCGGGTGCGTACCACGCCCTGGGCAGCGAGGTCGTGTTGGTGTCTTCACGTGATCGAGTACTCCCCAGCGAAGATGCCGATGCCGCGCAGGTCATCGAAGACGTGTTCCAACGGGCAGGTGTGCAGGTCATGGGTCGTTCACGCGCCGCGAGTGCTTGCGCAACCGACGATGGCGTACTGGTCACCTTGATCGACGGGCGGCAGATCGAAGGCACGCACGTGCTTATGGCTGTGGGCTCGGAGCCCAACACTGAGGATCTCGGCCTGCAACAAGCGGGTGTCGAAGTCGATGAACGGGGTTTCATCACGGTAGATCGCGTATCTCGGACAAGTGCTCCTGGCGTCTATGCGGCAGGTGACTGCACGGGGGTGCTGATGCTGGCGTCAGTCGCCGCCATGCAGGGGCGTATTTCCATGCGACATGCACTTGGCGGAGCGGTCACGCCTCTTGAATTGGATTTCGTGAGCAGCACGGTCTTCACTGAGCCGGAGATCGCCACCGTCGGCGTGACGCAACAGGATCTTGATAACGGCACCTTCGTCGGTGAATGCGTGATGCTCCCGCTGGACTCCAATGCCCGAGCGAAGATGGAAGGCATCGAGGACGGCTTCGTGAAGCTCTTCTGCCGAGCGCAGACACGCATCATCGCCGGAGCCGTCGTGGTGAGTCCGCACGCCAGCGAACTCATTCACCCGCTCACCATCGCCGTACAGCAGCGGCTGACAGCTGACCAGTTGGCCGCCACATTCACCGTCTATCCGAGCCTTTCCGGCTCCCTGGCTGAGGCGGCTCGGCGCCTGCACGTCACCGATGGGTAGCAGTCCAGCGATTTCGACCAAGGGACACGGCCGGATCAGTAGATTCATCGAGTGCACGCAAGTGAACTTCAGGCCCGGGAGCATGCTCAGCAGGCCGCAGCAGTCCTGGCCGACCTCAGTGGAGTAGCCCAACATCAAGTTGCGGTAGTCCTGGGATCCGGTTGGGTCCCAGCCGCTGATCTGATCGGCACCACGGTGAGCGACCTGAGCGTCACAGACCTTCCGCACTTCAGTCCGCCGGTGGTCGAGGGACATGCCGGTCGAGTTCGCAGTGTCGATGCTGACGGACTACCTGTGCTGGTCTTCCTGGGTCGCACGCACTTGTATGAGGAGCGCGGTGTTGATGCCGTCACCCATGCGGTGCGCACCAGTGCAGCCGCGGGCTGTCACACGGTGATTCTGACGAATGGGTGCGGGGGCCTTGACCCGCAGTGGTTGCCTGGCACCGCGGTGCTCATTCGTGACCACATCAATTTCACCGGCGCCTCCCCACTGCACGGAGCTCACTTCGTCGATATCACCGATCTATACTCCCCGCGGTTGCGGGCACTGTGCCACGAGATCGACCCGAACCTGCCTGAAGGCGTCTACGTGCAGTTCCGCGGGCCGATGTTCGAAACCCCCGCCGAGATCGCCATGGTGCGTGCGATTGGCGGCAGCCTGGTCGGCATGAGCACTGCCATGGAAGCGATCGTGGCCCGATCGTTGGGCATGGAGGTGCTCGGTATGTCGTTGGTGACGAACCTCGCCGCCGGCATGACCGGAGAGCCGCTTAATCACGAGGAAGTGTTGGCTGCCGGTCAGGCCGCTGCCACCCGAATGGGCGCGCTCTTGGCCGCCGTGATTCGTGCGCTGCCTGATCAGCCCAGCACGAGCGCCTGATACGCAGGCTCTATGTCTGACAGTGACCTGTTCGCGCGTGCGCGGGCATGGGCTGCGGACGACCCAGATCTGCGCACCCAACAAGCCTTACTGCAAAACATCGCGTTGGCTAGCAGTGGTGATGACAACGCGCTTGATGAACTCGCCAGTGCATTTGCTGGTCCACTAACCTTCGGCACGGCCGGGCTCCGGGCGCCGTTGGGCGCCGGTCCTGCGCGGATGAACCGCGTTGTCGTGATGCAGGCGGCCGCCGGGTTAGCCAACTACCTGCTGACCAACCATGCAGACGGGTGTGCAGTGGTGATCGGCTTTGATGCCCGCCATCAGTCGGATGAGTTCGCCGCGGCCACCGCACAGGTGCTCACCGGATACGGGATAGACGCGATGGTGCTGCCTCGGCCGCTGCCAACACCGGTCCTAGCGTTCGCAGTGCGCCACTTGGGTTGCGCCGCCGGCGTGATGGTCACAGCAAGTCACAATCCGGCTCAGGACAACGGCTACAAGGTCTACCTCGGTGACGGATGTCAGATTATTCCACCAGTTGATGCGCAGATCGCTGCAGGAATGCAGGCGGCCAGTCGGCGACCGGTACGAGAGATTCCCCTCGGCGGCAACTGGGTAACGCTCTCCGACCAGGTCGAACAGGCGTACCTAGATGCGGTGACCGGCGCATTGGTTCGCACCTCAGCAAGTGGCGTGCGCTGCGTGTACACCCCACTGCACGGAGTCGGCGGAACCGTTTTTGAGGCAGCCACCCAGCAGCTGGGTTGGCCCGCGCCTGAGCCAGTCGACGCGCAGTTCGTTCCCGATTCAGACTTCCCCACCGTCGCCTTTCCCAATCCCGAAGAGCCGGGCGCACTTGACCTTGCAGTTGCGCAGGCCCGCGCAACGAATCCTGATCTGGTGATTGCACATGATCCGGACGCCGATCGCTGCGCAGTTGCCGTACGCGACGAACATCGCGCTACTGACCCCACGGCATCGGGTCAGTGGCGCATGCTCACCGGCGATGAACTCGGTGCCATTCTGGCCTGGTGGTTGGCGAAGAGCTCAACCGCTCCCGGATCAGTGCTCGCCCAATCCCTGGTCAGTTGCACGCTGATGGAATCAATCGCTAGGTCGGCGGGCTTGGGCTACGAACGAACACTGACCGGCTTCAAATGGATCGGACGAGTACCGGACCTGCGATTCGGGTACGAGGAGGCGCTCGGCTACTGCACGCAACCGACCGTGGTACGTGACAAGGATGGCATCGCTGCCGCACTGGCAGTCCTCGCCTGCACCGCGGCGCTACGGGATCAGGGTCGCACCCTGCTCGATGTCCTGGACGAGATTGCCTATCAGCATGGCCTTTACCGAACAGCGCAGGTTTCCATCCGGGTTCGCCAGATCAATCAGATTCCCCAGATCATGCGAACCCTGCGCACCGCGCCCCCGGAGCGCATCGCCGAACTCCCCGTGCAGCAGGTGATCGACCTCGCGAACGGCTGGCAGGGCTTGCCTCCCACCGACGGCTTGATCCTGGACCTTGGCGACGCAAATCGGGTGATCATCCGACCGTCCGGGACCGAACCCAAGGTGAAGTGCTACCTGCAGGTGGTCGAACCGGTGACCACAGATCTGGCACACGCGCGCCAGGTGGCCAACCAGCGCATCGAAGCCCTGCAATCCGCGATGCGAGCTCGACTGGAATCGTGGTGAACGATTCGCCTGGCTACAGTGGCGGCGTGACCCTGCAGCAGGCCGGCGCATCGATGGTGCCTGACACCATGGCTAGCCGGGAGATTGCGCAATTCCTGAATGGACTTCCCGGCGTTGATCAGGTTGGCGCCGAGGCGCGGGCTGCCAGCCTGGGCACCCGCTCGATTAAAGCCGGTTCCAAACTGTGGGCGCTGGATCTCGCGATTCGCATGGTTGACCTGACCACATTAGAGGGCATGGACACTCCGGGGAAGGTGCGTGCGCTGTGCGCCAAGGCACTTCGCCCCGATCCCACGGATCCGACCACCCCGAGCGTTGCCGCCGTGTGCGTCTATCCGGACCTCGTGAGCACCGCTCGTGCTGCCGTCGGCACCGCGGTGCACGTAGCTTCGGTGGCGACAGCCTTTCCCAGCGGTCGGGCGCGCTTAGACGTCAAACTCCTTGACACGGCCCAGGCGGTAGCCGACGGAGCCGACGAGATCGACATGGTGATCGACCGTGGAGCGTTCTTGTCCGGCAACATCACGAAGGCGTACGAGGAAATCATCGCTGTGAAGCAGGCCTGCGGCCCGGCGCACCTGAAGGTCATTCTGGAGACGGGCGAGTTGAAGACGCTCGATAACGTGCGCAGAGCAAGTTGGATGGCCATGCTGGCCGGCGCAGACATGATCAAGACGTCGACCGGCAAGGTCAATCCGGCTGCTACCCCACCGGTGACTCTGGTGATGTTGGAGGCAGTGCGAGATTTCTGGCTGACTTCAGGCCGTCGCATCGGCGTCAAGGCCGCCGGAGGAATCCGCACCGCCAAGGACGCCATCAAGTACCTCGTCCTGGTGAACGAAACCGCAGGCCCGGACTGGCTGGACCCGGATTACTTCAGATTCGGTGCCAGCACGCTCCTCAACGATCTGTTGCTGCAGCGTCAGCGAATGGCATCCGGGCATTACTCCGGCCCCGACTACGTGACGATCGATTGAGGGACATATCCATGGTCTTCGAGTACGCACCCGCACCGGAATCCCGTGCCCTAGCGACGATTGCCAGTTCCTATGGACTGTTCATCGACGGCAACTTCGTTGACCCGATCGACGGGTCGCAGTTCAAGACCGTCAACCCGGCCACCGAAGAGGTCCTCAGCGAGATCAGTCAGGCAGGTCCGGCCGATGTCGACCGCGCCGTAGTCGCCGCGCGCCGCGCCTACGAGCAGGTATGGGGTCCGATGACGGGCCGGGAGCGTGCCAAGTATCTGTTCCGCATTGCACGCATCATTCAGGAGCGATCGCGGGAACTCGCTGTGCTGGAGACACTGGACAATGGCAAGCCCATTCGCGAATCACGCGATGTGGACCTGCCGCTGGTGGCTGCTCATTTCTTCTATCACGCAGGGTGGGCGGACAAACTCGAGTACGCCGGCCTCGGCAGTGCGCCGCGGCCGCTCGGAGTTGCCGCGCAGGTGATTCCATGGAACTTTCCGCTGCTGATGCTGGCCTGGAAGATTGCGCCGGCACTGGCCTGCGGCAACACCGTGGTGCTCAAGCCTGCCGAGACCACGCCGCTGACGGCACTGGCTTTCGCCGAAATCTGCCAGCAGGCCGAACTGCCGGCAGGCGTGGTAAACATCATCACCGGTGATGGTTCAACGGGTCGCGCACTTGTCGAGCACAGCGGTATCGACAAGGTAGCGTTTACTGGATCCACCGACGTGGGCAAGGCCATTCAGCGCGCAGTTGCCGGAACAAGCAAGCGGCTGACTCTTGAGTTGGGTGGCAAGGCCGCAAACATCGTGTTCGACGACGCACCGATCGATCAGGCAGTCGAAGGCATCGTCAACGGCATCTTCTTCAACCAGGGACATGTCTGCTGCGCTGGCTCCCGCCTGCTGCTCCAAGAATCCGTTGCCGACTCGGTGATCGAGGCGCTCAAGCGGCGTCTTTGCACGCTGCGCCTAGGCGACCCGATGGACAAGAACACCGATATTGGCGCCATCAACTCTGCTGAACAATGGTCACGCATCGATGCACTCGTGCGGTCTGGTGAGGATGAGGGTGCCGAGCGTTGGTCGATGCCCTGCCAGATCCCCGAACGCGGCTGGTGGTTCCCGCCCACGCTGTTCACCTCAGTGACCCAGGCCCACCGGATCGCCCGCGAAGAGATCTTTGGTCCGGTGCTTTCAGTTCTCACCTTCCGCACGCCAGATGAAGCCATCGAGAAGGCCAACAACACCCCGTACGGACTCAGTGCAGGGATCTGGACGGAGAAAGGCAGTCGGATTCTCTGGATGGCGAATCGACTGCGTGCGGGTGTGGTCTGGGCGAACACGTTCAATCGCTTCGATCCCGCGAGCCCCTTTGGTGGGTTCAAGGAATCCGGCTTCGGTCGCGAGGGCGGACGACAAGGCCTGGCTGCGTATCTGGAGCGTGCATCATGACCGAGGACCGGATCGGCGTCCGCAAGACCCTGAAACTTTTCGTCGGTGGCGCGTTTCCGCGCAGTGAATCGGGGCGCAGTTACCCCGTCACCACCAACGAGGGTGCCTTCCTTGCCAATGCATCCCAGGCCTCGCGCAAGGATGCCCGCGATGCAGTCCTCGCGGCGCGCGCCGCGGTGGGACCCTGGACGAAGGCCACGGCCTACAACCGCGGTCAGGTGCTGTACCGAGTGGCCGAGGTCATGGAAGGTCGTCGCAGCCAATTCATCGAGGAGGTCAGTCAGGCCGAGGGAGTTAACACCGCATCAACGCAGGTCGACGCGGCGATTGACCGCATGGTTTGGTACGCCGGATGGGCAGACAAGTACGCGCAAGTCCTCGGCTCCAGCAATCCGGTGGCCGGGCCCTACTTTGACTTCTCCCTACCCGAACCCACCGGCGTGGTCGTGGCGGTGGCACCGAGTTCCTCAAGTCTGCTCGGGTTGGTGAGCATGGTGGCACCCATCATCGTCACCGGAAACACGGTGATCGCCATCGCCAGCCAACCGCATCCGGCCCCCGCGATCGCTCTGGCCGAAGTCCTGGCCACTTCGGACCTGCCCGGTGGCGTCGTCAACATCCTGACCGGTGACCCTGCAGAAATCACCCCCTGGCTGGCATCACATGCGGATGTCAACGCGCTCGACCTCAGTGGTGTTGCCTCCGAAGACCTCGTTCGGGAGTTACAAATCGCAGCGGCGGATACCGTCAAGCGCGTACATCGCTGGCCTGCGCAGCCTGCCGATCTGGTTGCACCGCCCGGCATCGACCGACTCAGTGCATTCGTGGAGACCAAGACGGTCTGGCACCCCATGGGTGTCTAGGCGAGCAAGCGCCGAGCGATCGACCCGGCGGTCGCTCCGTAACTGCCCCCGAAGAGTGTTGCATGCACCAGCAGCGGGTAGAGCTGGTGCACGACGACGCGCTGCTGCCAGCCAGCAGCCAGCGGCCGCGACTCTTGGTAGACCTCAAGCACCACGTCGAGAAATGGCAGGCCGAAGAGGGCCAGCATCGCCAGATCAGATTCCCGGTGACCACCGTGCGCTGACGGATCGACGAGGACGACATCACGGTTACGCCACAGGACATTGCCGCTCCACAAATCGCCGTGGAGCCGCGCCGGGTCCTCACTGGGACCGCAAAGCAACGGATCGTCGTCGGCGAGTCGTGCGGCAAGTTCCTCGATGACAGTGAGGTCGGCCTCCGCCAGCTGCTGCTGACGAAAGGCTAGGTTCGCAAACGGCCTCAGGCGCGCGTGCGCGTAGAACTGACCGAAGTGGTGCCAGTGTCCACCAGGCAGTGTCAGTTCGGCGATGAATCCGCGTTCACATCCGGGTGGCAGATCTCCATAGGTGTCCGCACCGGCTGCGTGTGTGCGGGCCAAAGCCGCGCCAAAGCTCGCCGCCGCGCGCGCGGATGGTGCCGTGGTGATGATCTGCTCAAGCAGCAGCCGATCGAGCCCAACCTCGAAGACTCGTGGTGTCTTACACCCGTCCTCAACCTCGCCCAACCACCGCAGCCCGGCGGCCTCATAGGCATAGCCGGCTGCCGAGGTGCCATGGTGTGTCTTGACGAAGACTGCTGCCTTCTGGCGCCTCAGGACTCCTCGTCCTGCTGACGACGTCGACGGATGACGAGTACGGCCACCGTGACACCCACAACGGCTGCTCCGCCCGCCAACAGGATCCATGGAGCCCAGCGGCGACTGGCCTCCAACGCCTGCTCTGCACGCTCAAGAGTGGTGTCAGCAACACCCAGTACCGAGTCCGCCCGGTCGAGGGCTTGGCGAATCCGATCGAGTTCCTCGCGGACGTCCTCAACCCGTTCCTGACCCGTCTCGACAACATCAAGTAGCGCCATAACTTGCCTCCCTCGAACGACGCTGCAAGGTTATCCAGCGCCCGCGCCGGTGGCTATTCGGGTCGCCAACTCCTCACGTAATGACGCGAACCCCGGCTTGATTTGCGTGTTGATGATGCCCAGACGCTCATCGAAGGGAATGAATGAGCTCTTCATGGCATTCACTGTGAACCACTGCAGGTCGTCAAGGCCGTAGCCGAACGCCTCGCTCAGGAGTGTCATTTCACGAGTCATGGATGTACCGGACATCAGGCGGTTGTCGGTATTCACTGTGACGCGGAAGCCGAGTTTGCGCAGCAGGCCGATGGGGTGCGTCGCGATCGACGTCGCCGCCCCCGTCTGGACATTCGAGGAGGGACACATCTCTAGTGGAATACGCCGATCCCGAACGTACGAGGCAAGTGGGCCGAGGGTCACCCTGCCGTCCGCGTCGACCTGAATATCGTCAACGATCCGCACACCATGGCCGAGCCGGTCCGCACCACACCACTGGATCGCCTCCCAGATACTTGGCAGCCCGAATGCCTCGCCCGCATGTATGGTGAAGTGCGCGTTCTCCCGTCGCAAGTACTCGAAAGCATCCAGATGACGCGTTGGCGGAAATCCCGCCTCGGCACCAGCGATATCGAAACCCACCACTCCACGATCGCGGTACGCCACCACGAGTTCGGCAATGTTTCGGGCATGCGTCGCGGTCCGCATGGCGGTCAGCAGAAGGCCAATTCGGATCTGCCGGCCCTGCTCGCGCATCAGCACGACCCCTTCATCCACACCAGCTAGGACCGCCTCGACAATCTGCGCCTCGGTGAGTCCTCGCTCCACGTGTAGCTCGGGTGCATAGCGCAATTCGGCGTAGACCACGCCGTCTGCGGCCAGATCCTCGACGCACTCACGGGCAACGCGCTGCAGGGCCTGTGCGGTCTGGGTGACACCAACAGTGTGCTTGAACGTTTCCAGGTAACGCTCCAAGGAGCCTGAGTAGGCCGCATCGGCGAACCAGCGGGCGAGTGCACTCGCATCCGTACTGGGCAGATCCTGATAGCCGGACTCCAGCGCCAGGTCAATCACCGTCTGTGGTCGTAGGCCACCATCAAGATGATCGTGGAGCAGCACCTTTGGTGCGCGGCGAACTATGTCTTCTGGTACCGGCGCAAATTGTCCAGCTGCGGCAACTGCCATCGGGTCTGTGGAGATCATGACAGGAACCTAGCGTGCCCCCGCGGTGGGTGACCTGCTTGGATTATGTGTGATCAGCATCGTCTTCGGCCTTGCCACGGCAACACTCTTCTCGGTGAGTTCACTGGCAGCCTCTCGGGCGGTCCGATCCATCTCAAGCCCGGCCACCGTCGCCTGGGCGATGACCTTTGGCGGCCTGATACTGCTCCCGTGGCTCATCATCAGTGGCCCTCCCCCGCAATTTGCCCTCGTTGATTTTGCTTGGTGGTGTGCCGCTGGTGCAGGCAACATCATCGGACTTCTGCTGGCCTATGTGGCATTTCGTCACGGCAAGGTCGGGCTGATTACCGCCATCGTTTCGACCGAGGGAGCCATCGCCGCGGTGATCGCCGTGGCTTTCGGTGAAGGCCTGTTGCCGATCGCGGGAATCATCCTGCTGATCATCATGGTGGGCATCGTGTTGGCCGCACTTGCACCGGATCCAGCACCAATTGCCCACGAACGGCCCGCTCTTGCCGTCGGATTAGGGGTACTTGCCTCGGGCGCCTTCGGGGTGAGCCTGTTCGCCTTCGGTCACCTCAGTGACAGCATGCCCATGCCTTGGCTCCTGATGTCAACACGGGTCATCGGAGTGGTCATCATCGCCCTGCCCATGCTGGTGTTGTTTTTGGTGCGGCGCGAGCGCTCCGAGCGAAGCGATGCCCCTGCGCGATTCCGCAAGGCCCTGCCATACGTCCTCACGATCAGTGTTGCGGAGGTCGTGGGGTTCGTCTGCTTCACCCTTGGTACGAGGGATGCTATTGCGGTTACCTCGGTCCTAGCATCCATGTACGCGCCCTTGACCGCGGTCGCTGCGTACCTGTTGTTCAAGGAGCGACTTGGTCGCTGGCAGATCGTGGGAGTCGTGATTGTGGTCACCGGTGTCATCGGGCTGTCACTGGCGCGTGGTTGAGCTCACGCCTGAAAACTGCGTTCCTCTGCCCGATCGACAAGGTCTTGTGGGCCGAATGCCTGAGGTAGAACCGTGCTCATTGGCAGGATTCCCTCCGGAGTAGCCAGCAGGGTCGTAGGTGTGCCATGTTCCCAGAGCAACTGTCGGCAACGTCCACAAGGCATTAACGCTTGCCCATGCTGATCAACGCAGGCTACGGCAACAAGATGCCCGCCTCCCGTGGCATGGATATTGGAGACCATGCCACACTCCGCGCACAGGCCTAGGCCGTAGCAGGCGTTCTCCACATTGCAGCCGACCACGATTCGTCCATCGTCCATCAGGCCCGCGACACCTACCTTGAAGCGCGAATAGGGCGCATAGGCCTTGGCCATGATTGCGATGGCCTCGGCGGTCAACAGATCCCAATCAACTTCAGGCGTGGACATCACTGCTTCTCGTACGGCTGACCGTCAGCAGCTGGTGGTCGTACCCGCCCAACCAGGCCGGCGACCACGATGATCGTGACCAGGTAGGGCGCCATGGCAAGGAATTCGCTGGGGATGGGCACTTCAATGACGGCGAATTTCTGCTGCAGGGAATCGGAGAATCCGAAGATCAGCGCGGCAAAGAAGGCACCGATGGGGTTCCAGCCGCCGAAGATCATGGCCGCCAATCCGATGAAGCCGCGACCACCAGTCATACCCTCGTCGAATCGGCCGACCGTTCCCAGCGTGAACCAGGCACCCGCAAACCCACCTACCATGCCGCCGTAGATCACGGCGAGGTATCGCACGCGAGCAACGTGTACGCCCAGGGTGTCTGCTGCCTTGGGATTCTCACCGACGGACCGCGTCCTAAGGCCCCACCTGGTGCGGAAGAGCAGGAAGAACACGCCAATAACCAGCACGTACATGATGTAGACGATGATCGTCTGGTCAAAGAGCATCGGACCGATGATCGGCAAATCACCAAGGACTGGGATCTTGATGGCCGGGAAGATCGGCGCATCGTTGAGTTCGGGCTTCTTGACCAGGACCTGCGCGGTCAGGAAGGAGGTGAGTCCGAGTAGCAGGATGTTGATCACGACGCCGATGATGATCTGGTCGACGCGGAACGTCACGGCCAGCCATGCCAATAGCAGGGCGAGTACCCCACCACTAAGCGTGGCCGCCAACAAGCCAACCCACCCACCGAACATTGATCCGATGATCACACCGGTGAAGGCACCACCAAGCAGCATTCCTTCGATGCCGATGTTCACCACGCCCGAACGTTCGCAAAGAATGCCGGAGAGCGCACC
This sequence comes from Actinomycetales bacterium, assembly GCA_018970765.1. GTDB lineage: Bacteria > Actinomycetota > Actinomycetes > S36-B12 > S36-B12 > REEB426. Next base: position 56,312 of record JAGWVT010000004.1, read on the forward strand.
GAGCGCGATCGGTGTTGACCGAGCGATGGTGGAGACCAGCATGCTGATCAGGGAGAACTCTTGGCCGGCGGTAGCCCAGACCATAATCGCGATGACCACGACTCCGAAACCAAGGCCGAGAATGAGCGTGGTCCGTTGCTGGAATCCCTTCAGGAACTGGGTTGCCCCGAGGAAGCCAAGCACCGCTGCCAGCACCCACAGGGCACCCTGCGCCGGAAGGACCAGTGGGCTGAGCTGCACGGCGTCGTCGGGCAGGCTGAGACCGAACGTTGAGACTCCCTCCGCGCGCGGCACCATCACGAAGGCGACCAAAGCGGCAAGAAGCAACAGCACGATGCCGGATATGCGTGCCCGCCGAATCTGCCGCTTGGTGACCTCGCGAGTTCGCTTGCCCGTGAGCTCGTAGCTCTCCTGCGGGGTGGGCGCCGCTGCCTGTTCCATCAGGATGCCCATCCCTTGCTGATCTGCGTGGAAGCCACGGGAGTCTTCAACCGGAAGATGGCGGCGATAAGGGCCGGTGCTGCGACGAAGATGATGATCAATGCCTGGATGACCGAGATGAGATCGATACCCACATTTGCCGAGGCCTGCATTTCCTGGCCTCCAGCGCGTAGGCCACCGAAGAGCAGCGCCGCAAGTACGACACCCCATGGATTCGAACGGCCCAAGAGGGCCACCGCAATACCGTCAAAGCCAATGCGTGCCGAGAACCCTGGTGTCGCGCGATCCAGCACCCCGAGGACTTGTCCGGTACCGGCAAGCCCAGCCAGCGCGCCAGAAATCACCATCACCAACACATAAGTCTTGGTGATTGACATACCCGCGTACCTTGCGGCACTCGGATTGGCACCGACAGCACGAAATTCGAATCCTGTCGTCGTGCGAAAGAGTAGCCAGTTGATGAACGCGGCGGCAATCAGCGCGACAATGAGACCAAGATGAACCCGAAGTGACGGGTCGAGCCAGCCGAGAAGTTGGGGTAGCGCCGCTGAGTCCTCGACGGTCTTGGAAACCGGATCGTTGCGCCCCTCCCGCTGGAATATGTCCGTCTTGAGAAAGAAGTCCACCAGTCGCAGCGCGATGAAGTTCAGCATGATGGTGGTGATCACCTCATGCGCGCCGGTCTTCGCCTTCAAGATGCCGGGGATGAATCCCCAGATAGCGCCGCCGACGATTCCGGCCGCAAGTGCCAAGGGCAGGTGAATGTAGAACGGGAGCCCGGTAATGCTGAAACCAATGAACACCGCGAACATGCCACCGATGAGCATCTGTCCTTCGCCGCCGATGTTGAACAGGCCAGCGCGAAAAGCGAGGGCTACCGACAGACCGGCCAAGATCAATGGGGTTGCTGCGGTCAGAGTTTCCGAAATGGCTTTGACAGATCCGACTGAGCCGCGCAGTAATGCGAGGTAGGCGTTCATTGTTTCACTGAAGCTGGCGCCAGTGGCCATAATGATGACGCCGCCGAGAACCAAGGCGGTTATGACCGCAAGCACGGGTATCAGGACGCTAGAACGCCAGTCCGTGCCCGTGGAGATCCGTAGGAGTAGGGGACGCTCATCAACCTTCGGTGTTGTCTCGCTCATGCGGCCTTCCCTGCCATGAAGAGGCCGATCTCAGCTGGCGTGGTCTGCGAGGTCTGCCGTTCAGCAACTATCCGGCCGTCGTACATCACCAAAATGCGGTCAGCTAGTGCGAATATCTCGTCAAGTTCAGTCGACACGATGAGGATTGCTTTGCCTTCATCTCGCTTGCGCACGATCTGCTGATGGATGTACTCAATCGAACCAACGTCGATTCCGCGCGTGGGCTGGGCACACACGACAAGTGGCACATCACGGCTGAACTCGCGGGCGACGATCATCTTCTGAGCATTACCTCCCGATAGTGCGCCAGCACGGTTTTGAATCAGGGGCGGTCGCACGTCATAGCGCTGGACGAGTTCCTCGGCCGTCTCCTTCATCGCAGTTCGGTTGATAACGCCGCGCTTCGAAAACGGTTCGGCGTAGTACGAATCGAGCATAAGGTTTTCGGCGATGGTGAAATCCCGGACCATACCCATCACCTGACGATCTTCGGGGACATGTGCGAGACCAGCAGCGTGCCGACGCCGTGGACTGTCCGACGTGATGTCGTCCCCGAGCATGGTGACGGTTCCCGCCGCGAGCGGTAGGAGTCCCGTGATTGCGCTGACCAACTCCGTTTGACCATTGCCTTGAATACCCGCTATCCCTACGATCTCCCCAGCACGCACCTGCAGGGAGACATCGCTGAGAAGTTGGCGCCCAACATCGTCCACGGCGGTCGCGCCATCAACGGAAAGCACTACGTCAGTCGGTTTCGCTGACTCCTTGTCTACGACGAGGTCAATCGGACGGCCGACCATCATGCTGGCTAGGTCCTCAGGGGAGGCCGTCTTTGGGTCCGCAGTGCCCGCGACCTTGCCGTCACGGAGAACCACGATGGCGTCGGCAACCGCCAATGCCTCCTTGAGTTTGTGCGTGATGAAAATAATGGTGGCGCCGCGGGCCTTTAACTCAGCGAGGATTCCGAAAAATTCCTCAACCTCCTGCGGAGTCAGCACAGCGGTAGGTTCATCGAAGACCAAGATCTGCGCGCCACGCAAGAGGACCTTGATGATCTCCACCCGCTGCTGAAGCCCAACTGGCAAGGTCTCGACGAGTGCGTCCGGATCTACGGCAAGGCCGTAGCGCTCAGAGATGTCACGCACCTCCGTGCGAGCCCTTTTTCGATTCAGCAATCCAGGGCCGGTCGTCGGCTCCACGCCCAGCACCACGTTTTCGTAGACCGAAAACACCGGAATCAGCATGAAGTGCTGGTGGACCATGCCAATGCCGGCAGCGATGGCATCACCCGGCCCACTGAACTCCTGGACCTGGCCGTCGATAAGGATCGTGCCCGAGTCAGGGCGGTAAAGACCGGAGAGCACATTCATCAGGGTGCTCTTTCCGGCACCGTTTTCACCGATGAGAGCGAGGATTTGGCCCGACTTTGCGGTCAGTGAGACATCGTCGTTGGCCAAGACGCCTGGAAAGCGCTTGGTGATCCCGCGCAGTTCCAGGTCCATGATCTTCGATCCTTCCCTAGCCAGCCTGCGCTGTCCCCGAAATCTACAAAATCACCTCAATGAAAGTGGGGAGGGGCCAACTGGCCCCTCCCCACTTGTTGAGCGATGTTCAACTAGCCCTTGACGCTCACCGAGCCGTCAATGATCCCGGCCTTGATGGTCTCAATCTGATCCTTGAGCTCCTGCGGGACCGTGCCGTCAAAATCGTGGTACGGAGCCAGGCCCACACCACCATTGGCCAAGGTGCCAACCGTGACGCCACCTTCGAAGGTGCCATCAACAACCGCCTGAATGGCGTTGAACGTGGTCACGTCCATGTTCTTCAGGACAGAGGTCAGGTAGACACTCTGGTTCGCGCCATCCAGGTTGTACTGGTCAGCGTCCACGCCGATGATCATCAGCTTGTCCGTACCCAGCTCAGAAGCCAGGGCGGCTGAGCCCAGGCCAACCGGACCGGCAACGGGCATAACGATGTCGGCGCCCTCGTCCACCAGGTTCTGCGCGAAGGTGCGACCGTCATCGAGCGACTCGAAGTTCTCGGTGAACAGGCCCTTCTGATCGGCCGGATTCCAGCCGAGTACCTCAACGTTGGTGCCGTTATCGGCGTTGTACTTCTGGACGCCGTAGTAGAAGCCGTCCATGAAGATGGTCACCGGAGGAATATTGACGCCACCGAAGGTGCCGACCTTGCCGGTCTTGGTCATACCGGCAGCCAGGTAACCAGCCAAGAACGCCGCCTCATCGGTGTTGAACACCTGACCCAGCACGTTGTTGTTGGTGATCATCGGGGTGCCGTCCTCGTTCTCACCATACGCGTAGTCCACGATGCTGAACGGGATGTCGGGGTTGGCGTTGGCTGCTTCCATCGTGGCATCACCAAGCAGGAAGCCAACGGTAATGATGATGCTGCAGCCCTGGTCCACGAAGGACTGGATGTTCGGCGCGTAGTCGGTCTCAGCCTGCGACTCGAGCACAGCGGCTTCAATGCCGAACTCCGTGGCCGCATCGGTCACGCCCTTGTAGGCGGTCTGATTGAAGCCCTTGTCGTCGACGCCACCCACGTCAGTGACCTCACAGGCCTTGAATGGGTACGACTCAGCGCTCGGCGAAGCAGCTGCTGCCGTGGCGGCCGCAGAAGCCGCAGCGCTGGTCTCCGAGCTTGTGCTGCTACCACCACAAGCAGCCAGACCGAGTGCGGCGACGGCGAAGGCCGCTGCCGCAACCTTGATGTTGATCCTCAATGTCTCTCCCTTGATAAGCGGCACGCACCTGACGCGGCCGCTCACAGCGTACTCAGCGAACGTGGGGCACAACGTCACGAAATGATTACAGCCCTCGAGTGAACGATGGGGCGGAAGTGTCAAAAGTCAGGGTAAGAGCCGCTTCATCAGCAGTTCGATGAACCGCGGCCGGTCGATGCCCAGCCCAACAAAGGCGTTTGGTTCCAGGCCGGTAACGTTCCAGCGGTCTGCCACTGTCCGACCGACACACAGTGGCGAGTCGACCTCGATTTGGACATTCATGGCCAGGGTCTGTACCAGGGTCGGGTCAATCAGGTGCGCGATGGTCACCGCGTCATGGATGGGTGCACCCTCCCAGCCAAACCGTTCCTGGTGGAAGCCCACGAAATGATCAAGCAGTTCAGCAACGAACGTGCCCGACGCGCTTCGCCCACGCAACAGCTCTGCATGCTCGTCGGTCAACCATGCCTGGTGCGTGACCTCCAAACCGATCATGGTGAGCGGCACCCGGCCCGGGATTCGATCCGCTGCGCAGCCGTGGCGAAACACGATGTCCGCCGCATGTGGATCGACCCAGATGTTGAATTCAGCGGCCGGGGTCCAGTTTCCCAGGTCAACTGCTCCGCCCATGATGACGATTTGCGCGAGTTGGTCGACAAGCAGCGGATGCTGGGTCAGGAGGTCGGCCACGTTGCTCAGTGGACCGGTAGCGACCAGGGTGACGGGTTCAGTTGCGGCCGTGATCGTGTGCGCCATGAGATCAACGGCGGCGACGTCCAGGGCTGGTCGGCTCGGCTCCTGCGGCAACGGTCCAGCTAGCCCGGTTTCCCCATGCATGACGGCCGCAGTGGACAGGTCGCGAACCAGCGGCGCCGGTCGGCCGGCGGCCACCGGAATATCTGGCCGCCCCACCATGTCGAGGACTCGTAGGGCATTGCGCGTGGTGTGGTTCAAGGTGACATTGCCCGCAACAGTCGTGACTGCCAACAGCTCGATGGCGGGATCGGCTACCGCCAACATAATGGCGATCGCATCGTCGTGACCGGGATCGCAGTCCAGGATGATGGGAGTCACGCTGTGACGCTCCGTGCTTGCTCAATGACCTCGGCCAGGTCTACGCGCGTCGGGATTCGATTAGCAACCACAACCTCTCCGGCCACGATGACGTGGCGAACATCCGATCGTCCCGCGCTGAACACAACTGCCGTAGCCGGATCTCGCATTGGCGTCAGGTGCGGTGCAGCAAGGTCCAGCAGGACCAGGTCGGCCTCCTTGCCGATCTCCACCGACCCAATGCGATCCGCCATGCCGAGTGCCTGTGCACCACCGCGGGTTGCCGCCTGGAGAACTCGTGCAGCCGAAATTGCCGCCGGATCCTGGCGCACGAGTCTGGCGAGGTTGGCGGCCAGTCGCATTGCGGCGAACATATCCAGGTCATTGCTCGATGCGCAGCCATCGGTTCCGATGCCCACACATAGGCCCGCGTTGTAGTAGTTGACGATGTCAGCGGCACCGCTAGCAAGCTTGAGATTGGAGCCGGGGCAGTGAGCGATGCTGCTCGCACCCGCGGCCAAGGTGGCGATGTCAGCCTCGTCCAAGTGCACACCATGGGCAATAACCGTGCCGGACCCAACGAGGCCTGCGGCCTGCAATAGGGCAATGGGGCGGGCGCCGAACTTCTCCTGCGTCTGCAGATTCTCAGTGTGATTCTCAGATGCGTGCGTGTGCAGCACACCCCCCATGTCACGCGCCAACTGCGCGACGTCACGGAGTCGATCCGGGCCTACCGTCAACGGACTATGCGGCATCAGGGCAGGAGGAACCCAGGGGCCACCAAGGTCGGCAAGCACCTGAGGCCAGGCACGCGCGTAGGCCATCCGCTGTGGCCATTCCATACCATCCGGACCTGGAAAGTCGAAGAAAAGCGGACCAGTCACATGCCGTAGCCCCACATCGACGGCACCACGATGTGCTGCATCGGGGTGGAAATACATGTCAAGTGTCGTGGTGGTCCCACTCAGGAGTGCCTCGACGGCACCAAGGCGTGTACCGACCTCAACACCGCCCTCGTTCATGACGCGGGCCTCTTCAGCCCACACCAACGCCAAGAAGCCCTGGAGATCGACATTCTCAGCGATGCCACGCAGCAAGGTCATGGCCAGATGAGTGTGGAGATTGACTAGGCCCGGCATCAGGAGATGTCCCCGTGCCTGCAGAACCCGATCGGCGGGCAACACATCACCGATATGCGCTATCCGGCCATCTCGAATCCCAATCGAGACGTTGGTCAAGACCTGCTCCTGCTCATTGCAGGTCAGGACCACTGATGCTTCGGCGATGAGCAGGTCTAGGTTCACGGCGGTCATCGGGGAAATGCCCCGGCCACCCCACCGTCGATGGGGAGCACCGCTCCGGTCGTACGTGAGGACTGCTCGCTCAACAAGAACTCCACGGACACCGCTACATCTGAGGTCGTCACTTGACGATGCAGCAGATTGCGAGCCGCATAGAACTCCTGCAGTTGCTCAGGTGCAATGCCGTGGGCAGCAGCACGCTCCTCACGAATTCCGCCCTCCCACAGTCGCGAGTTATCGAAGACTGCATCGGGGTTGACCGCATTGGCTCGAATGCCATCCGCACCACCCTCCAATGCCGCGATACGCATGAGTTGAATCATGCCCGCCTTGGAAACCGAGTAGGCCCCGAAACCGGCACCCGGGCCGAAGGCATTCTTACTCGCAACATAGACGAGGCTGCCACCGCAACCTTGCTGACGCATGCGCTGCAGGGCCTGTTGGGTGAGCAGGAATGCACTAGTGAGATTGATGCGCTGGGCGCGCTCCCAGTCCTGCAGGGACAAATCCGCCAATCGACCGGCCGCGGCGATCCCGGCGTTGAGCACCGCGCCGTCAATGCCGCCGAAGTTGTCGATCGCAGCGCTCATGGTCTCGCGCACGACCTCGGCAGATGATTGATCACCCCTCACCAATTCAGGTGTTGGCCCACCCGATGCCGTGATGGCCCCGCCCACTTCTTCAAGGCGTTCGCCATCAAGATCTGCAAGCACCAAACTGGCACCCTGCGCGGCGAGATGCTCAGCGATGCCCCTGCCGATGCCGGACGCTGCACCCGTGACGATGCAGACAAACCCAGCAAGCGAACTCGCGGCCGGCTGCAGGCCGAGTTTGTACAACTCCAATGGCCAGTAGTCGAAGGCAAACTCTTGCTCCGGAGTCATCGGTTCTGGGTTACCAAAGCGTTGCACGATGTCGCGAGCTACCGCATGGGTATGCCCAGCTACCAGTGAAACTTGCGCGGCCTCGTAACGATCGCGGCCGGTCGTAATAACGCCGAGTCCAGGTACTAACACCACTCGGGGCATCGGATCGTGCATGACGGAATGACGTGCTGACGCCACAAGTTCCGAGGAGGTCTCCTGGCCGGACTCAACGAAGGTACGGTAGTCATCGACGTACTGACCAATAGCTTCCTGCACCAACTGCCCACTAGCCAGGACCATCGACCGCGGCTTGATGGTCAGCATGTGATCGGCGCTGGACACTCCCCCGCTGACAATCGCCGGAAGTTGCGGATCATCGACAAGCTCTCGCTGACTGCGATCGACCCGCAGGATGCGACGACCGGTCTGGGCCATGGCCCCGCGCAACTGCAGCAGCACTTCCCGTGATTCCTCAACGCCCGCTGGTCGAGTGACCGCCGAGGCACGCACGTCCCGCGGGTACGCTGCGATGAAGTCCCGCGCCCGCTCAACGCTGCTGAGCGTCTGCTGCAGGCAGGCTGAACTGTCCGGCCCCCAGGTTACGAGTCCGTGATGCGCCAACACCACACCCTGATAACTCGACAGGTCTGCGACAAGCCGACTCAGTTCGAAGCCCGGACGGATCCAGTCGATGTAGGCGTAACCCTCACCAAGGGCTTCACGCACGATACGCGGACCTTCGCGGTGGTTGGTCAAGGTGCAGATGGCGTCCGCATGTACGTGATCGATATGCGCATGCGGCAGGAAGGCGTGCAGCAGGGTCTCGATGGATGGTCGCCGCATCGTCACATCCACCATGGCCTGCCCGACGTATCGCAGCATTTGATCGTCCGACAGCGCCGCCAGTTCGCGCAATGGCAGCAGCTCCGCAAGCCGCAGCGCCGGGAAGTCCGCAGCCTGTGCACTGCGAAGGTACGCACCGGAACCCTTGACCCAGAGCACCTCGTGTTCGCGTCCCAGGTGATCCTGTATTCGACCCTTTGCCGAGGTGTTGCCCCCGCCGAGGACTACCAGACTTTCATCGGCACCAAGGGCGGTCGAACGCTCGATCAGGGCACTGAGGTCGGCTGGGATACCCGAGTCCTGCTCCATCAACGCAACAGTCCGTCGAGACCGGTGCGGCCATCCGGCTGCAGAACTCCGCGTTCAGTCATGATGGCAGCAATGTACTGCGCAGGCGTCACATCGAATGCCGGATTGAAGGCACCGACCCCGGGCGGCGCGAAGCATTGATCACCCACCTGCGTGACTTCGGCTGCATCCCGCAGCTCGATCGGGATCGCACTGCCATCTACGGTGTCCAGATCGACGGTCGACCAGGGTGCGGCGACCACGAAGGGGATCCCTGCAGCCTGGCAGGCCAGCGCCAAGCCCACCGACCCGATCTTGTTCGCCGTATCGCCATTCCTAGCAATGCGATCGGCCCCAATGACTACGACGTCAACCAATCCACGCAAAATCGTTGACGCGGCCGCGCCGTCCACCTGGATCTGACATGGGATGCCGTCACGATGCAACTCCCACGCGGTAAGGCGAGACCCCTGCAGCAGTGGCCTGGTTTCGTCTGCGTAGACCATTTCCAGGGGAGTCTGCGCATGCAGGCTGCGCACCACACCCAGTGCCGTTCCGTACTCCGTGGTTGCTAGCGCCCCGGCATTGCAGTGCGTCAGCACTCGAAGTGGGCGCCGTTCGACGTGGTCCAGAATCCACCTGGCACCCAATTCGGACAGTCGCCGGTTCGCCTCGGCATCATCGTTGGCAACTGCATTCGCTTCGGCAAGGACCGCCGCGTGCCCTGCGTCAATCACAGTGCTGGCACGGTCAACGCCCCACGCCAGGTTCACCGCCGTCGGCCGTGCCTGGCGCAAGCGCTCAATCTGGTTCAACAGTTCCGCGTGTGTCCACCCTTCACGTGCCCCCTGTCGCACGGCTATCACGACGCCGTAGGCGCCGGCGGCGCCGAGGGCTGGTGCCCCGCGGACCACCAGGCGCTGGATGGCATCAATCACACTGTCCACGTCGGGACAACTGACGCTGACTTCTTGGTCCGGAAGGCGGGTTTGATCCAACAGGACCAACGCACCGGCCGAATCATCCCAGGAAAGTGTCCGCAGCCTGCTCACGGGAATGGACCCTAGAGCGTGTCGATGGGTCGGTACTGACCCCACACTGCGCGCAATGCGTCGGAGACTTCACCCACCGTGGCGCGCGCCTGCAGCGCAACACGCATCGGGGCTAGCAGGTTATCCGTGCCTTCGGCAGCCCGTCGAATGTCCGCGAGGGCTGCATCAACCTTGGCTTGATCACGGTCGGCACGTAGGGCGCGCAGGCGTTCAATCTGCTCGGCTTCGATGGCAGGATTAACCCGCATGGGTTCGTAGCGTTCCTCGGACTCGATGGCAAACTGATTTACGCCAACGATGACGCGGTCCCCCGCATCGATCTGCTGGGCCACTTCATAGGCGGAGCGCTCGATCTCGGACTTCTGGAAACCCTGTTCAATTGCGGCAACTGCCCCACCGAGTTCATCGATGCGCGCAATCAATGCCTCGGCAGCAGCCTCCAGTTCGTCGGTCAACGACTCGACCACGTAACTACCAGCAAATGGATCGACGGTGGCGCAGACATCCGTTTCGTACGCCAGCACCTGCTGCGTCCGCAAGGCTAGGCGCGCCGCCTTGGCAGTCGGCAGCGCGATTGCCTCATCAAAGGAATTCGTATGCAGCGATTGCGTACCACCCAGGACCGCCGCCAGCCCTTGCACCGCCACTCGAACGAGATTTACCTCGGGCTGCTGAGCCGTCAGTTGCACGCCTGCTGTCTGCGTGTGGAATCGCAGCATCCAGGACTTGGGGTCCTTGGCATCGAAGCGCTCCCGCATGATGCGGGCCCACATACGTCGGGCGGCACGAAACTTCGCCACCTCTTCCAGGATGGTTGTGCGTGAGACGAAAAAGAACGCCAAGCGCGGGGCAAACTCGTCGATGTTCTGACCGGAGTCAAGTGCCGCCTGCACATAGGCAATTCCGTCCGCAAGCGTGAATGCAACCTCCTGCACAGGGGTCGCACCCGCCTCCGCCATGTGATAGCCAGAGATGGAGATCGTGTTCCATTTGGGAATGGACTGTCGGCAATAGGTGAAAATGTCCGTAATCAATCGCAGGGATTGCGCAGGTGGGTATATGTACGTACCCCGTGCGATGTATTCCTTCAACACATCGTTTTGGATGGTTCCGTTGAGCGCGGTACCGGGCACGCCCTGTTCCTCGGCCACCAATTCATAGAGCAGCAGAAGTATCGCCGCGGTGGAATTGATCGTCATCGACGTTGACACCTGATCAAGGGCGATGCCATCAAAGAGTCGGCGCATGTCGTCGATTGAATCGATGGCCACCCCGACCTTGCCGACCTCGCCATGCGCGAGGGGATGGTCTGAGTCGTAACCCATCTGAGTTGGCAGATCAAAGGCCACCGACAGACCGGTCGTACCAGCCGTTAGGAGCTCTCGGTAGCGCGCATTCGACTCCGCTGCCGTACCGAATCCGGCGTACTGTCGCATCGTCCAAGGTCGACCCGTGTACATCGTGGGATACACGCCGCGGGTGTACGGGTACTCGCCCGGATTCCCAAGTTGCCTGGCCGAGTCCCAGCCATCAAGCGCCTGCGGACCATACAACGTGTCTAGGGGCAGCCCAGACTCCGTGCGACGCTCGTCAGACACTCCGAGTCCAATCCCCACCTGCGGCGATCACTTCTGCTGCGACCATTGCGGGTTGAGGCCTGCGACAGCGACTACGACTTGCGGACGCGGATCTTGGAGCCAAGCCAGCGCACGGGGTCGTACTTGACGTCGACAACGCGCTCCTTGAGCGGGATAAGTGCGTTATCCGTGATCTTGATGTGCTCTGGGCAGACCTCAGTGCAGCACTTCGTGATATTGCAGTACCCAAGGCCGAGAACTTCCTGCGCTTCATGCTTGCGATCGAGCGTGTCGAGCGGGTGCATGTCCAGTTCGGCCACCCGCATGAGAACACGCGGTCCTGCGAAATGGGCCATGTTGTTCTCGTGATCGCGAATCGCATGGCAGGTGTTCTGGCAGAGAAAGCACTCGATGCACTTACGGAACTCCTGGCTGCGCGCCACGTCCTCCTGCTGCATCCGATACTCGCTTGGCTGGAGTCCCTTGGGCGGCTGAAAGGCCGGCACCTCCCGCGCCTTCGTGTAATTAAACGACACGTCGGTCACCAAGTCCCGAACGTTCGGGAAGGTGCGTAGCGGCGTCACGGTGATGGTTTCCGTTGGTTCGAAGGTGTTCATGCGCGTCATGCACATCAGGCGAGGGCGACCGTTGACCTCCGCGCTGCACGACCCGCACTTGCCCGCCTTGCAGTTCCAACGGACTGCAAGGTCAGGAGCCTGAGTGGCCTGAATGCGATGGATAACGTCGAGGACGACCTCGCCATCATTCACGTCTACTGCGTAGTCCGCCAACGCCCCGTCACCCTCGAGGCCACGCCAGACACGGAAGTTCGCCGTATAACTCATGATTACGCCGCTCCTCGGGGTAGATGCGTCATCTCAACGTCAGTCAAGTACTTGCTCAACTCGGCCGGATCGAACAGGGCCAAGAGTTCGTCGCGCATCCACGGCAGTTCCTGCTTGGTTACGTCGACCTTGTTGCCATCGAGGCGACAGACCAGGTTCGTTCCACGCCAGGCTGGGTCCATCTTTGGGTAGTCATTGCGAGTATGACCGCCGCGCGACTCTTGCCGGGCAAGAGCCGAGCGTGCGATGCACTCTGACACGATCAGCATGTTCTGCAAGTCCAACGACAGGTGCCAGCCCGGGTTGTAGGGCCGCCCCCCTGCGATGGCAACCTTCGCAGCTCGAGCCTTGAGCTCGTCCAAGCGACCGAGAGCCTGCTCCATTTCGTCGGCTGTGCGGATGATGCCGACCAGGTCGTTCATCAACTGCTGCAGTTCATATTGGATTGTGAACGGGTTTTCACCTGCTGCCGGATCGCGTTCGAAGGGTGCCAACGCTGCGGCCATGGCCGCATCCACATCTGCCGACTCGGGCGCGGGTCGTTGCCCGGCGCGATCGAGCTCATCGACATACTCCGAGGCTCCAAGACCAGCGCGACGACCAAAGACGAGTAGGTCCGAAAGTGAGTTGCCGCCGAGGCGATTCGAACCGTGCAGACCGCCGGCAGCCTCGCCCGCGGAGAACAGTCCGTGCACGCCGACAGCACCCGTCGAATCTGGATCCACCTCGACGCCACCCATCACGTAGTGACAGGTAGGACCTACCTCCATCGGCTCCTCGGTGATGTCGACATCGGCAAGCTCCTTGAACTGATGCCACATGCTCGGCAGCTTGGCCTTGATCGTCTCGGCTGGCAGTCGCTTGGACACGTCAAGGAAGACACCACCGTGCGGAGACCCCCGACCCGCCTTGACCTCAGCGTTGATGGCTCGCGCTACTTCGTCACGGGGCAGCAACTCCGGCGGGCGCTTGTTGTGATCCGGGTCCGTGTACCAGCGGTCGGCTTCTTCCTCAGTCGTGGCGTACTGCGCCTTGAAGACCTCAGGGATGTAGTCGAACATGAAGCGGCGGCCCTCAGAGTTGGTGAGCACGCCACCGTCGCCGCGCACCGATTCGGTCACCAAAATGCCCTTGACGCTCGGTGGCCACACCATGCCGGTCGGATGGAACTGCACGAATTCCATGTTGATGAGCGAGCCACCGGCACGCATGGCCAGGGCATGACCGTCACCGGTGTACTCCCACGAGTTGCTGGTGACCTTGAAACTCTTCCCGATTCCGCCGGTGGCGATGACGATCGCCGGTGCCTCGAAGAGCACGAACTGGCCGGACTCTCGCCAGTAGCCAAAGGCCCCGGCGACTCGGCGATCCTTACCCTTACCGGTTAGCAGGATGTCGGTGATGGTGCACTCGGCAAACACGCGCAACTTTGATTCGTAGTCACCGGTGTCGCGCTGGTCTTCCTGCTGCATTGCCACCACGCGCTGCTGGAGGGTTCGGATCAATTCCAGACCCGTCCGGTCACCCACATGGGCCAATCGGGGGTACTCATGCCCTCCGAAGTTCCGTTGGCTGATCTTGCCGTCCTTCGTACGATCGAACAGGGCTCCCCAACCCTCCAACTCCCAGACTCGCTCTGGAGCCTCCTTCGCATGCAGTTCAGCCATCCGATAGTGATTGAGGAACTTGCCGCCGCGCATGGTGTCGCGGAAGTGCACCTGCCAGTTGTCGTTGTGGTTCACATTGCCCATGGAGGCCGCGATACCACCCTCAGCCATGACGGTGTGTGCTTTGCCGAAGAGGGATTTCGAGATGATCGCCGTGGACTTACCGAGTTCCCGGGACTCGATGGCCGCGCGCAGCCCGGCGCCACCTGCTCCGATCACCACGACGTCGTACTTGTGGACCTCGATGTCAGTCATTGCTGTCCTCTGGTTGGTCGCCGGAAAATCGCGTTTAGAAGAAGTAGAAGTTCGGGATAGCACCGATGGAGACCTGGCGAACGTAGAGGTCCGTCAAGGCGACACCGATAAGTGAGATCCACGCGAACCGGGGATGCCGAGCATTGAGCTTGGATACGAAAGTCCAGAACCGGTAGCGCGTGGGATGCGCGGAGAAGTTCTTTAAGCGCCCACCCACCACATGGCGGCAGGTGTGGCAGGAAAGCGAGTACAGCCAGAGCAGGGTCGCGTTCGCGATGAGAATGACGGTACCGACGCTCATGTGCCCCCACTGGCCATCGGAATTTCGGAAGGCGATGACCGCGTCATAGGTGAGGATCGCATTGAAGACCAGCCCGGCAAAAAAGAACCAGCGGTGGCTGTTCTGCAGAATCAGTGGGGCACGAGTCTCACCCGTGTAGCGCTTGTGCGGCTCGGCAACTGCGCAAGCCGGCGGGGAAAGCCAGAACGAGCGGTAGTAGGCCTTGCGGTAGTAGTAGCAGGTCATCCGGAATCCGAGCGGGAACACCAGGATCAGCAGCGCGGGCGAGAGCACCCACCAGGACCCGATAGGTGTCCATTCCGCCGACCCGGGCACGCAGTCGGTGGCCAGGCAGGGCGAGTAGAAGGGTGAAATCAGCGGGGTCGTGTAGTAGTACGCGTTCTCAAAGGCGCGCCAGGTCGAGTAGATGATGAAGGCGATCAGGCTGCCGAACACGATGGCCGGCTGAATCCACCATCGATCGGTTCGCAGAGTACGGGCCTTGATATCCGCTCGCTGCTCGCCGGGGAGCGCGCCGGCGGGAATGGTGTTGGTAGCGCCGCTCACGGCGGTTCCTCTCCACGTAGGTGTCGCGCAGTGCTCGTCAATGTAGCCCCGGGCCCAGCGGCTCGCACCGGCTCAGGGTGGGAGGTTGGTCACAGGTCCACGGCGAAGTACTGCATCTCAAGGAACTCATGTATCCCGGCGAAGCCGCCCTCGCGACCAAGCCCAGACTCCTTCATCCCGCCGAAGGGGGCGGCCGGATCGGAGGCCAGCCCGCGATTGATGGCGACCATCCCGGACTCCATCTGCCGAGCCACCCCGATGCCAATGCCGGTATTCGCGGCGTAGACGTAGGAGATGAGCCCGTACTCCGTGTCATTTGCCATCCGGATCGCCTCGGCCTGATCGGTGAAGGTGACAATGGGTGCGACAGGGCCGAAGATCTCGTTGCGCGTGAGGGTGGAGCCATGCGCCACGTCACGGACGATCATTGGCGCGATGAAAGCGCCCTGGGCAGGTACCTCGGTCGTCTGGGTGATCTCGACTCCTTCGGCCCGAGCTTCCTCGACCAGATCGAGGATTTTGTCCCGCTCACGGACGCTCACCATGGCGCCAAGGTCATTGGCGGAGTCGGTTCCCGGACCCACTTGTAAGGCGCTCAGTGCCGCCTGGAACTTGGTCGCGAAACTATCTGCCAGGGATTCATGAACATAGAAGCGGTTCGCCGCCGTGCAAGCAGCACCGCCGTTTCGCATCTTGGCGATCATGGCACCGGCAACAGCAGCATCGACATCGGCCCCTTCCAGTACCAGGAAGGGAGCATTACCGCCCAGTTCCATACTGGAACGCAGAACGCGATCGGCGGTTTGGCGCAGCAAGACCTTGCCCACATATGTGGAGCCGGTGAACGACAGCGTGGCAACCCGCAGATCCGCCAGGATCGCCGAGGAGACCTCGCCGGTCTTGGATGTCGTGATGATGTTCACGACACCCTCGGGTGCGCCAGCCCTGCGCAGCACCTCGCCGATCCACAGGGCTGTCAGGGGCGTCTCGGAAGCCGGCTTGAGAATCGTGGTGCAGCCCGCAGCCAGGGCCGGCGCGATCTTTCTGGTCGCCATAGCTGCTGGGAAATTCCATGGGGTGATGAGGTAGGCGACCCCGATGGGTCGGTGGTCGGTGATGATGGTCTTGTCTCGCGCCGGCGCGTAGCGAAAGCCGCCCTCGATCCGGCATGCCTCCTCGGAGAACCAGCGGAAGAATTCCGCTGCGTAAACCGACTCCCCCATGGCATCTCGCCAGGCCTTGCCATTTTCTAGAGCGATCAGTCGAGCACAGGTCTCGATCTCTGCGGTCATGATTTCCCAGGCCCGACGCAGAATCTCGGCACGTTGACGCGCAGGTGTGATCGACCAACTCTGGAATGCGCTATCCGCGGCCGCCACAGCGGCGATGCCCTCATCGACGCCGGCATCCCCGATCTCTGCCAGAACGCTCAGGGATGCGGGATTGGTTACCGGCAACTTCGTCGTCGTTGGCAGCCATTCGCCACCGATGAGAAGTCCGGTGGGCACTTGAGGCAGGGTGGAGGCAGTCGTCATGGGGCAAGGCTAGTGGCGGGGCACCGTACCCTGAGCGCGTGCTGAGCCTTCGCCGTCCGGTGAGCGTTGCCCTGCTTGGGGCTAGCTGCATCGTTCTGCTGGCCATGCAGACCAGCCAAGCCCAAGCCGAAACCGTCGGCGGTGAGCGACTTGCTGCCGAGGGCATTCAAGTTGACGCGGGGCCTGATGCCCAGCCGTTACCCGACATTCGTGCCGCCACGTGGGTCATCGCCGATGCCTCGACCGGCGCAATTCTGGCGGCCAAGGACGCTCACCTCCAACGCGCCCCAGCGAGCACCTTGAAGACACTGACGGCACTGACCGTGCTCCCGAATCTCCCGCTGGACGGGACCTATCGACCAAGCCAGAAAGACGCCACCGTGGGCGGAACTCGCGTGGGGCTAGTCGCTGGCAAGCCTTACACGATCCGGCAACTGCTGTACGGCGCCTTCCTACCGAGCGGCAACGACGCAGCTACGGCTCTTGCGCGCGCCAACGGCGGTGTGCGCGAGACGGTGCAGCAGATGAACGACCTGGCCAAGCAGTTGCAGGCCTTGGACACCGTGGCGGTCAATCCGACTGGCCTGGATGAGCCGGGTCAGGTCTCCAGCGCCTACGACCTGGCACTGTTCGCCCGCGCCGGCCTTGCCCGTCCGGACTTCGCCGAGTTCGCGCGAACCAAGACCTTTGATTTTCCTGCCCGGGGCTCCGGGACGTACCGCATCTACAACACCAACCGTCTACTCACGAGCAAGTTCCGCGGCGTTATCGGCGTCAAGACGGGGTATACGACCAATGCCGGACGCACTTACATAGGTGCTGCTGAACGCAGGGGAACCACCATCATCGTGGCGATGATGGGCATCACCGAACCAACGATTGACGCAGCACGCAAAGCGTTGGCGTGGGGTCTGAAGAACCACGACAAGGTGATACCCATCGGCACGCTCGTCGACCCAATCACCACCGCTGCGGCGAGCCCCACTCCATCGCCATCCGCCTCTGTGCAACTGTCGGCATTGGACACGGTCACATCCGAACCTCGCCTAGCACCCGGGGTTGGTGCCCGGGTGGCCACAGCCGCGACCGCCACTGTGCGCCGAGCAATCTCAGATCCCCGCGCACCCTACGCACTAGGTGTCGGTGCAATCGCGGGAGCGGTCCTGGTGTCCCTGATCCCCTTGGTAAATCGGCTGCGCCAACGGCGTCGAACACCCATCGTGCCGCTGGTCACGACTCAGGCTATGGCACCTGAGCACACGATCAAGCGTGCCTCCACGTTGTACGCCGTCATCGACGAGGTACCGATAAATGCCGAGCCCTGGCGACCAGGCCGCTACCGCCGGCTTCGAAATTCCCGAAAAGTGAGTCGTAGACGCCAGCCAGTTCGTGCATTCCCAGCCCCTGGCACCTGATCCTCATCGTGACCGCCGGAAGTCGTTGCTACCGGAAGTCCTGCAGGTCCATTCATGGTGCAACTAAGGGGTTGTCCACAACGCCGTCCGCGTCCCCCACGAGCTGCTCAAGTCTCTAGACACCTTCTTTCCCCTAGATGACTGTGGCCTGGGGGTTGCCATGTGGATTATTATGCTAGACAAAAATGTACGGCCGGTGCGCTTCACTCAATCGAGCAGACGTCATCGATTAGGCAGGGCCCGAATTCTGGAAGTCATGGACTCGGTGAATCCTGTTGTGCATGGGCCGGACAACGAACGTAGGTACGTGTGGTGGGGTAGCGACGGTCGCGGGCTGGAGGTTGAAGTGATTGCGGTCGACCTCCCGGACTACCTACTCGTCATTCACGCGATGCCAATGAACTTGCGGCGCTCGAGGAGGAACGGTGAACCGTAAATACCGGATGGGTCCCTACGTGGACTTGGACAAGAGCCCCGTGACACTGCCAAGCGGACTCATTCTCGACGAGGCCGCTGCGCAAAAGTTGGCGCGTGAAACGTTGAGGGAACTTAGGCGTGGGCGACCTTCGCTGCATGGCGACGCAGGGGTCTCAC
This sequence comes from Actinomycetales bacterium, assembly GCA_018970765.1. GTDB lineage: Bacteria > Actinomycetota > Actinomycetes > S36-B12 > S36-B12 > REEB426. The sequence goes on from JAGWVT010000004.1 coordinate 74,779, forward strand.
CTGAGGTTCGATTCCGGCTCGAGCCACAGGTCAAGGCGGAGCTCGACTCATTCGCCCGTGGCCGCGGCGTCACACCATCGCAGGTCATGCGAGATGCCCTGCGACAGTACTTGGACCTGCACGCCTCCTAAAGCAGCGTAGGCACTTCAGCGCGGCAGGGGCACGAACCCGACGCGGTCGTACACAAGTTCCAAGGTCGCATGAGCAGTGACGCTTGCCTTCGCCGCACCTTCATCCATGAGCGCAAGCAGTGCAGGTTGGTCGGCCATCAATTCGTCGACACGCTGACGGATTGGGCGGATCAGCTCAGTCACCAGTTCGGCGGTGTCCTGTTTGAGATCCCCGTAGCCGCGACCAACGTACTGCTCCTCGAGCGCTGCCATTGAGACTCCGCTCACTGCCTGCTGTATGCCCAGCAGATTCGAGACACCCGGCTTTGCTTCACGATCGAAGCGAATTTCGCGTTCGGAATCCGTGACCGCACTGCGAAACTTCTTCTGAAGCGCGGCGTCGGTGTCCAACAGGAATGCACACCCGGCGGCACTGGATTTGCTCATCTTGGCACTCGGATCCTGCAGATCCAGAATCTTGGCCGTCTCCTTGACGATCATCGCCTCTGGGACCGTGAAGGTCTGACCGAATCGCAGGTTGAAACGCTGCGCAAGGTCGCGGGTGAGCTCAAGGTGCTGTCGTTGATCCTCACCCACGGGCACCGCATCAGCCTGATAGATGAGGATGTCCGCGGCCTGCAGAATCGGGTAGGTGAACAACCCAACGGTTGCCCGTGCCATTTCTTCCTTGGCGGACTTGTCCTTGAATTGCGTCATGCGACTGGCTTCACCAAACCCGGTCTGACACTGCAGGATCCAAGCCAACTGACTGTGTTCCGGCACATGGCTCTGGACGAAGACTGTGCATTGCTGTGGGTCAAGACCAACAGCGAGCAGCTGGGCGAACGAAAGCATCGTTCGTTGGCGTAACAACTCAGGGTCGTGGTCCACCGTGATCGCGTGCTGGTCGACCACCACGTAATAGGCATCGTGCGTTGCCTGCATACGGACCCATTCCCGAAGGGCACCTAGGTAGTTGCCAATGTGAAATGAATCAGCCGTCGGCTGGATACCGGACAGCACGCGCGGTCGAGTTACAGCCATGGGCCCTATTCTGACAGTTCCTCGGCAGTCACAATCTGAGCCTTGACCTTGGCAATGCGCCGACCGTCCAATTCAAGGACTTCGAAGGTCATGTCTTCGTGGCCAACGAGGTCGCCCACCTGTGGGAGGCGACCGAGTTCAGCGACGACAAAACCCGCCACGGTCTCGTAGGGACCATCCGGAATGGCTCGACCAGCCTCGTCGGCGAAATCCTCGAGATTCATCAGACCTTCCACGACCAGCTCACCGTGCTGCAATCCGGCCCGACCGGTGGGCTGGGTGTCGTACTCGTCTTCGATCTCGCCGACGAGTTCCTCGACGAGGTCCTCCATGGTGATGATGCCGGCTGTGCCACCGTATTCGTCGACGACGATGGCCAGATGCTGTCGCTGGCGCCTCATCTGATTCAGGGTGCTGAGTACGTCATTGGTACCCGGAAACGACACCACTGGTCGGATCAGGGAGCCAACGCGCACGCCGGCCTCGCTCGAACGCGGCGCCAGAATGTCGCGGATGTGGACGAACCCGACCACATCATCAGTAGTACCGCGAATGACTGGGTAGCGTGAATGTGGTTGGTCTGAAACGAGGGATACCGCTTCCGTCAAAGGCAAGGTTGCATCGAGGAACTCCACTTCGGTACGCGGAATCATTACCTCACGTAGCTCGCGATCTCCAGCCGAGAACACGTCATCAATGAGATCCCGTTCCTGGCGGGAAAGGTCCTCATGGGCGGCAACGAGGTCGCGTAGTTCCTCGCCGCTCATCTGCTCCCGCGATGCCTTCGGGTCCATGCCGAGCATGCGCACGATGGCATTGGTTGCAACCGAGATAGCCGCAATAAAGGGACGGAACAAACGCGCGATGACATCAATAGGTGTTGCTGCCAAGAGCGCAACCTGCTCGGTTCGCTGCATAGCGATGCGCTTGGGAACAAGTTCACCAATCACCAATGAGATGTAGGCAATAAGCACCGTTACGAGGATGAACGCGATTGAGTTGGCCAGGCCGGAACTCAACCCTGCACCGATGAGTACTGGGGCGAACTTGGGTGCAATGGTGGATGCGCCGAAGCCCGCCGAGACGAAGCCCGCGAGCGTAACCGCGACTTGCACAGCCGCCAGAAAACGCGTCGGGTTGGCGACAAGGGCCGCCAGCCGACGACCACGACGGCCACGCTCACTGAGTCGCTGCACCTGCATGTCGCGCAGCGAGACCAGGGCCAACTCAGCTGCTGCGAAGAACCCGCCGAGCAAGACGAAGGCGAGCACGACGAGGACGTCGCCGACCACGTCCCACATTTCGACACTCACTCCTAGGGCCCTGCACCGTGCGGGCCGCTCTGAGACTAAGGCTTAACGGGGTAGGTACGCCAGGGGAGCCTGACCGGCAGTGGTCTATTTGGCTACCGCAGTACCGAGGTTGGCATCAATGGCGGCAAGGAAATCCTGCGTGGTCAACCACGGCTGATCCGGGCCAATAAGCATGGCTAGGTCCTTGGTCATCTTGCCCTCTTCAACTGTGGAGATACAGACCCGCTCCAGCGTCTGCGCAAATGCCACCACGTCTTTGGTTGAGTCCAACTTGCCCCGGTGCTCAAGGCCGCGCGTCCAGGCGAAGATCGATGCAATCGGGTTGGTGGATGTCGGCTTGCCCTGCTGGTGCTGCCGGTAGTGGCGAGTTACCGTGCCGTGCGCGGCCTCAGCCTCGACGGTCCGGCCGTCCGGCGTCATTAACACGCTCGTCATCAGGCCAAGCGACCCGAAGCCTTGCGCCACCGTGTCCGACTGCACATCACCGTCATAGTTCTTGCATGCCCAGACGTAGCCACCCTCCCACTTAAGGGATGCCGCGACCATGTCGTCGATCAAGCGATGCTCATACGTGATGCCAGCAGCCTCGAACTGCTGCTTGAACTCGTTGTCGTATACCTCGGCGAAGATGTCCTTGAAGCGACCGTCATAGGCCTTCAGGATTGTGTTCTTCGTTGACAGGTAGACGGGGTATTTGCGATCCAAGCCGTAACGCATGGATGCTCGAGCGAAATCACGAATCGACTGGTCAAGGTTGTACATACCCATGGCCACGCCAGACTCGGGGAATTGGAAGACCTCAAATTCCATCGGTGCCGAGCCATCCGCCGGCGTGAACGTCATCGTCAGCGTTCCAGCGCCAGGAATCGTAAAGTCAGTTGCCCGGTACTGGTCGCCGAAGGCATGGCGCCCAACCACGATCGGCTTGGTCCAGCCCGGAACTAAGCGCGGGATGTTGCTGATGATGATGGGTTCACGGAAGATGACCCCCCCGAGGATGTTGCGAATTGTTCCGTTCGGCGACTTCCACATCTTCTTCAGGCCGAACTCCTGCACGCGCGCCTCGTCGGGCGTGATCGTCGCGCACTTCACGCCAACCCCAACCTGCTGGATCGCATGTGCAGCATCAATGGTGACCTGATCGTCGGTGGCGTCGCGGTTCTCGATCCCGAGGTCGAAGTAGTGCAGGTCAACGTCTAGGTACTTGAGAATCAACTCGTCCTTGATGAACTGCCAGATGATGCGCGTCATCTCATCCCCGTCGAGTTCGACGACGGGATTGATCACCTTGATCTTCGCCATGATCGCCTCTCCTAGATCAGACCGAGGGCCTGAACGGCATCGCGTTCTTCGAGCAGCTCGGCCACGGAAGCATCGATCCGCCCGCGCGAGAAGTCGTCAATCTCGAGTCCCTGCACGATTTGCCAGGCGCCATTAACGCTGCGCACCGGGAAGGACGAGACCAGACCCTCCGGGACGGAGTAGGAACCGTCCGAGGGCAGAGCTGCCGAGGTCCAGTCACCATCTGCGGTGCCGCCAACCCAGGTCGCGACGTGGTCGATAGCCGCATTGGCTGCCGAGGCAGCCGACGAGGCGCCCCGAGCCTCGATGATTGCGGCGCCGCGCTTGGCAACGGTGGGGATGAAGACGTTCTCAATCCAAGCCTGGTCGCCCACGACCTCAGCAGCATTGCGACCGGAAACCTTTGCGTGGAACAGGTCCGGGTACTGAGTGGCAGAGTGATTTCCCCAGATGGTCATGCACGTGATGTCGTTCACTGTCACGCCGACCTTCTGCGCCAACTGGGACATCGCCCGGTTGTGATCCAAGCGCGTCATCGCGGTGAATCGATCCGCGGGGATATCCGGGGCATGCGAGCGAGCGATCAGCGCATTCGTATTGGCTGGGTTGCCAACGACGAGAATGCGCACGTCTGAGGCCGCCCCGGCATTAAGCGCCTCACCCTGCGGCTTGAAGATCCCGCCATTGGCGGACAGCAGGTCGGATCGCTCCATGCCGGCACTGCGTGGCCTCGCGCCGACCAGGAGTGCAATGTTCACCCCGTCGAAGGCAACACTGGCCTGGTCGGTGATGTCGATGCCAGCCAGCAGGGGAAAGGCGCAGTCATCAAGCTCCATGGCCGTCCCTTCGGCAGCCTTAACCGCCTGCGGCACCTCGAGAAGCCGAAGACGCACGGGGACGTCTGCGCCTAGGAGTTGACCAGATGCGATGCGGAAGACCAACGCATAGCCGATCTGACCGGCTGCGCCGGTGACGGTGACGGTGACGGGTTGGCGAGCCATGGCAACGCCCTTCCAGTGAGCGGATCGAGTGGTGAGTCGCGGATGCCGACTCGGCAATGCCCAAGGCTAGCGCCTGGCGTTCGACGAGACCTACTTCGGTATGGGCACCCAGAAGGCCAGGATTAGCGCCAGCAACCCGAGTAAGCCAAGAATCCAGGTGTCCACACTGCGGCGGCGGACGACCAAGAGACCAGCCTGCTTGTCGCTGAGTACCAACCGCAGCAGGAACGCAACCCAGGCGCTGCAGGCCATTGTCACCGTTCCAGCCCGAAAGGCGCCGAGAGCAACCAGAAGCAATCCGACCCCCAGGATTACCAACACCACAGCGATGGGCCACTGTGTTGCCGGCCTCATCCGCCGTTGCGCACCCCGCGGCAATGGCACGACAGCGCCTGTTCGGTCAGCCGTGGAGTCAAACTCGTTCACGGTGTCGCCACGGCGTCTCGCGCTTTCGACTCCGCGGCCTCGACCACATTGGTGAGCAGCATCGCCCGGGTCATCGGTCCAACACCACCCGGCATCGGTGCCACGAACCCGGCCACATCGTGCACATCCGGCGCGACGTCACCCACCAATCCGGTTTCGGTGCGCGTGATGCCTACGTCAAGCACCGTTGCCCCCGGTCGCACCATCGCAGCGGTGATCATGCCGGGCACACCGGCGGCGGCCACCACGATGTCCGCGGCACGAGTATGCGCGGCAAGGTTCCCGGTCCCGGTATGACAAAGCGTCACTGTTGCATTTTCGCTCCGGCGGGTTAGCAGGAGTCCGAGGGGACGCCCGACCGTCACACCGCGTCCGACGATGACGACCTCGGCGCCATCAATCGGAACGCTGTAATGACGAAGGAGCGTGACGATGCCGCGTGGTGTGCAGGGCAATGGTCCGTCAATGCCCAAGACCAGTCGACCCAGGTTCACCGGATGCAAACCGTCCGCATCCTTGGCTGGATCCATCAGAGATAACGTGGCGCGTTCGTCGAGGTGTCTCGGTAGCGGCAATTGAACGATGTAGCCGGTAACCGAATCATCCGCGTTGAGCGTCGCGATGGCCTCGTCAACCTGGTCCTGACTGGAATCTGCGGCTAGGTCGACACGTATCGACGCAATACCGACCTCCGCGCAGTCGGCGTGCTTGCCATTGACGTACGCCTGGCTTCCTGGGTCGCTGCCAACGAGCACGGTGCCTAGTCCAGGGGTGATCCCCGCCGAGCGGAGCCGATCGACACGTGCCCGCAGGTCGGCACGCACCGCCGCGGCCGTGGCCTTGCCGTCGAGGATCGTCGCCGTCACTGGCGCATCTTCGCATCTGGATCGTCGTTGCCTGGCCGGCGCAAGACCCGTGTGGCCGCCTGGCGTACCAAGCCGGTGGCCGTACTGCTGCCCCGGCGCACACGATGCAGGGTCGCCTCCGCCCAGGCGAATTCGGTGGCCAGCACGATCAGGCCGAGCAATATGAGGGGCAGCCCAGGTCCGGGAAGGACAAGGAAAACCACCCCGGTAAGCACGAGTGCGCAGCCAACCGTGGCAACCAGGATCCAGCGCAATGGGCGCGGCAGAAGCCGCAGGGACTGGCGCATGCGTTCAAGCACACCCCACGGTGACATGGGGAGGCGCTGTGAGCAACACCGGTGGGGTTACCCTCCTTTCACCCGTCAATCGAACTCCGGAGCGTGCATGCGCACAGTCAGATCCAACCGCCCTGCTGTGATCGCTTCCAGCCAGGGTAGACGCCGCCTGTTTGCCCTGGTGCTTTCCGCCGGACTGCTTCTTGGCACCGGCGCCCTTCTGCTCGTTGCCTCACCGGGGACTGCAGCATCCGCGATCATCGTGGCTGAGGACGACGGTGGCGGCGGCGGGGATTCCCCGGCTGATCCGGGTACCAGCAACGATTCGGCGCCGCAGCAGCCAAGTGCCCCGAGTACACCCGAATCCCCTGCGCATTCCGGTGAGGGTGGCGCATCGGACGCGGCAACGACGGATAACACTCCGGATGACAACGCAAGTCCGGACGACGGTGCAGACGGTGCTGACGTTGCAGATGAACCGGCCAACGACAACAACGACGGTAACGGTGACGAAACCGCGGACGATGCTGACACTGCAGACGCGACTGACGATGCCGGTGAGGCTTCAGACGAGGCCACGGATTCCGCGAACCCAGAGTTGACCGTTGACGCTTCCAGCAGCGCAACGCCGATCATTGCGGGAGCACCGACCTTTTCGATCAATGGGAGCCCCGGTACTCCGATCAGCATGGTGACCGTCTCCGTGAACGGGGCTGGCCTGGCACCCGGTAGCCCATTTGAAGTTGTCGTTTATTCCACGCCCCAATCACTCGCGAGCGGTATGGCTGACGCACAGGGCGCATTTACCGCGACCGCAACCCTGCCTGCAGGTCTAGTTCCCGGCGCCCACACCGTTGTATTCCGTGGCACCGACGCCAACGGTCAGTTGCTGGAATCCGGCGTCGGATTCACCGTCGCACCCGATGGAACTCTGGGCGAGGTCAGTGGACCTGTGACCCCCGAAGCGCTGGCCACGTTGGCGGCGGAGACCACACCAGCCACTTCCGGGCGCTCCAACTCAAACAAGGCACCGGCGTTCGAACCCGTTCGGGCACTGGACAATCCGCAAGCGGTCGTCACGACATCGATCGCAGGCCTCACCCTGGTAACGGCCGTTGCAGCAGCGGTGGTTGGCAGTTCAGGTGGCTCAGGGAGTGGCTCAGGGAGTGGATCCGGAGGCGGGTCGAGCGAAGGGGGCGTTGACGCCAAAGTTGAAGACCGACGGAAGCGGCGGGTCGCCAGGAACGAGCTCGACCAGCGAGATGACTTCGACGACGACCTTGATACCGACCACAATCGTGGTTGGCGAACGAAGTTCCAGCCGCAGGGCACGCGCCCAGGCGACCTTGCCGTGACCCACCGCTTCCCCGGCACAGCGTTTACTGACGAGTTGTCCTACGCCTCGATCCTTGCCGTCGCCCCAAAGAGCCCCCTGTTGGCCCGAACGCTCGACGATGCGGGTCCTTGGCGCGCCATGTTTGGCAGCCTGAGCCTGCTGCTGCCCATTGCCGGACTCGTGCTGGGCATCACAAGCGCGATCAGCACCGGAGGCGTCGCCCAACCACCCGCACTGGCATTGATGGTCGCACTCATCGTTGTCGGTGTGTTAGACGCATTTGCGGGCCTGCTGGCCCTAGTGGCTTTCACTGTTGGTATCGCAGTCAGTGGCGGCATCGTCGACCTCAGCAGTGTGCGGACGCTGATGGGTATCGCACTGCTCGTGGTTGGCCCCGGCCTGATTGCCTCGTCCTTCCGTGACACGCGCAGACCCGCCGCACGCACGCGTGCTCAGTGGTGGGAGCGTGCAACCGATCTCGTTGTCGTACCCCTCCTCGGCGGCTGGGTTACCCTCAATGTCGTACAGGCCCTGCCTGGCCTGGGGGGTTACGCGTTCCCGGTCGCGGACAACGCTGGAATGCTTGCACTTATCGTGATGGCGCTGCTCGTCATCAATGTTCTCCTCGAAGAGGCAGCGGCGAGGTGGTTCCCCGAGCGCCTGGCGACCGTGCTGCCGAGCGAACGACCGGATCCGGGCCCCGTGCAAATGGTGATCTCAGGCTTATTCCGGACGGGCCTATTTCTATTCATCTCTGCAGCGTTCGTTGGCAATGTCTGGCAACTCTGGGCCGCTGCGGTGCTCTTTACCATTCCTGCCCTAGTGCGCGCCTTCGAAGACCGCCTACCGAATTCGGCGCGCCTCTGGCAGGTCTTACCCCTAGGCGTGCCACAGGTCGGTTTGCTGCTGATCGTCAGCGGTATCGTCGCAGCGGCGATCTCGGCTGCACTCGGCCAAACTGCTGAATTTGCTCAGACATCGTTCGTGGTGCTGGCCGTGCCAGGTTTTCTCCTCGATGCGCTTGGTGCCTTCGGGCGGGAACCAAAGGAAGGTGATGTGCGCTGGTACTGCCGTCCCTCGATGGTGGTGCTCTACCGAATCGGCGGTGTCGCAATCCTGCTAGTGACGGTGTGGCTCGCTCTCAACGTTTGACGGGCCAAAATGAAGTGAGCCAGCGTGCTCAGTCGTTCTCAGACGCGAGCCGCGGCTGCCTCCGCGGCCACGTACCAACCGCAACGGCGACAAAAGTGAGAACCGCTCCGGCCACCAGCAACCAGGTAACGGTCGAGCCCGGCATCGGGATGATCAAGTCGAGGATCAAGGCGCCGGTCAACTGTCCGGCAATCGAAATAAGCGCGAACACTAGGACGCCAAACCGCGGTACCGCCCAAGCGGCCGTCACGATGAACGTCGTGCCCAGCGCGCCACCAAACCACATCCAGAACGGTCCCGGTGATGCCGGCGATATCTGCCCGCCCATGCTCAGACCAATCCCCGACAGGGCCAGCAATAACGTCGTGCCGAATGCAAAGTTGAACACGGCAGCGGTGATGGGCTGACCTGCGGCGCGAGCCACACGCCCGTTAATGGCCTGCTGCACCGCAACCAAGATGCCAGCCGTGAGGGAAGCAAGCAGCGCAATCCTGGCTAACCCTGATGCCTGCACCGCTTCAAGCCTGGGTAACGCCGCGAGACTCACGGCCGCCACCGCAAGGATCGCAGCGATGACGCGGCGCACCGTTACGTGGACAACTCCCAGGGGGCCCAATCCACAGCGATCGACAATGACTGATGTCACCGTCTGCGCCGCCACAACCGCTACGGAGAACAGCGCTACACCGATCACGCCGACGGAGAAGGCCTGGAATGCCACGAAGATGCCCCCTAGAACGCCCGCGGGAAATGCCCACCACGGCAACTGCCGGCTGCGCAGTGCCGCAATCACGCGCGGGAACCCAGCGCGTGCACCAGGTACCAGCAGCGCAACGATGAGAATGATGATCAAACCCGAGGCAAAGGAGTATGTCGCCGCCTCGACGCCGCTGCCGAAGTGCACGGCAAGTTCACCATTGGCACGTGCCTGCAACGCCACGGTCGTTCCACCGGTGACGAAGATCAACGCAACACTGCGTGCCGTGATCCCACCCATCAGTGCAGGAAGTGCCGTGCGCCGGTGAGATACATGGTGATGCCAGCCGCTTGAGCGGTTGCGATGACCTCAGCATCGCGAATTGAGCCGCCCGGTTGCACGACTGCGCGAACGCCGGCATCGATGAGGATCTGCAGTCCATCGGGGAACGGGAAGAACGCGTCAGAGGCTGCCACGCTGCCCGCAGCACGGTCACCCGCGCGCTGCACTGCCAATCCGGCCGCATCCACGCGATTGACCTGGCCCATGCCAACCCCGACGGCAGCCCCATCAGCCGCAATCAGAATCGCGTTGGACTTCACGCAGCGCACGGCGCGCCAGGCAAACTGCAGATCCTGCAGGGTCCCTTCGTCAGCGGCTGAACCGCTCACCAGAGTCCAGCTTGACTGATCGTCACCCGCTGCCTGAAGCCGATCAGCGTCCTGCACCAATACGCCGCCTGAGATGGTGCGCCAGGCCGGCCCTGCTTTAGTCGCAGGCGGGGGTACCTGCAGCACTCGCAGTCCCTCCTTGGCACTGAGCAGTTTCAGCGCCTCGTCTTCATAGTCAGGCGCCACGACCACTTCGGTGAACACCTCGACGATTCGCCCAGCCATCGCCGCGCTCACCACACGATTCGCTGCAACCACACCGCCGAAGGCGGACACCGGATCCGTTGCGAAGGCGCGGACATAGGCAGTTTCGATGTCGGGCCCAACGGCGATACCGCAGGGATTGGCGTGCTTGATGATGGCTACTGCCGGGCTCGGATGATCGAAAGCGGCTGCTCGTGCGGCATCCGCGTCGACCAGGTTGTTGTACGACAGCGCCTTGCCCTGCAACTGAACCGCGCCAGCGATGCCGGGATCTTCGTCGATCCCGTCGACCTGGACATACCAGGAGGCCTGCTGATGAGGGTTCTCGCCGTATCGAAGCTCGGCGCGACGACGCCAAGTAGCCCCCAGCCATGGCGCGTTCGTCTGGTCGGCGAACCAGTTTGCGATGGCCGTGTCGTACGAGGCAGTGTGCGCGAAAGTCTCGGCAGCCAGTTCACGTCGTTGCAGCGCAGTGAGGCCCCCCGCATCAACCTCGTCCAGTAACCAACGGTACCGAGACGGGTCCGTCACCACGGCAAGATTCGCGTGGTTCTTCGCGGCCGCACGAAGCATGGCTGGTCCGCCGATATCGATCTGCTCGACACATTCCTCGAAGTCATTGCCAGCCTGGACGGTAGCGCGGAAGGGATAGAGATTGACCACCAGCAAATCGAAGGATTCGATATCGAGATCCACGAGTTGTTGCTGGTGATCAGGCCGACGAACATCTGCTAGCAGTCCGGCATGAATCGCCGGGTGCAGAGTCTTCACGCGTCCATCAAGGCACTCGGGAAATCCGGTGACCGCAGCGACCGGCGTTACCGGTATGCCTGATTGCTCGATCAAGGCCGCCGTCGAACCCGTCGACACGATCGTCACACCAGCCTTGGCCAACCCCCCAGCCAATGCCACGAGTCCGCTCTTGTCCGACACTGAGACCAAGGCTCTCCGAATAGTTCGTCGCTGTTCGTCAGCCACCGCACATCTCCTTCATCACTACTCAGTCTTTTCGATGAGCCGTGTCACAACTGACACCAGAAGGTCACGTTCAACGGCCTTGACACGTTCATGCAGGGTTGGTTCGTCATCCCCGTCCTGCACACGTACCGCAGCCTGGTCGATGATCGGACCGGTATCGACACCTTCATCCACCCAGTGCACCGTGCAGCCTGTCACGCGTACCCCAGCCGCCAGTGCATCACGGATTGCGTGCGCCCCAGGGAACGATGGCAGCAGTGCTGGGTGCGTATTGATGATTCGACCTCGGTAGGCCCGCACCGTGGTGGGATCGAGGATGCGCATAAACCCGGCGAGCACGATCAGTGTCGGTTGGTAGTGGTCGATGGCAGCTCGCAATGCCTCAGACCATGCCGCGCGCTCTTGGTAGTCACTGAAATCGACCGTGAATACTTCGATTCCTGCGTGCTGAGCGCGCTGAAGCGCGAAGGCGTCCGAACGATCTGAACCGACTGCAACGATCGCGGACCGCGCTTTGCTGTCCAACACCGCCTGAAGCACACTGCCCGATCCAGAGGCCAGTAGCAGCACACGAGCCGTCACCGCCGAACCCTACCGATGCCGACGGAGCCCCTTCCTGACGATGTCAGCCCGCAACCTGCTCGCCACTCATCTGGCGATACACGTGCACCACGAACAGGCCCAGGAACGGCAGAGTCACCAAGGTCAAAAGGCCGAAGCAGGTACCACCCACGAGCAGCAAGAGTCCGGTGAACAACGCGGTGAGCACTGCTGGGCCCGGGTACCGACGCACCAATTGCACGCTGATCTTGCAGGCCTGGCTGATCGTCACATCGCGATCCAGAATCGCGAAGCGGCCGAACTGCAGCAGCACCAGCACCGCGATACCGGGCAGGATGCACAGCAACAAGCCCACTGCCGCTAGGAGGGACTGCAGGATCACAAAACCGGCATAGCGACCAAGGTTGACGGTGCTGAGCATGGCGGCGAACTCAGGCTTACGACCCAGTGACGCCCATACCGAGGCTCGAACCACGCCGATGGTGGCGATCTCGGCAAGCAACGCCAAACCGAGCAGGGTGAACAGCACCGGAGCGATCCCACCGTTGAGTGCCTGCTCGCAGGCCAAGCGTTGACCTTCGGTCTGAATGTCGAGGCAACCAAGCGCGACCTCGTTGAGTGGCCCGACGGAGAACTGCTGGACGATCTGGAGTGCGGTGACAAGAAATGCCAGGGCGACAAAGGGTCCGAGGTTTGCACGCAGAGTGCGCGCGGCCCAGCCCAGTGCCTGTTGCAGATTTGGCTGACTCACGGTGTTCTGGTCCTGCCATGGCGTGTGGCCCCGGTCACCGCATGCAGCCGTTGCGTTCGGGCGGCATGCGTAGGCGCGAATGACGTCCGCATAACTTGTGACGGTATCGGTTGCCGCGCCGGTTCCACTAACACGGCCAGGGCACCTCCCAGCGCGGTCAGCACGAAAGCAAGCATGGCCATGGGAAGTGGCTCTGGCCCCATGTTCGCCAATCGCAGGCTGCCAAGTGAGCCCTGCGACAAGGCCGCACAGATCCATAGCGTGCCGGCAGTACCTAGGCACGCTGCGATCACCACGATGAGACGAGCGCCTAGCGGCCGGATTCTTCGCCTGACGACGACGCTGCCCATGGCAACGCCAGCCAGCACCACCATCAGCGGGAGCAACCAAGCCCAGGCGCCGGCCCGTTCCGGGATCGCCGCCACCAAGGGCAGCGCCGGCAGCTTCGAGGTGACCACGGGCGTGAATGCTGAAACCGCCGTCCCACCGTCAATGACAAATCCTGGCCCGAGTGCGTAGGACAGCGCCCAGACTGCCGCGGTGGGCAGGTAACCAAGGGCCACCGTGACCAGCGCGAGTGACCCCGGCGCATCTGGGCCCACCGCGTTCCAACTCAGGAGCGCACGGTCCAAGCCCACCAGCCAGGAGGCCAGGACAAGGAGTAGCCCAAAGGTGAGCAGCGCCAGGAGCCCGGTGATCGACGCCCAGGCCGCAGTGCGCAACGCCAGCGGCACGCGCTCCTCGACAAGGCGATGCACACCCGGATTACGCCATGACCCGACCAGCACAGCGGCCGTGCCCAGCACGGTGCCTAAGACGGCCGCTCGTGGCCCGTCGAAGTGCACCGTCGGTGTCCGGGCCCATTCAGCAATCACGGCGCTCACGACGCCGTATGTCAGGCCAGTCAGTGCCGCTTGGCCGAGCCAGCGGGGCAGGCTGGTCACCTGAACAAGGCGAGCTGACCACCAACCACCGTAGGCCAGCAAGAATCCTGGGATCAGCAGGGTGCCCAAGGGCAGGAGGGTGAGCCATGCGCCGTCAAACCAGACCGAGACGCCATTACCGACCAGCCACCAGCCAGCCGCCTGCCGTACCGCATCACTCCACGGGGTGCCCAACGGGGCAGTTGCCATCCACATACCCAGGGCCGGGATAGCCACAGCCACAAAACTGACCAGGCCGGCCCAAAGTGCGACCACGGGCGCGAGTAGCCAGCCACGTGATTCGGACATCCGTGTAGTTTCGCACCACAGACCTCAATTTTCCCTTATGCCACGCCCGTTGCTGAATGGTTTTCTACCCAACGATTGCCTAGATCGTCAGTAGCCGACCTAGGCAACCACGATGAGCCAGGTCGCTCCGAGCACCGTCAACCCGAGTCCGATCCAGGTAAACGCCCGTTCATTGAGGTGGGGGACGGCCCATCGACCGACCAGAGCACCGGCGACCATCGCGGGAACGAACCAGGCCGAGGTTAAGGCGGATCCTGAGGTCAACAGGCCCAGGGCAATCAGTGGTGGCACCTTCAGGACGTTCAAGATGGCGAAGAACCAGGTCGAGGTGCCCAGGAAGGTAAGGATTGGCACGCGCATCTTGACTAGGTAGAGCGTCATCGCGGCTCCACCAGCGTTGGCGGCCATGGTGGTCAGCCCGGTCAAGGTGCCGAAGAAGGCCGCGCCCCAGCGGGACATTTTCGCGCTGCCGGTGACCTTGCCTCCTAGCCGCCAGACCTCCAGACCGGCTGTGATCAGCAGCAATACGCCCACAACCCGACTGAGGAGAGCGCCGGGCAGCAGCCAAAACACCAAGGCCGTGAGCATGAAGCCCCCGAGCACGCCAGGGATGAGCCGACGCAGCAACTGCCAATCGGCGTGCTGGCGGTAACTCGCCAGTGCGATGAGGTCACCGACGATGAGCAGCGGCACCATGAACCCGGCCGCAGGCGCCGGCCCTAGTACCGCGGCAACGATGGGGCTGCCGACCATGCCGGCTACCGGCATCGCGGTCTTGGAGAAGCCGTAGATCAGGACGGCGACGACCAGTATGACGATGAGGGTCGGGGCTATGTGAGTGAGCCTATGTCAGTAAACCTAAGTCAGTAAACCTAAGTCAGTAAACGACGGACCTTCACCCGCCGGTCATGACAGCGCGCATCAGTCGCGCGGTGGCACTGGGCGTCTTGCCAACCTGCACTCCAACCGCTTCCAGGGCCTCCTGCTTGGCGGCCGCGGTCCCTGCCGAACCTGACACGATGGCACCGGCGTGACCCATGGTCTTGCCTTCTGGGGCGGTGAAGCCAGCCACGTAGCCGACCACCGGCTTGGTGATGTGTTCGGCGATGTACGCGGCGGCGCGTTCTTCTGCATCCCCACCGATCTCACCGATCATCACGATGGCTTCGGTAGCCGGGTCATCCTGAAAGGCCTGCAGGCAGTCAATGTGCGTGGTCCCGATGATCGGATCCCCACCGATACCGACGCAGGTAGAAAAACCGATGTCTCGCAGTTCGTACATCATTTGGTACGTCAGCGTGCCGGACTTGGAGACCAAACCGATCGGACCAGGTCCGGTGATGTCGGCGGGGATGATGCCGGCGTTGGATTGATCGGGACTGATGATGCCTGGGCAGTTCGGTCCGATCAGTCGCGTAGTGCCGGCGTTGAGGGCGTGTTGGAAGAACTGTGCTGTGTCATGCACCGGGATGCCCTCGGTGATCACCACTGCCAACGGAATAGCAGCATCGACGGCTTCGATCACGGCTGCCTTCGCAAAGCGCGGCGGCACGAAGATGACTGAGACGTTCGCCCCGGTGGCGCTCATCGCGTCACCCACCGAATCGAACACCGGGATTCCGTCGACCTCCTGGCCGGCTTTGCCGGGGGTGACCCCGGCAACAACCTGCGCTCCAGAGGCCACCATGCGTCGAGTGTGCTTGGTGCCCTCCGCGCCCGTCATGCCTTGCACCAGGATCCTGCTGTTGCGATCAAGCCAGATGGCCATCTGTTCGCTCCTACTTTCCGGCCTTGCGCGCTGCGGCCAGTTCGGCCACACGTCGCGCTGCGCCATCCATGGTGTCCACGATCTCGATCAGTGGGTGCTGCGCCTGGGTGAGGATGCGCCGTCCTTCCACCGCGTTGTTGCCGTCGATCCGACAAACAATCGGCTTGTCCAACACCGCACCGTTGTCGGCAAGCATCTGCAGCGCCTGCAGGATTCCATTCGCCACAGCATCACACGCCGTGATGCCGCCAAAGACGTTCACCAGCACTGCCTGAACATCTGGGTCATTCAGGACGATGTCTAGACCGTTGGCCATCACCGTGGCACTCGCACCGCCGCCGATATCCAGGAAGTTGGCTGGCCGAACGCCGCCGAACTCCTCGCCGGCGTAGGCGACCACATCCAGCGTGCTCATGACAAGGCCGGCACCATTGCCGATGATGCCGACGTCTCCGTCCAACTTCACGTAATTGAGGTCAAACTCCTTTGCGCGCAGTTCGATCGGATCGGTATTGGCAATGTCGACCATGGCCGCATGGTCGCTCTGGCGATACTCGGCGTTGTCATCGAGCGTCACCTTGCCGTCCAGCGCCAGGATTTTCCCGTCGGGCGTCAGCACCAGCGGGTTGACCTCAACCAGGGTGGCATCCTCGGCAACCATCACCTGCCAAAGCTTCTGCAGCATGTTGGCGACCTGATCGGCCACCGCTTCCGGGAACTTCGCTGCGGCGACGATTTCCTGTGCCTTCTGCACACTGACACCTTCGAGTGCGTCAACCCGTACCTTTGCCAGGTCCTGGGGCCGCGTTGCGGCGACCTCTTCGATGTCGACGCCGCCAGCGACACTGGCCATCGCGAGGAAGGTGCGATTGGCACGATCAAGCAGGAATGACACGTAGTACTCGTCAGCAATGTCCGAAGCCTCGGCAACGAGTACGCGGTGCACGATGTGACCTTTGATGTCCATGCCGAGGATGGCATCGGCTTTGGTGCGTGCGTCCTGCGGGTCATCAGCCAACTTCACGCCGCCGGCTTTGCCTCGCCCACCGGTCTTCACCTGGGCCTTCACCACCACGGGCTTGCCGATAGTCGTTGCCACCTGGGCGGCTTCGTCAGCGGTCGTACAGACCGATCCCGGTGTGGTCGGGACGCTGTGCTTGGTGAACAGCTCCTTGGCCTGATACTCGTAAAGATCCACGCGGACTCCCCTTCACTCGGGGCGCGAGCCTACCGGGTCTGCTCGGTCAGGAAGTTACGCGAACGTTCGCGTTGATCCAGTCCACGATTGCCTGGGTCGGCGTACCGGGCGTAAAGATCTCGGCGACGCCGAGTTCACGCAGGGCCGGTATGTCGTCCTCCGGGATGATTCCGCCCCCAAAGACCGCGATGTCTGCGGCACCACGCTCCCGCAACAGCGACATCACCTCGGCGAACAGCGTTAGGTGCGCTCCCGACAGCACGGACAGACCAATGAGATCGGCGTCCTCCTGGATGGCCGCGTCAACAATCTGGGCCGGAGTTTGGTGCAACCCCGTGTAAATGACTTCAAATCCGGCATCGCGAAGGGCTCGCGCGACCACCTTGGCACCACGGTCGTGCCCGTCCAGGCCAGGCTTGGCAATGACAACACGGATCGTGCGGGTTCCTGCGGCGCTACCAGTCGACATCGCGATCCCTTCCTGTTCACCGCGAGGATACCCAGACCACGTTCGGGGTCGCCCAGGGCATAAAGTCGGCTTGAGATGAGCGATTCGGCGGATATCCGCATCCTGGCAATTGGTGGCAGTACGCGGCCACAGTCTTCGTCCGAGCGGGCTCTCGAGGTCGCCGCACGTGCTGCTGAGGATGCTGGCGCAACAGTTATCCGCATCACCGGCCGTGATCTCATGCTGCCGATCTACGACACCGAAAGCACTGATCGCACGGACGCGGCCCGTCAGTTCGTGGAGCAGGCTCGACTCGCCGACGGAGTGCTCGTGGCCAGCCCCGGGTACCACGGAGGTATTAGCGGCATGATGAAGAACGCGCTGGACTATCTGGAAGATCTCGCCGGGGATGAGCGCCCGTACCTGGATGGGCGCGCTGTTGGTTGCATTGCCGTCGCCTACGGGTGGCAGGCGACGGTGTCTACCCTGCACCAGCTGCGTCAGGTGGTGCACGCCCTGCGTGGCTGGCCTACCCCACTAGGTGCCGTGGTGAACGCCCAACACACCGCGATAGACATTGCAGGCACTTCGGCGGACGAGGCGACGCTCGAAACCCT
>JAGWVT010000112.1 GCA_018970765.1 Actinomycetales bacterium
TCTCCGCGACATCCATGGCTACGGCCGCGCAGATAGCGATGACCGGATCCAGGCCCTGCACTGTGACGCCGTATCCCTCATGCATCGTGGCCCAACGTCGGCTGGCCTCGGCCACCGCGGTGCCCGCCGCGTCGGTGAACGTGAACTCATGGTCGGTGAAGGACCCACCTACGGTCACATCCCCGCCAGCTAGGCCTTCTACCTTCCAGGTCTGCTTTAGCGGCATGAAGTCGGCTTTGCGAACGGTCACCTGACCCTGGCCCGCTCGGTCGATGGTGAACGTGGGGTGCACATGCGCATGCCGTTCCATCTGAGCCACCACCGACCCTGAGGCATCAAGCACCTGCCACTCCTGCCAATCGAGGTGCATCTTGTACTTCAGCTCGAACTGTGTCGCTCCCGATTCGTCTTTGACAACAAAGCCTTCGGAGACTCCCTGCAATCCCAACGCAGACGTTCGCGTCACAATAAAGGTGTTTCCTGCTCCCACCATGACCTCCTTCGATGAGTTCATTCAACTACTCAGAGCGCCGACCCAACTGATCAAGGTCAGCCAACTGTTGCACGCGGTCCGCGTGCCGCCCACCCTCGAACGGCGTTTCGAGAAATACCGCGACCGCAGCCAGAGCGGTTGCCTCGTCGGTGACCCGCTCACCAAAGCAGGCGACATTGGCGTCGTTGTGCCGCCGCGTCATCTCGGCATCCTGCTCGTTGCGTATGACCCCGGCGCGCACGCCGGGAATCTTGTTGGCCGCCATGCAGATGCCTTCCCCACTGCCACACACTGCAATGCCGAACTGCACCTGCCCGCTGGCCACCGCCCGGCCCACCGCGGCACCGTAGGCGGGGTAGTCGCAGCGCTCAGTGGAATCGGTGCCGAGGTCAAGCACGTCATGACCCTGCATCGCCAGCCAGCTTGCGATCGCCTGCTTGAGGACGAACCCGGCGTGATCGGACCCCATCGCAATCTTCATGCTCGCTCCCGTTGCTGATCCTGCACCGCCTGCACGATGCGTTGCTGACGTTCGCGCAGCAGGCGATGCTGCTCGATACGTGGCTCGACGATGCCCTGCAGCGCGGCCGGCTCAGGCAGGCGCGTTCGACCCTGGGCCAGCATCGCCGCACCGATGACCGCGGCATCAGGTGCATCCACGATGCCCAGAGCACTGCCGGTGGCATCGGCAAGCAATTGCTGGAAGGCCGGGTCATGCGTGCCACCGCCAACCAGCGGGATCGTGTTGGGCATCGAACAACCCGACGCCACCACCGCCTGCACACCCAGGTCAACCGCGTGCGCCACGCCTTCCAGCACACTGCGCAGCATCGCCGCACGGTCAGTTGCCAGCGTGATGCCGCGCCAACCACCACGCAGCTGCCCGTCCATGAACGGGGTGCGCTCCCCGGCAACGTAGGGAATGAAGATCGGGTCGTCGGCCTGCACGCCCTGACGCAATGCGTCGGTGGCCTCCGCTGCAGTCGCCCCCAAGATCCGAAGCGCGGTCTCCAGTGCCAGCCCAGCGTTCTGCACACCGCCCAGGCGATACCAGCCCGAACGCACTGGCCCAACATCGGCGAACGTATGCGTCACTAATGACAGGTCCGGGTTGGCCGCGTCGATCACCCGACCGATCTGCGACCCAGTGCCCACCGCGATAAACCCACCACCGGCAACCATGCCGATCCCGGCCATCGCGCAGGCGGTGTCCGAACCACCGACCACTGCGGCGAATTGCTCACCACCCAGGAGCACAGACCCGGCCTGCTGCGTCGAACCGATAATCGGCGGCAGCAGATCCGTCGTCACTCCGGCCCAGGCGACCATCTCGGCAGCCCACTCCTGCCGCTCCACGTCACACAGCAGCGTGCCGGTGGCATCACTGGGGTCGGTGGCCACCGCACCACCGAGGTTGACGCGCAACCAATCCTTCGGCTGCAGCACGCAGGCCGCCGACGCCAGCACCTGCGGTTGGTGTTCGCGTAACCAGGCCAGCGTCGTCGCGGCGAATCCCGGTACCGCCGGCGACCCCAACCGCGCCAACTGCTCGCTGCTGAACTCCCGCGACATCGCCGCCACCTGCGCACTGCTTCGACTATCCGCCCACAGGATCGCCGGCGTCAGCGCAGCACCGCCTGCATCGACGACCACTACGCCGTGCATTTGACCGGAAAACCCCACCGCCTCGATCGGTGACGCAACGGCCGCTAGCACCTGCTCGGCGGCCTCCTGTGTCGCGGCCAACCAGGCCGCCGGATCGGTCTGCGCCCAGCCAGGGGCGGGCGAGTTCACCGGGTAGGCCCGCTTGGCCTGCGCCAACACACTGCCCTGCTCGTCGACGGCAGCAACCTTCACCGACCCGGTGCCGAGGTCGATTCCCAGCGTGATCACACCTGACAGTATCGGGGGTATGGCGAATGTCGTGGTGGTCGTGGGCAGCCTCAATGTCGACCTGGTGGTCGGGTTGGACCGCATGCCGAACCCTGGCGAGACGGTGTTCGGACGCAGCTTCGAACGTCACCCCGGCGGCAAGGGCCTGAACCAGGCCGTCGCCGCTGCGCGCCTTGGTGCCCAGGTGCACATGATCGGTGCGGTCGGTGATGACGATGCTGGACGCTGGCTGCGCACCGTGTTGGCCGCCGAGAGGATCGACGACTCCGGTGTCATTACCGTCCCCGGACCATCCGGCACCGCCTTGATTGAGGTCGACGCGAGCGGCGCAAACCGCATCGTGGTCATCCCCGGAGCTAACGACCAGGTCACTGCCGAACAGGTCAGCACCACCCTGGCGCAACTGGGTGCCAACACGTCGATCGATGTGCTGCTCACCCAAGGCGAGGTACCCATTGCCGCCGTCGGCGCGGCGCTGGAAGCCGCCCGACGCATCGGTGCTCGCGGCATCCTCAATCCGGCACCGGTGCGTGACTACGGCGATGCGCTGCTACGGCAGGCCGACATCCTCGTACCCAACGAGCACGAGGCCGAGCAGATCTGCGGCATGCCCACAACGAACTCGGTTGACGCTGACGAAGCCGCGCGCGCCCTCAACGGTCGCGGTATCGCCACAGCAGTCATCACCCGCGGCAGTCGCGGCCTGGTCTGGGCCAGTGGTGGTGGCTCAGGCACCGTCCCGGCATTTCGCGTCACTCCGGTCGACACCGTCGCCGCCGGTGACGCATTCTGCGGCGGTCTGGCCACCGCACTTGCGCGCGGTGACTCCTTCCACGACGCGCTGCGCTTCGGTGCCGCAGCCGGCGCCCTGTCCACCACGGTCAGCGGCGCGGTGCCCTCACTGCCAGGCCTGGAGCAGGTGAACGCGCTGCTCGCCGCGAACTAACCCGCAGTCCACCTACGAAGGCTGCGGCAGCGGTACCCGCACCGTCGACCCCTGCCGAGTGATCGACACCTGGCCGTCCTGCACCGATACCGGAACAGCCTCACCGGCACCTCGCGGCACCAGCACCGTCACCAACGTCGCCGCCCCACCCTTACGCGGGATCTGCACCTCGCGGAACAGCACCGACCCGGGCACCTTCTCCCCCCAGGTTCCGGTGAACCACGCGGTCGTCGACTTCGGTCGAGCGGTCTGCACCTGCCAGCTGCTCTCCTGCCATTTTGCTTCCGGTCCATCGGTCGGCGTGAATGACTTCGCAATATCCATCGCCGCATCACCGGAGGTCAGCACGACGCCATCACCGGTGCTAGCCGCCAGCACCTGCGGTGGCAACTGCCAGCGCTGCGTCAACACCCGCGGGACCTTGCGCTTTCGCTTGGGTCCCTTAGCCTTCTCCGCCGTGACGGTGTCCACCACCACGAACGCATCCACCGACCGCACATACGCGATGCAACGCGTCACCGACACGGTGTTCCACGAATCGTCCTTGACGCAGGTGGTGTCGTTGCCACCGGTCTCGGCATCCGAACGCGAGCTCAATTTCGTCACCATGCCGGTGGGGGTGAGTCGCTTGACGTTGCTGACGTCAAATGACGAGTGCGCCTGCCGGGATTTCATGTACCAGCGAAGCGAGCTGCTGTTGTCGTAGCGGAACGGCCCTGGGTCACCGATCCAATCGACACCCTTGGCGAAGACCGTCATCGAGGCCCCATCGTCATGGGTATGCGGGGTGGCCGGTCGGGTACTGGTGTAACGCACCGAATAGAACGTGCCGTCCTGCGCCCGCCACGACGAGCGACCGAACACATACCCACCGTCGAACGCCGTATAGACCGGGGTCGGCGGGCTACCCGTCGTGCCACCGGTGCGCACCCAATCGGCCCGCAAGTCACCCTCACCAAAGTTGCCACGCACTGCCTCGTTCACCGTGTCACCGATCGAGGCCAAGCTGAAGTCCGGTCGCACCGCCTGCGCAACGAATGCATAGAGCAGTCCACGCAGAGCACGCATCTCATCGGGGGCCAGCCCGCAGGAGTTGCCCGCCCTCTCCACATCCGACAGCAGGTTCTCCATATACATGGCATACCCGGGCGAGCCCTCGACATCACTGCCATCGGGCATCACGGTGCCGCGCGCCACGCTCACCACATTGCGCCAGGCCACTTCCTTCTGCACCGCATCCCCGGCCCAGCAGTACGCCGCCAGCGCACCGGTCTGACGAATCAAGTCAGTGTTGTTCGCCCCCACCGCAACAGATGGATCACGCTTGAACGAGTTCACCATGCGTGCCGCATCATCAAGTGCCGCCTGTGCGATCACCGG
>JAGWVT010000033.1 GCA_018970765.1 Actinomycetales bacterium
GAGCGTGTCGGGGTCGGCTTCGCCGAGCGTGTCGGGGTCGGCTTCGCCGAGCGTGTCGGGGTCGGCTTCGCCGAGCGTGTCGGGGTCGGCTTCGCCGAGCGTGTCGGGGTCGGCTTCGCCGAGCGTGTCCGTCACAGCTTCCACGGCGGCACCTGGCCAGCCATCGCCTTCAACCTCAGGCGCGGGATCAACGGTGCGTCCGGTGTTGCCTCAGGTATCGAACCCTCCGGTCCTACTACTGTCCTGTGCACAAGGGGGGCGCTGTGCGGTCGGAGATCGGGGACCCGGTGGCGGGGTGGTTTTCTACGTTGCCACCTCGCGACAGTCGTGGGGACGTTACCTCGAAGTCGCCCCGGCGAATTGGGCGGGAGGCTTGGGCGATCCTCAGGCGCGCCAGTGCCCTGACAGGTCTAGCTCGGACGGGTTTATCCGCGGGATGCTTTCTTCCGGCTTGGGGTCTGGCCGGTCAAATACCTCGGTCATTATCGGAGAGTGCGGATACACCTCGGCTGCCGGTTTGGCCAGGAATTACGAAGGGGGTGGCCTGCGCAACTGGTACTTACCAAGCATTGAGGAGCTCACGCTACTTCGTCAGCGCGCCCTTGTGACGGGTGGGTATCTGCACTCATCGACAAATGATGCATTTGCAAGCGGATCGGTTCGACCGGTCAGGGCCTTCTAATCAGTGCGGGCCTGCTTACTGCAAGCGCTCGGGGTTCGAGGCGCGGGCGAGGGGACCAAAACTTCAGCTGGTCGCACTTAGGCCACGCGGCCCTAGGCTTTGTCTGTGGCCAATGCGACGGTTCTGGTGGTGGACTTCGGGGCCCAATACGCGCAACTCATCGCTCGCCGGGTTCGCGAGGCGCAGATCTACTCCGAGGTTGTCCCGCATTCCATTGACGCGGCACAGGTGCAAGCGCGACAACCGGCCGCGATCATCCTCAGCGGCGGCCCGGCCAGCGTGTATGAGCCGGGAGCGCCCCAGTTGGACCCGGCGATCCTTGACCTGGGTATCCCCGTGTTCGGCATCTGCTACGGATTCCAAGCCATGGCGCAGGCGCTCGGTGGCACGGTCACCAAGACCGGGCTGCGCGAGTACGGCGGAACACCGTTGTCGGTCGAGCGCTCTGAGGGATTACTGCGGGAGCTCCCCGAACAGGTGAACGTGTGGATGTCGCACGGCGACTGCGTGACGGCTGCGCCGGAGGGGTTCACGGTGAGTGCCACCTCAGCCGGCGCACCGGTTGCTGCATTCGAGGATCGCGGGCGAGCGCTCGCCGGGGTGCAGTTCCACCCCGAAGTCGCGCATACCGCCCTGGGTCAGCAAGTTCTCCGCAATTTCCTCTACGGCATTGCCGGCCTCTCCCCGGACTGGACCATGACCTCGGTGATCGACGAGCAAGTTTCCGCGGTCAGGGCGCAGGTCGGCAGTGGTCGTGCCATCTGCGGGCTTTCCGGCGGTGTCGACTCAGCTGTGGCAGCTGCTCTGGTGCAACGTGCCATCGGGGATCGCCTGACCTGTGTGTTCGTTGATCATGGCCTGCTACGCGAGGGCGAGCGTGAGCAGGTGGAGCGGGACTTCGTCGAGGCCACCAGGGCCCGCCTGGTGGTTGTCGATGCGGCCGACCGGTTTCTGACTGCCCTTGCCGGGGTCACGGATCCGGAAACCAAGCGCAAAGAGATAGGCCGCCTCTTTATCCGTGTCTTCGAGGATGCCGTCCAGGAGCAGGCCGGTGGTGCCGAACCTGCCCGTTATTTGGTGCAAGGCACCCTCTATCCGGACGTTGTGGAATCTGGTGGCGGATCGGGCGCGGCCACCATCAAGAGCCATCACAACGTGGGCGGTCTGCCCGACGACATGCAACTTGAACTCGTGGAGCCCCTACGGCGCCTGTTCAAGGATGAGGTGCGCCAGGTTGGCCGTGAATTGGGCCTGCCCGACGCCATCGTCCAGCGGCACCCATTCCCAGGGCCGGGCCTGGCGATCCGCATCGTTGGGGCCGTGGACCGCCATCGGCTGGCCATCCTGCGGGCAGCCGACGCGATTGCCCGCGAGGAGTTAACCGCTGCCGGCCTGGATGCGGACGTCTGGCAATTCCCAGTGGTGCTGCTGGCCGACGTGCGCTCGGTGGGCGTGCAAGGAGATGGCCGCACCTACGGCCATCCGATTGTGCTGCGGCCGGTCTCGTCGGAGGACGCGATGACTGCTGACTGGGCGCGGTTGCCGTACGACGTCATCGCCCGCATCTCAACGCGCATCACCAATGAGGTGCCCGAGGTGAACCGAGTCGTGCTGGATGTCACCAGCAAGCCGCCGGGCACCATCGAGTGGGAATGACGGGCTCGATCGCGGCCGCCTGATTGGATGCCGGCATGACAATCGTTTACGACATCCTGGTGCTGCTGCACTTCATCGGCTTGGCCAGCCTGCTGGGCGGGTTCATCGTCCAGATGCGCTCCGCGGACAAGGGCGTCAACGCGGCCATGTTCCACGGCGCCTTAACCCAGTTGGTCACCGGTCTGGCCATGGTGGGCCTGGCCGAGTCCGGCGCTGTCGATGAACCCCTAGACATGACCAAGATCAGCGTCAAACTCGTCATCGTCCTGGTCATCACGGCGTTGGCATTCGTCGGCCGGCGCCGTCAACCTCCGCAGGTTGCTCTGTGGGGCATCATCGGCGGGCTCACCCTGGTCAACGTCGCGATTGCAATCTTCTGGTCGTAGCCGGATCGTCCGTCTGTCAGATTGTCAGACAATCCGACAGACGGACCATGTCCGTTTTAACCTGCGAGAGCCGCGTCCAGGGTGATGTCCGCTGAGGCGTAGAGCTTGGAGACCGGGCAGGTTGCCTTGGCCTTCTCGGCCAGTGCCACAAAGGTCTCTTCGGACATTCCGGGCACTACACCACGGCAGGTCAGGTCAATCCGGTCGATCCAGAACCCATCAGACTTCTGGTTGAGGTGCACCAGGGCATCGGTGTCGACAACGACACCGGACATGTCTTGACCGGTCTCCTCGATGAGGTTCGACAGGGCCATCGAGAAGCAGCCAGCATGGGCTGCCCCGACCATCTGCTCTGGGTTGGTGCCGGCTTCCTCCATGACGCGGGCATTGAGGGTGTACCCGATAACTGGACCAGCGGCGCCCAACTGCATGGTGCCGGTGCCGGTGGGTAGCGGGCCTTTCCACTGTGCATGTGCGCGATGTTTACTCATTGCCGAACCCTATTGGCAGAACATCTAGGCTCAGGCCGTGACGAGCACTGCGCCTGGGACTGTGGTTGTTGACGCCGACGTCAAACCGGTAATCGTCGGCAACGTCGAACGACGTGAACTCATCAACCCGACTTGGTACGCCGAGCCGATGCTGCTGAACTCCCTGCGTCTGGGGGCCGCAGGGGTCTACCACAGCGCCGCCGGCAACGCTCAGCACGACGAATACTGGTACCTGCTCGAAGGGGCTGGCCGCCTGACGCTGGGAGATGCGGCCCAGGCAAATACCGCCCAGGTCGCCGCAGGTACCGCAGTGCAGATTCCGGCCGGGCAGGGCTGGTCACTGGTGGCTGATCAGCCGACCTGGTTGCTCAGTTTTCTCGTGCCCGCGCCGGTGACACCGTTCGCCCAGTCCATCGTCAAGTCGGTGGGGCAGGTCATCAACGTTTCCGCCCTCGGCCAGCAGGATGCGCAGGACGCCACGGCCGATCGGCAGTACGAGGTGCTGTTTGATGCCAAGCGAGGCAGTCGCGGTGCGACCATGTTCGTCGGATTCATCCCCACCTCAGGTGCGCCTGAGCACTACCACCTCTACGACGAGATCTGCGTGATCGTGCGCGGTTCCGGCGTCCTGCACACCACGGAACGCCGCCAACCCATCGGTGTTGGCAGCGCATTTCACGTGGCGCCACGGCTGCTGCACGCCTTGGAAAATCCGAACCCCGAGGACCTGTGGGTGCTTGGAGTCTTCCGTCCGGAGGGCTCTGCTGCTGCGGCCTACTACCCGGACGGGCGGCCGGCACCAAACAATGAGGACTAACCAGGTGCAGCGCGGGTCTAGGCGGTGTTGACCACCATGAACGTCTCGGCCAGTCGGCCCTCGGGCAGACCGCCTGCCTCAGCGATGAGTTGACCCCAGCTGCGCACCATGCCCGGCATGTCGTCCATGTGATCGACCTGGCTGTGATGGCAGGCCAGCGCTTCGATCTTGCGGTCAAAGGTGTCAGTGACATCCACATAGTGATTTGGGGTGGACGAACCCATCACCCAGACCTCGGGCACGGTCCAGGCCTCCAGGCCCTCGTCCGCCAGCAGCGACGGGTGGGCGAAGGGGTTGCGGGCGTCGGGGTAGACGGCCTGGATGGCAGCGTCGCCTGCGGCCATGTGGTCGGGGTGCGAGGCGTAGATCCGCGACCAATTGCGGTCGGGGGACTGGATGAGCATTCGCTGGGGACGGACCTGGCGGATCACCCTGCTGATGTCGCGACGAAGTTCGTGGCTGACCACCAGCTCCCCGTCTCGATAGCCCAGGAACCGGATATCGGATACGCCGAGCACGGCACCGGCGGCAGTTTGCTCGGCCCGTCGAATGCCCGGTATGTCTGATCTGGGCACATCGGGGTCCGCCCCACCAGCGTCGCCATCGGTGACGATGCAGTAGCTGACGGCGATTCCGGCATCCGTCCAGCCGGCAACCGTGCCACCAGCGCCGAAATCAACGTCGTCCGGGTGGGCGGTAACCACCAGTATCCGATCTATCTCATTTGTCACTCGTGCCCCACCAGTCTCAGCGGTACAGGTCATGTCAGAATTGGCTGTGCCGTGCCGCGGAAGAGCCACTGGTTGGGGCTCATCGCGACTGGCTGCTCGACTGAACTCTGGTCAGGGCGAGCACCCCTATTCTGCCCAGTTCCAACGAGGTCGGCTTGGTCGGGTGGGTCGGGTTCGTCGGGTCGGTGCTCACATGGTCAGCGGGGCGGCCGTGATCAGCAGCCTGGCCCTGCTGGCCGCACTGCTACCGACCGGGCCCGCCCAGGCCGATGACGGGACCTGGCAACCGAGCACCTGGACCGGCGTTGTGGCGGGTGCCCCCGCGCCTGCCGTCGGCCTACCGCCCGCTGCGGTGCCAACGCCACCCGTTCCCTACCCCGCGACAGTTGATCTGCCCCCACGCTACGAGGGCCAGGACTCCTGCGACAGCGCCCCGAAACCAGGCGCTCAGCGACTCAGCGACCTCATCAAGGCAACCTATGGCGCCGATCAGACGGTCTGGATCCCACGCAACTGCTCTGTCGGTGGCCAAAGTGAGCACAAGGAGGGCCGGGCGGTCGACTGGATGGTGGATGTTCGCGATTCGGCGCAGCGTGCCAAGGCTGAGACCTTCCTGAACTGGTTGCTGGGTCCTGATGCGTCCGGTGTTGCGTACGGCAACGCAATGCGAATCGGCGTCATGTACATCGGCTGGCATGACCGCATGTGGCGCGGCTACGACATTGAGAAAGGGTGGACCGAGCTCAAGGGCTGCTTCAGCAAGTCTTCGCCAGGCATGGACACCACCTGTCATCGAGACCACATTCACATCTCGCTGAGTTGGGACGGTGCCGCTGGTCTCACCTCGTTCTGGGACGGCACTCCGATTGATGCCCCGCAATGCGAGGGTGTGACTTCGACTGGCAAGTCCGAGGAGGTCACTGCAGCCGGTGAGCGCGTGACGATTCCCGCAGTGCGAGTCGTTGATACGCGCGCAGCGATCGGTGTTGCAGCGCGCTGCCGGATTGGTGCAGCCGGTGGGAGTCGTGGGCGAACGCGCGTGTACGTCCCGGTCGCAAACGTCGCCGGACTACCGGCCACTGGAGTCACTGCGGTTGCCCTGCGCGTCAGCGCCCTCGGACCCAATGCGCCAGCCGAGGTCAGGGTTTGGACGCCGGGTCGCACTGCCGCGCAGGTTGCTACCCCGGTCACCATGAACGTCGATGCCGCAGGCGAGGTGGCGGTTCCCGTGGGGTCAGACGGCACCATCGGAGTGTCTGTCAGCCGCGGTGCAGCTGACATCGTGGTGGAGGTCGTCGGGTACTACACCGCCTCAACGCCTGGTAGTGCCCATGCTGCGGCGGTGCCAGTTGCACCGACGGCTTCGCTTGGGCCAGCGACAGCGGCGCCCGTGGCGCCGGTTGCGCCAACGACACCGACGACTCCGACTGCGCCGACAACAACCCAGCCGCCAACAGTGCCAACGGTGCCAACAGTGCCAACGGTGCCAACGTCACCGAGCGTCCCGGAAGGTCAACTGGTGGCGGTCGGGTCAATCGTTGGTTATGAGTCCACCAGTGATGGCCCCCTGAAGCCGGGTGAGCAGCGGCAGATCGCAGTAACCGGCTTGCCCGCGCAGGCCACCTCGGCGGTGCTGTTCGTCACGGCGAAAGACGCTGACGGTCGCGGTGCGCTGCGCATGGGCACCGCTGATCGCACGGCGCGAGTGCGCTTCGGTGCGAAGGGCATGACGAAGAAAGTCCTCGTTGTCCCCGTCACTGCAGGTGCTATGGATATTCGCGCCGCCAAGCGGGCGAGCGTCTCCATGCGCGTGGAGTTACTCGGCTATGGCACTGGAGATACGGCTGGTGAGTTCGTTGCGCTGCCGGGTGCTCGCCTGTTCAAGGGACGCCTTGTTGCCGGTCAACCGATCGCTGTCGCGACGCTTCGTGCGGCGGGCCTACCAGGCAAGAAGCGTGTCAAGGCCGTGGTTCTGCGCATCCGTACCGCCAAGGCCACCAATGATGGAACCGTGGCGGTCTATCCGACGGGGGGCAGCCCGCCGGGAACCCGCTCAGCACAGGTCGTTGCTAATAAGGCCTACGCAAGCGTCGTGCTGGCCCAGGTGGGACCTGATGGGTCGCTGACGTTCAGCAGCGATGTTGATACCAAGGCTGTGGCAACGGTTATCGGCTATTTGCGCTGACGCACCTACGATGTGTCGGTGAGTGCTGACGCAGTCGAACGACTTGTCGTCGATCTCAATCCCGCTCAGCGTGCTGCGGTGGAACACCGCGGGGGACCGCTGCTCATCATTGCTGGAGCAGGTTCCGGCAAGACCCGCGTACTAACGCGTCGAGTGGCGCATCTGCTGGCCACCGGCGACGCGCAACCCGGTGAAATTCTTGCCATCACGTTCACCAATAAGGCAGCCGGAGAGATGAAGGAGCGCGTTGCTGAACTGGTGGGTCAGCGTGCTCGTGCCATGTGGGTATCGACCTTTCACAGTGCCTGCGTTCGAATTCTGCGCAGCGAGGCTGGCCGCCTTGGTCTCAGCAGTTCGTTCACGATCTATGACCAGGCCGATGCCGTCCGATTGATGACCATGGTCATCCGCGAGTTAGACCTGGATCCGCGCCGTTATCCGCCGAAGTCCTTCCTTGCTCAAGTTTCAAACCTGAAGAACGAATTGATCGACGAGGACACCTGGTCAACCCGAGCTGTCAACCACACCGAGCAGACCCTGGCTGAGGCCTACCGGGACTACCAACAGCGGCTGCGTCGCGCCAACGCAATGGACTTCGACGATCTGATCATGGGTGCTGTCGCAGTACTTCAACTCTTCCCGGACGTGGCCGAGCATTACCGCCGGCGCTTTCGGCACGTGCTGGTGGACGAGTACCAGGACACCAACCATGCGCAGTACGTGTTGGTCCGTGAACTCGTTGGCCCTGGAGAGGCATCCCTGCCGCCGGGTCAGTTATGTGTTGTCGGCGATGCCGATCAGTCCATCTACGCATTTCGCGGCGCGACTATTCGCAATATCGAGGAGTTCGAGCGCGACTATCCGGATGCCACGACGGTTGTTCTGGAGCAGAACTACCGGTCGACGCAGAACATCCTGTCGGCGGCAAACGCCGTCATTTCTCGCAATGCCGATCGCCGACCGAAAAGGCTGTGGACCGATGCGGGAGCTGGCGCGCCCATCATCGGATTCGTCGCCCAGGACGAGCACGATGAAGCTGCCTTCATTGCTGACGAGATCGACGACCTCACCGATGCTGGCACGATTCGGCGTGGGGACGTTGCGGTCTTCTACCGAACCAACGCGCAATCGCGCGCCGTTGAAGATGTCTTCATTAGGTATGGATTGCCCTATCGCGTCGTTGGCGGTGTGCGCTTTTACGAGCGTCGCGAAGTGCGAGATGCACTGGCCTATCTGCGCTCGATTGCGAACCCGGATGACGAAGTCTCTGTCCGCCGCATACTCAATGTCCCCAAGCGCGGCATTGGTGACAAGGCCGAGGAACTCGTGCACTCCTTTGCCCAGCGGGAACGGATTGCCTTTACTTCGGCCCTTGAGCGCGTCAGCGAGATCCCGCAATTGGCCACCCGGTCTGCTGCGGCGATCGCGGGCTTCAACGAGATGATGCGTGATCTGCGCACCCTTGTCGAAGCCGGTTCCGATCCGGGCACCATCCTGACGGCGGCACTGGAAGCCAGTGGCTACCTCGCGGAGCTGCAATCATCGGATGATCCGCAGGAGCAGGGCAGAGCGGAGAACCTGGCCGAGTTGCAGGCCGTTGCAACTGAGTTCTCCGAGCAGCACCCCGAAGGCACTCTGGTGGAGTTTCTTGAGCAGGTTGCGCTGGTTGCGGATGCCGATGAGATTCCTGACCTCAACGAAAGTGGTGGCGTGGTCACGCTAATGACCCTGCACACGGCCAAGGGCCTTGAGTTTCCGGTGGTGTTCCTCACCGGCATGGAAGATGGTGTCTTTCCGCACATGCGCTCCCTTGGCGATCCGCGGGAGTTGGATGAGGAGCGCCGGCTGGCCTACGTGGGCATCACCAGGGCCCGGGAACGCCTATACCTGTCTAGGTCCACGGTGCGTGCGGCCTGGGGTGCACCGTCCTTCAACCCACCATCACGATTCCTGGAAGAGATTCCCGCTGAAGTCCTGCAGTGGCGCGGTGAAGAGTCACCACAGTCGACCGTTGCCGCCAGTACCGGGGCACAGGTTCGTTTCGGTAACCGCGTGATCAGTGAGCAGCCCGTCATCGCTCTGCAACCGGGGGATCGGGTCACCCACGAGAAGTTTGGACTCGGCACCGTGGTCGCCGTCGGTGGGTCTGGAGAGCGAGCTGACGCCACAATTGACTTCGGCTCGGCCGGAACCAAGCGCCTGCTCCTTCGTTATGCGCCCGTCGAGAAGCTCTAGTCACGTCAGTGATCGCGCGTAGCTGCGCCAGCCAATGAAATCGATCGCCGATCGGTGGGAATCGTTGTCCCCGCCGAACACGACCGTCGGCCTTGCCCACGGCTCCTTGGTTCTTTGCTGCCAGAGCTCCGCGGCCTTGGACCAATCACTCGAGATGGTGGCACCGGCCTTGAATTCAACGCCGTGTAGTAAGCCACTCTGGGAGTACACAAGGTCGATCTCAGCGCCCCGTCGATCGCGAAGGAACATCGCGCGCTGTGGTCCCCCAGCATTGCGCCAGGCCTTCAATTGCTCAGTGATGCCCCAGGTTTCGAAGAGCGCGCCGCGCAGGGGGTGCGCGGCAATCTGCGACGCTTCATGAATCCCCAGTAGGTAGGCCATCAGACCAACATCGAGGAAGAGGAGTTTTGGTGACTTGACAAGTCGTGTTGTGACATTTGGAGAGTAGGGCTCAACAAGGTCTAGGACATACGTGGCTCTCAAGACGGACAGCCAATTACGCACCGTCATGACGGACACGCCGGCATCGTTGCCCAGTGAGGACAGATTCAACAGTTGACTACTTCGCGCAGCGCAAAGCCGCACGAAGCGCACGAAGGTGTCCATTTGATGCACGGCAGTAAGGAGACGGACATCCCTTTCCACGTAAGTGGCGAAATAGTTGCCGATCCAATCCGTGGGGGAGACCGGGCGATCAAAGAGCGTGGGATATCCGCCGACATACAGCATGTCATCGAGTGAACGCGGGAGAAGGCCCACGTCGGCAAGCTCGCGACCAGACAGTGGCAGCAGTTCAATGCGCCCGACTCGACCCGCCAGAGACTGGCTAACGCCCTGGGCGATAGCCGGTTGTTGTGATCCGGTCAGGAGCCAACGTCCCATCCGACCGTCGGCGTCTACGTGGGCCTGCAACCAGGACGTGAGCTCGGGGACGTACTGGACCTCATCAAGGATGGCGCCGTCCGGATACGCGGCAAGGAAACCCCGTGGGTCGTTTAGGGCAAATACTCTTTCGTCCGGCCGCTCGAGGTTGACATAGGGCAGGTCCGGGCGCGCGATTTGGCTGAGCGTCGTTTTCCCAGACTGCCGTGGGCCGGTGATCCACAGCACAGGAAAGCCATGAGAAAAGCGATCAAGCGTCTGTTGAGCAAGACGCGGAATCTGCATGGACAAATCGTATAAAAAAAGAACGATTTGTCCACCAGGTCTCGGAGTCAGTTCTGTGCGGCATTCAGCCGCTCATGAAGCGGCCTCCGTTGACGTCCAGAACCACGCCGGTGATGTACGAGGCCTCGTCACTGGCCAGGAAGAGGACTGGGTCCACGCACTCGCGCAGGTCCGGCATGCGCCCGAGGGGGATCCCTTCAATGACACTGCGTCGATCGGGCTCGGACATGGCGTCAAACATGCCGGTCAGGCGGCCAGTGAGGAACAGGCCCGGCGCGATCGCGTTCACCCGGATGCCGTCCGGACCGACCTCGCGAGCCAGGCGACGGGTTAGGCCAAGAATGCCGGCCTTGGCGGCGGCATAGGGGACACCGGTGACCGGGCTGGTGGAACGACCACCGATGGATGAGAACGTGACCACGGCACCCCCGCCCGCAGCTCGCATATGGGGGATGGCGGCCTGGGCGCAGTAGAAGGTGCCCTTCAAGTTCACATCGATAACCAGGTCCAGCGCGTCCTCGTCGATGTCATTTAGATCCCTCGGTGTGCCCAGGCTTCCGCCAGCTGCGGCGACGAGCACGTCCAAGCGCCCCAGTTGGTCGGCAGCCTGCTGCAGTGCCGCGGCGACCTGATCCGGTTCGCGGACGTCGACCACGCTGCCGATGACTCGCCCAACGGCGCCGTCAACGGAGTTGTTCAGTTGCTGCACGGCGGATGCCACCGCATCGGCGTTGGCATCCAGAATCTGGACTGACGCCCCCTCCGCGAGGAATGCAGCGCTGATGGCCTGCCCCAGTCCGCCGGCGCCACCGGTCACCACGGCTACCTTGTCGGTGAAGCGTGCGGGTCGATCAGCGACGATTTGCCCCAGGTCCATGATTCCTCCGATTCTCCGGCAGCCCGATGCGGTATGTCGTACTATTTGCGAAAGTCAAATTACCGCAAGAGCCTAGGTCCCGGTGCATGACGGTCTCAACCGGCCCTTGGCAGAAAGAGGAGCATCATGAGGATCGCGGTCATCGGTGGGGGCCCAGGTGGGCTGTACTTCGCCACGCTGGTCCGGCAGCTTGACCCGTCGGTACACATCGACATCTGGGAACGCAACGCCCCAGACGACACCTTTGGCTTCGGTGTTGTGTTCAGCGATCAGACCTTGGCTGGCATCAAGGCGTCCGATCCGGGCGTATTTGCGGCAATGAGTAAGTCCTTCGCGTACTGGGACGACATTGACATCACGTTCCGCGACACGGTCTTCACCATCGGTGGCAACGGGTTCGCGGCGATGAGTCGCAAGCAGCTGCTCAAGGTGCTGCAGGACCGCGCAGCCGAGTATGGCCTTTCCGTGCAGTACCGCACCGAGGCGCCAGATGTCGGACAACTCATGGCAGGTTACGACCTGGTTATTGCCAGCGATGGCATCAACAGCGCTATCCGTGAACGCTTCGCCGAAAACTTCGGCACCACCGTTGATCCGCGGCTTTGCAAGTTCATGTGGCTAGGTACCGACACCGTCTACGAGGCGTTCGAGTTCTTCGTTGAGCACACGCAGTGGGGCACCATGCAGGTGCACGCCTATCCGATGGACGACAAACTCTCCACCTTCATCGTGGAAATGCACGAGGACGTCTGGCGGCGTGCCGGATTCGACGCCGTTGACGCGGCCAGCCTTCCCCCTGGAGTCAGTGATGTCGAGAGCATCGAGCGACTGAAGGTCATCTTCGCCAAGGCTCTGCAAGGGGGCAGCTTGCTGGCCAACAACAGCAAGTGGGTGAGTTTCCGAACAATTCGCAATCGCACCTTGGTCTACAAAAATCTGGTGTTGCTCGGCGATGCCGCGCATACCGCGCACTTCTCGATCGGCTCGGGCACCAAGTTGGCCATGGAGGATTCCCTAGCGCTGGCTGCTTGCCTATTCGAGCAGCCGACGATTGACGCTGCGCTGAAGGCGTACGACGAGGAGCGCCTGCCCGTCATCAAGAGCACACAGCGAGCCGCCCAAGCCAGCCTGGAGTGGTTTGAGGAACTCGACCAGTACCAGGGTCAGGACGCGATTCAGTTCACCTTCAATCTGATGACGCGCAGTCGACGCATTACCTACGACAACTTGAAGCAGCGGGATCCACAGTTCGTGCAGCAGTTGGACGACTGGTTCCTGGCTGATCAGATTCGGCGCGGTCGCGTACCGGCCGGCACAGCGTCCGTACCACCCATGTTCCTGCCATTCACCATGCGTGGACTCACCCTGCCCAATCGCGTGGTCGTTTCGGCAATGGACATGTACTCGGCAGTCGATGGTGTGCCGGCTGACTTCCACAAAGTGCACCTTGGTGCTCGAGCGCTTGGTGGCGCTGGGTTGGTGATGACCGAGATGGTCTGCACCTCGTCGGAGGGCCGCATCACTCCCGGCTGCACTGGCCTGTGGAGCGAAGAGCAGCAACATGCCTGGAAGTCGATCGTCGACTTCGTGCACACGACTGCGGCGAAGATCGGTGTGCAGTTGGGTCACTCCGGTCGCAAAGGCTCCACCAAGCTCATGTGGGAAGGCATCGACCAGCCCCTTGATTCGGGGAACTGGCCGCTCATTGGTCCGTCGGCGCTGCCGTACCTCGAGGTAAGCCAGGTGCCTCGCGAGATGACACGCGCAGACATGGATGCCGTGAAGCAGGAGTTCATCGAGGCAACCCAACGGGCAGCGGCGGCCGGTTTTGATCTGCTCGAGTTGCACTGTGCCCACGGCTATCTGCTGTCGAGCTTCCTGACCCCGGTGAGCAATCGGCGAACGGATGAATATGGGGGCTCGGTGACCAATCGCCTGCGTTTCCCCTTGGAGGTCTTCGATGCGGTGCGTGCGGCCTGGCCGTCAGATCGCCCGATGAGTGTGCGAATTTCGGCATCCGACTGGGTCAGCGACGGCTTGAGCGTGGAAGATTCCGTAGCGATCGCCGAAGCCTTCACAGAGCACGGCGCAGATCTCATCGACGTCTCAACAGGCCAAACCACGCCCGCAGCCAAGCCGGACTACGGCCGGTCGTACCAAACGCCGTACGCCGACCGGATCCGCAATCGCGTGGGTGTCGCCACGATGGCCGTGGGGTCGATCAGCAGTGCCGATGACGTGAACACCATCATTGCCGCCGGACGCGCTGACCTTTGCGCCCTTGGCCGTCCGCACCTGTTCGATCCAGCCTGGACCCTGCACGCTGCTGCGGACCAGGAGGTTTCGGTGCCGTGGCCCGTGCAGTACCGCGCCGGTCGACGCAAGCCACCTGCAGGCCGTGCCGAGGATCCCAAGCCGCGGCTGGAACTGGTGCTACCGAGCCAGAACCAGGAGCGACCGAGTCGCTGGCGCCCGAGTCGGTGACGGGGCGTTTGGCCGACCAGCCGTGGTTCTGCGGATTGTTGTAACCCGCGTACCGGGACTCCGCTAGCGTCCTGCACACGACTGAACCCGCAGCATTCATTCATTACCAATGGAAAGGACAGCACATGGCAGATCTCTCCGCCCTGGCAGCTGGGCTGGTCGACGGCTCAGTCGAGGTCATCGACCTCACATCGCCGCTGCATTCGGGCACCCCGATTCTGGGCCTTCCCCCGGAGATGGGTCAGACCGCACCATTCGAGTTGGAGCTCATCAGCCGGTACGACGAAAAGGGCCCGGCCTGGTACTGGAACAACTTCCACACCGGCGAGCACACCGGCACGCACTTCGACGCTCCCATCCACTGGGTGACGGGCAAGGATCTGGACGACGTCAGCCAGGTTCCGGCGCAGCGCCTCGTTGGCCCGGCGGTTGTCATCGATAAGACCGCCGAGGTGGCACAGAATCCTGACTTCTGCCTGGATGTCGCTGACATCAAGGCATGGGAGGCGCAGAACGGCGCCATGCCCAAGCATTCCTGGGTGCTGTACCGCACTGGGTGGTCGAAGTTCGGCGACGACCCGGCCGCGTTCGCCAACGCTGACGCCAACGGTCCACACACACCGGGTATGACGCCGGCAGCTGCGAAGTACCTGGCAGAGGAGACCGACATTCTGGGTATGGGCGTGGAGACGGTGGGCACCGACGCGGGTGGCGCATTCGCGTTCGATCCGCCGTTCCCCTGCCACACGCTGTTCCTCGGCGCCAACAAGTACGGCCTGACACAGCTGCGCAACCTCAACCGGCTGCCCGTCACGGGTGCCGTGGTGGTCGCTGCGCCGCTGCCGATCGTCAACGGCTCGGGTAGCCCCTGCCGTGTGCTGGCGTTCGTCGCCAAGTAACCGACGAGACTGGGGCGCGGCGAGCGATCGCCGCGCCCCAGTCTGTTTTGTCGTGAAAGTTGCCGCGACTACTTCACCTTCGCGGCCACCATGGCACCACTGCCGCCGCCGACACCACCGCCGGGCCAGGTGCCCGCACCGCATAGGAACAGATCGCGCACCGGTGCGCGGTGACGTCCCCATCCGGGAACGGGCCGCAGGAAAAAGAACTGCGCCGGGTGATGGCTTCCACCGAGGGAATCGCCGAGGATGAGGTTTACGTTGGCGCGTTCCAGATCGGTGGGGGTGAGTACCGTGCGTGCGAGCACGCGCGCACGCAGTCCGGGCGCGTACTGCTCAATCTTCGCCATCACCTGATCCGCGTAGGCCTCTCCCGCCTCGTCCCAGGAGCGCCCGTCTGCCAATTCAAGGGGCAGCATGCGTACCTGCACCCAGAGCACATGCTGACCCTCGGGGGCACGACTTGGGTCACTCACTGTCGGTTGACCCACGACCAGCGTTGGTGAGTCGGGCAGTTCCCCAGCGGCAGCCTGCGTATATGTGCGGGCCATGTCGTCCAACCACGGACCGATATGCACGTAGTTGTAGCTGGCCGCCTCACTTGCGGTCCAGGGTGGTAGACCATCCAGTGCGCAGTGGATCATCATCGTGCCCAGGCCCGGGCGGAACGTCCGAGCACGCTGCACCACCGGTTCGCTGCGCAGTTGCGCGGGTAGTAGGTCAGGCATGAGTCGCGGGTTGACGTTCGAGATGACTGCGCGTCGGGCACGCACCTGTGTTCCATCGGCCAACTGCACGCCGACAGCCCGGTTACCTTCCACGAGAAACTCCGTCACGCGCTGACCGCAGAGTACGGAGCCGCCGTTCGCCTCGATCGTGCCGACAAGTGCATTGATCATGCATGCTGCACCGCCCTTGCCGATGACCATGCCGAACAACTGCCCGCCGATCGTCTCCAGGAATGAGAACAGTGCACCGCCGGAGATATCGGGTGCGAAGTCCAGATGCATTCCCCATGAGGCAGTCAATGCTCGGGTCTTGGGTGAGGTGAAGTTCTCCTCGGTGAAGGCGCGTGTGCTCTGCAGGGCCAGACGGATCATCTCGTAGACACCATCCATGCCAAGCTGCTTGCGCGCCTTGAGCAGCGTGCGAACCGCCGACCAGGACGGCAGGTCCGAGCCCAGAATGCCGATGAGGTACGGGGCCCAAGCGCCGAGTTGCTCGGTGAGCCGCTGCCATGCGGCGACGTCTTCGGGGGCAACCGCGGCCACATTGGCGATGGTGCGCTCGACGTCAGCCTCGACGCCGAGCATGCTGCCGTCGGGAAACACTGAGCAGAACGGCTTCGCAGACGGCACCAGCGCAAATCCGTGCTGGGCAAGGGTTTGACCGAGTGCGGCGTTGACCGGGCCTCCGGCGAATAGCCCGAGATTCATGGCAAATAGATCGTGCTTGAAGCCCGGCAGGGTCACCTCGGCGGTGCGCACCGCACCACCGGGTTCCGGCTGCTCCTCCAGGACGATGACTGAGCGCCCTTTCGTTGCAAGTAGCGCAGCGGCGGACAGGCCATTAATCCCGGCACCCACCACAACGACGTCAGCTGCCTGGCGCATATGCACTCCTATTCCGTCCCAGTCCCGCAGAGTCATGGACGGGATATCCACGCTCGAGGACTCCATTGTTGAGGAATCCTGACGGCCGCCATCCTTGCGAGATACCGTCTGCGGTGCAATGACCTGCCCGACTCAGGGTCATACCGTCACACCTGGAGGAGCCATGACCGCAGACGCGGTGATCGTCGGAAGCGGCATCAACGCCCTCGTTGCCGGTGCCCTGCTGGCCCGGAAGGGCTGGGGCGTCACGGTCTGTGAGCGCTCGGACTATGCCGGTGGCGCAATCTGTACCAGGACCGACCTGTTTGACGGGTACACCGTGGAGTTGCTGTCCAGTTGGCACCCGCTCTTCGTAGGTGGACCGGCCTATGCCGAACTTGCCCCCGATCTGGCTGCGCGGGGCCTGGAGTACCTGAACACCACAACGCCGACCGGCGTGGTCTGCGCAGACGGATCAATGACCTTGTCCACGGACCCAGCGGCAACCACCGAAGCTATGGGCGCCGTTGGCGACGCCGATGCCTGGAACGCCATGCTTGCCGGCTTTGGCGCCAAGGCCGACCTCGCGTTCGGTGTGCTGGGCCTGGACTTCTGGCGACGGTCGGCCTGGAAGTTCGGGTGGAAGGCTTACCGTCAGTTAGGTCGGCAGGGACTTGCCGCGAGTGGAGCCGAACTCCTGGAACCAGCCGGGCCGTGGCTCGACCGCACTTTCCAGTCGCCGGTCACCAGAGCACTGCTCGGACCGTGGGCCCTGCATAACGGACTGGGGCCCGAGGACTCTGGCAGTGCGTTCATCACGCAGGTGATCGGAGCCGCGATCGCGTGGGGCGGCATGCCCGTCCCGGTCGGCGGGGGCGTGCGCTTGGTCGAAGCGCTGACCGGCATCATCACCGGTGCCGGCGGTCAAGTGCTGCTCGGCAGTGAGGTGACCCGCATCGAGGTCAGCGGAGGGCGCGCCACCGGTGTACGCCTAGCCGATGGCTCCGTGATCGCTGCAAAGCGCGCGGTGCTGGCCTCCGTCACACCGCAGGCGCTCTACAGCGGCCTGCTGGCCGATGCTCCGGTCGATCCGGCGCGTCAAGCGGCGGCGCAGGCGTTCCGCTACGGCCGAGCCGGGATGCAGATCCATCTGGCCCTATCCGAGGCTCCCGACTGGGCAGAGGCCTCCATGCGGGACGTGGCGATCGTGCACGTACTCGACAGCATGGACACACTCACCGAATCGGTGAGTGCTGCCGGTCGCGGCCTGTTACCGCGTCGGCCCACCATCGTGGTGGGCCAGCCCACCACCGTCGATCCCAGTCGAGCACCTGCCGGGAAGGGCCTGCTGTGGATCCAGTTGCAGGAGAATCCGCGCAATCCGCGCGGTGACCTGGCCGGTGAGATCTCTGTCGATGCGACGGGTTGGACGCCGCAACTACGCGACGCGTACGCCGACCGCGTTATAGCGCAGCTGGAGCCGCATATTCGCAACATCCGCTCAGCGCAGACGGCGCGCCATGTGCTCGGGCCAGCCGACCTGCAGGCACTCAACATCAACCTCGTTGGCGGTGATCCGTATGCCGGCGACTGCCGACTGGACCAGTACGCACTCTGGCGTCCACTGTCCACCGCAACCGGGCACTCAACCGGAATCATCGGGCTCTGGCAGATCGGGGCATCCACGCATCCAGGTCCTGGCCTGGGCGGTGGCTCGGGGTTCCAGGTGGCCTCGCGCCTGCTCAGTTAGCGGAACGGTGTGAAGTCCGGCGGGCGCTTCTCGATGAACGCCGCGCCACCTTCCTTGGCCTCCGGGGTGTCGACGAACAGGTCGAGCACGTCGAAGGCCAGGGACTGGATGCCGATGATGTGATCGGTGTCCGCGTTGAAGGAATGCTTGAGTGTTCGAAGTGCCTTGGGGGAGAGCGCGCAAGCTTTGCGCCCCCAGGCCAGCGCTTCATCCATCAGTGCGTCTGGTGGCAGTACGCGATTGACCAAGCCCCAGCGCTCGGCTGTTTCGGCGTCGTACTGCTCGCAGAAGAACCAGATCTCCCGGGCCCGCTTCTCCCCGACTACACGAGCCAGATAGGCAGTGCCGAACCCGGCGTCGAAGGACCCAACGCGTGGGCCTACTTGACCGAAGCGAGCAGTGGTGGATGCCAGGGAAACGTCGCAGAGCACGTGCAAGACATGTCCGCCGCCAATGGCGAATCCATTGACTGCGGCAATCACCGGCTTGGGCACCTGCCGGATTGTCTGATGCAGGCGCTCGATCTCGAACATGCCACTCTCGGTTTGGCCGTAGCCACCGGTCAGCGCACGCTCCTTCTGATCGCCACCACTGCAGAAGGCCTTGTCACCGGCACCGGTGAGCACGATTGCGCCGACAGTGCTGTCGACCCACGCTTGACGGAACGCATAGATGAGTTCGTCGACGGTACGACCGCGCAAGGCGTTGTAACGGTCGGGACGATTGATCGTGATGACTGCGACACCGTCCTGTACCGCATAGAGCACGTCGGTGAAGTCCTCAACCTTGATCATGGCACCTCCACGAGAATCGCAATACCCAGTCCGACACCAATACACGCGGTGGCGATCCCCAGTCCGCCGCCGCGACGCTGTAACTCCCGGCAGGCATCCACCACGACGCGCGCCGCCGAAGCCCCAACCGGATGGCCGATGGCGATCGCACCACCGTTGACGTTCACGATGTCCGGGTTCAGGTCAGGCATGTCATGGAGCACGGTGAGGACGACGGCCGCAAAGGCTTCGTTCACCTCGACCAGGTCGATCTCTTCGATGGTGCGACCGGTTCGGGCCAGCAGTTTGCGCATGGCTGGCACCGGTGCTGCGGCGAAGTCGTCTGGCTCACCGGCGATCACCGCCGAGCCAAGGATGGCGCCAATGGGCTCAAGACCAAGTGCCCCGACCAGTGATTCCTCCACCACCAGGGTGGCCACAGCACCGTCGTTGATTGGCGAGGAGTTCCCTGCGGTGACCGAACCATCGGGAGTGAATGCGGGCTTCAGGGCTGCCAGGGATGCCGCCGTTGCGTCATCGCGGACGCACTCATCGCGGGTCACATCACCAACAGCGAACGCGAAGCCGTCATGCTTGCCTTCGGCCCATGCCTGGGCAACGCGCTGATGGGACCGCAGTGCCCAGGCATCCTGGGCCTCGCGCCCGATGTTGCGTCGGGCGGCGGTGCTTTCTGCGCAGGTACCCAGACTGCGCGTCCAGTGCGCGGGGAACTTCGGATTCACCATGCGCCAGCCGACGGTGGTCTGCTCCAGACCCATGCCCGGGTCTAGTGCGCGATCTGCTTTGGGGAGCACGTAGGGAGCGCGGCTCATCGATTCCACCCCGCCGGCAATCACGATGTCCATATCCCCGGACCGCACAGCCCTGGCACCCTGCACCAAGGCTTCGGCGCCGGAGCCGCAAAGGCGATTCAGGGTTACCCCGGGCACCGATGTTGGCAGTCCGGCAAGCAGCGCACCCATGCGTGCCACGTTGCGGTTGTCCTCACCCGCTCCATTGGCATCACCCATGATCACGTCGTCGATCTGTGCCGGGTCGAGGTTCGGGGTAGCCGCCAAGAGTTCCTGCAAAGTCAAGGCGAGCAGGTCGTCGGGGCGGATCGCCGATAGGCCCCCACGGTTGCGACCGAAGACCGTCCGCTTCGCAGCCGCGATGACCGGGCGTCGAGTCATGTGTCGTATTCTTGCCGATCGACAATCCGGCGCGCTACCGCCCCTGGCGCCCTCACCCTGGAGGCCCGATGGCGACCACGGTCCCCGCCCATGGCAGCACGCGGGTCATGCGCTGCCTGGTCACCGGCGCCAGCCGAGGAATTGGCGCCTCGATCGCCGCATCGCTGGCGCACCACAACCACCAGGTGGCCCTGACGGCTCGCGGCCAGGCAGATCTGCAAGCACTTGCCGATCGGCTCACCGTCCCGACGATGGTCCTGCCGGCCGATGCCACCGATCCGGCGGCACCGTCGGAACTCATCGACGCGGTGGTCCGCCAGTGGGGTGGACTGGACGTGCTGGTGTTAAACGCCGGCGAGGGTGTCTCGGCGACCATCGAGGAAACCGATGACGACCTCTGGGCTCGCATGCTCGAGCTCAATGCCACCGCGCCCTTTCGATTCCTGCGAGCCGCGGTGCCGGTCATGCGTGAGCAAGGTTTTGGACGAATCGTGGTGGTGGCCAGCGTTGCATCGCGTGCCGGTGCGCCGTACATCCTGGCCTATACCGCCGCCAAGCACGCCGTGCTCGGCATGGTCCGCGCGGCCGCAGCTGAACTGGCGACCACCGGCATCACGGTGAACGCCGTCTGCCCGGCCTATGTGGACACCCCCATGACGCAGAAGTCCATCGAGTCGATTGTGGCCAAGACTGGTCGAGCCGCGGCTGATGTCGCTGAGCGGTTAGCCCGCATGCAGCCGATCAATCGCCTCATCACCCCCGAGGAGGTCGCCGATGCGGTGACGTTTCTCGTTCATGATCGCGGTGGCATTAACGGACAGGGCATCACTATCGACGGCGGAAGGATCCAGCCATGAGTCTGCAGCGCATCAACCCGGAGTCCCTTGCTCCGCCGATTGGCTTTTCGCATGCTGTCGTGGTGCAGTCCGGCTCCATCGTGCTGCTCGCCGGTCAAACGGCACTGGATGGCACCGGCACGATCGTCGGGCGCACCATCGTCGAACAGTTCGAGAAGGTCATGACGAATCTGCTCACCGCGCTGCAAGCGGCCGGCGGTGAACCACAGCACTTG
Source organism: Actinomycetales bacterium (assembly GCA_018970765.1). Taxonomy (GTDB): domain Bacteria; phylum Actinomycetota; class Actinomycetes; order S36-B12; family S36-B12; genus REEB426. Next base: position 20,991 of record JAGWVT010000033.1, read on the forward strand.
GCGAAACTCACCATCTTTTGCATTGATCCAGGGGACTATCGCGCCAACGCCAAGGAGATCGGCGCAATCTGGCGCCGGCTGGCTGGTCGGGACTACCCGGCCATGACCTTGGTCGGTGTGACCAGACTGTGGGATGACCAAGCATTGATTGAAATCGAGGGGACGGCGGTCATTCCGTGACGGCACCTTCTGCAGCCGGTATCCGGCCACTGTGGGATGCCTCCAGTGTCGCGGTGATCGGTGCAACCGAGCGTGCCGGAGCGATGGGTCGACTGCCGATTGATTACCTGCAGCGCTTCGGCTACGAAGGTCGCATCGTTCCGGTGAATCCCAAGGGCGGCACCATCCTGGGAATTCCAGCGGTCGCCAATATCCGCGACGTGACCGGGCAGGTAGAACTTGCCTGCGTGATGGTGCCGGCAGCTGCTGTGCAGGAGGCTGTTCAGGACTGCGCGGCAGCCGGCGTGCGGACCTGCATCGTCATGTCAAGTGGCTTTGCTGAGGCAGATGAGGCCGGTGCACAGGCCCAGCAGCGTCTCGTGCAGATCGCGCGCTCAGCGGGTATGCGACTGGTTGGACCGAACTGCATCGGCTCAGTCGGCGGTGCACGACACCTGATGGCCACGTTCAGCCCGCTGTTCAGTGCCGAGGCAACACCACTGCCCACCGGTCGAATCGCGCTGGTGAGCCAGTCCGGTGCCCTGGGGTTTGGCGCGCTTTCCCTTGGTATGGAACGTGGCGTGCCGATCGGCATCGCGGTGACGACAGGTAACGAGGCCGACGTGACCGCGCTGGAGGTCGCGCGGGTCATGGCTGAGGAGCCTGAGGTGCAGGCAGTCCTGCTCTACGTGGAAGCCCTCGATGACATCACGCCGCTGGCCCAGGGCGCCCGCCATAGTCCAATCGCAGTACTGAAAGCCGGGCGCAGTGAAGCCGGCGCGCGTGCGGCCGCATCGCATACGGGAGCGCTGGCCTCCCCTGACGCAGTCGTCGACGCCGCCCTGGCGCGCGCTGGTATCGCGCGGGTTGGTGATCTGGACGCCCTGCTTGACCTGGGTGCACTGCTGGCCACCGGTGCGCGATTGGAGCGCAGCACCTCCCCGCGTACTGGCACACCACGAATCGGAGTCGTCACCACCTCCGGGGGCAGCGGCATCCTGGCCGCAGACGCCATCGCCGATCACGGCTTGCAGCTGGCTGAGCTATCAGCGCAGACCATCACTGACCTCACGGCCATTGTGCCGGCCTACGGGAACGCCACAAACCCGGTCGATGTCACCGCTGCGGTCATGGCTGAGCCGGGGCTCTTCGAACGCTGCGTGGATCGGCTGGCTGACGACCCGAATGTGGACGCCATCGTTGCCTGCTTCGCAGTGTTGGTGGGTGACGACGTGCTGCGCATCGCCAACGCACTGGGCAAGGTGCGCGCCCGCACTGGTCTGCCGGTCGTTGCCGCGCGCACCGGAGCGAGCTGGCTGGCGCCCCAGGCTGCTCAGCTTCTTGCTGAGGCTGGTGTTGCCGTGATGCCCACCCCGGAGCGTGCCGTGCAGGCGCTCGCGGGCTTGGCCGCATGCACCGGTCCGATCGCCGCACCGCGGCAGCAACATGATGATCGCGTTCGTGCGCACCCGCCTGCGCTCTTTCCCGGCGCGGGGGCCAGTGAGGCGCAGGTTAAGGCGGTGCTGTCCGAGGCAGGCCTGCCAGTTCCTGAGTCGGTCGTGCTCGGTCCGGGTGAGGCGCTACTCGCTGAGGTTGCCGACGCTGTTCAGCAGGTAGGTGGTCGAGCCGTGCTTAAGGCGGTGCTTCCTGGTCTGCTGCACAAGAGTGACGTTGGCGGTGTTCTGCTCGACATCAACCCTGAGCAGGCGCGTGACGCAGCAGCGCAGTTGTTGGAGATTGCCGAACGACTGGGCCAGCGTGATCAGGCTCAGGTGCTGGTCGAACGATTCGTGCCACCAGGTGTTGAAGTCCTCATTGGTATCAGTCCCAGTCCACTGGGCAAGGTGCTCACTATCGGCGTTGGTGGCGTGTTGACGGAGGTCGTCGCCGATGGCGCGGTGACCCTGCTGCCCGTGCATGCCGAGGTCGTCGAGGCGATGCTGGACCAGACCCGCGTCGGGCACCTGCTTGCCGGGGTGCGGGGCAGACCGAAAGCCGACCGGGCCGCGCTGGTGGATCTCGTGCTCGGACTGACCACCGCGGTGGCGCAGTGGCCGGACGGCTACGAACTGGATCTGAATCCGGTAACCGTATTGCCAGACGGCTGCTGGATCCTGGATGCGATGCTTCACGTCGACGGGCTTCACGTCGACGGGCTTCACGTCGACGGGCAACACTTGGAAACGGAGCACTGAATGGATGTCGGAACACTGGTCGCCAGGTCCATGCGCAGGTATCGCGATCGGATCGCCTTAGACGGACCGGAAGGCACCAGTACCTTCGGGCGTACCGGTGCCCGGGTGATGCAATTGGCACGGGGACTTCGTTCACTCGGGCTGCAGGACGGCGACCGAGTGCTCGACCTGCAGTCGAATCAGAACACCTACATCGAAACTGATCTCGGTATCAGTACCGCCGGACTGTGCCGGGCCGCCCTCAACTACCGCCTCCACCCGGATGACTGGGCCAGGATCGCCGCGGACTGTGCGCCACGGGCGCTGATCCTGGATGCGAAGTTCTGGGATGACGCCGCGGCGGTCCGCGCTGCCGTCGATACGGTGATCGTGATCAACGGGGACGCCGATGGCGCGATTCCCTACGAGCGCTTCCTAGCCGAACAATCCGACGAGCCACTCATCCTCGACATTGCACCGGACGCGCTGGTATCGCTGAACTACTCCTCCGGTACGACCGGCCGACCCAAGGGAGCCATTCGCACGCACCGCAATCGCATGGCCAGCCTGCACAACATCGTGACTGACTTCCTGATGAAGGTGCCCAGTGCTGGCGATACCTGGGTGCATGCTGGGCCGGTCACGCACACCAGTGGCCTGTTCGTCCTGCCCTACTTCACATTCGGTGCGCGTCAGTTGGTTCAGGCGAAGTACGAACCCGAGGCGCTCGTCGAAGCGATCGAACACCGCGGTGGGACAGCTACCGCATTGGTGCCGACCATGGTGGCTCGCTTGCTCGCCCTGCCGGACATCACTCCGCAGCGCATGGCCAACCTGCAGATCCTCGGTTATGCCGGCGCACCGATGCCTCCAGATCAGATCAAGCAGTGCTTCGAACGCATCACCACCCACATGGCTCAGTACTACGGCCTCGTCGAAGCGATCCCGCCTGTCACCGTGCTTGACGAACGCGATCATGCACTCGGTGTTGCCGGAAAGACCCAGGCGGATACCGATCTGCTAACCAGCGCGGGTCTGCCTTGCAATGGAGTGGAGGTACGCATTGTCGATGAACAATCCAAAGTCGTACCGGCCGGTGAGATCGGCGAGGTAATCACCCGAGGTGACCACGTCATGCGCGGTTACTGGGGTCAAGAAGGGCACGATGCAACCGTGACCAAGGTGGTCCGCGATGGTTGGTTGCATACCGGTGATCTGGGGCGGATGGACGAGGACGGTCGCCTGTTCCTCGTCGATCGCAAGGGCGACATGATCATCTCGGGTGGGTACAACATCTATCCGCGGGAGATCGAAGACGTGATCGCCGAGGTTCCCGGCGTGCACGAGGTCGCCGTTGTTGGTGTTGAGGATCCTGAATGGGGCCAGCACGTGACCGCGCTGTTCACCGTGTTGCCAGGTGCCCAAGTCGACGAGCAGGCGGTGCTGGAGCACTGCAAGGCTCGAATGGCCTCGTACAAGAAGCCGAAGGATGTACGCATCGTGGAGTCATTCCCCTTGAACTCCACTGGCAAGATTGCGAAAAAAGTGCTGCGCGAGCAACTCAACGCGGAGGGGCAGCAGGGATGACAACCGAGCAGCCCGGCCAGTTTCCTTACACGCGGGGTATCAGTGCCGATCCGGGTGTATGGACGATGGGCCAATACGCCGGGTTCGGAACCGCCGCCCAGACCAACGAACGCTTTCGGTCACTGCTAGCGCAGGGTCTAACGGGATTTAGTGTCGCACTCGACCTTCCCACGCAGATGGGGCTGGATTCAGACAACGTCCTAGCCCGGGGTGAGGTTGGCAAGGTCGGCGTCGCCATTGACTCACTTGCCGACATCGAGATCCTGATGGACCAGATCGCCCTAGAGAAGATCACTCAGGTTCGCACCACAGCGAACTCCATCGGTTATATCTGGGCGGCACTTTTCGAGGCACTGGCCACAAAGCGGGATGTCGACCCGAACCAGTTCGGCATGTTCATTCAGAACGATGTCCTCAAGGAGTACTTCGCGCGCGGTACCCAGATCTTCCCGCCAAGTGTTGGTTTGAAGCTTTCTGTTGACGTCATCGAGCACATCGCGAGATTCATTCCACGTTGGGTATCTTTGGCAATGAGCGGGTACCACATTCGCGAGTCTGGATCGGATGCGGTCCAAGAGGTCGCGTTCACGTTCGCCAACGCCAAGGCCTACCTGGATGAATCCGTTCGGCGCGGGCTGAGCATCGATGCGGTCGCGCCGACGCTTTTCACATTCCTGTCCAGCAACATGGACTTCCTGCCGGAGATTGCCAAGTTTCGAGCTGCTCGCCGAGTGTGGGCGAAACTCGTTCGCGACACCTACGGTGCGCAGGACCCGCGGTCCGAACAGTTGCGCATCTTCGTCTTCACGGCCGGTTCCTCGCTAACCGCGCAGCAACCACTCAACAATGTCGTGCGCACTTCGATTGAGGCCATGGCTGCCGCCTTGGGCGGCGTGCAGACAATGCATGTCTGCGCCTTCGATGAGGCGCTGGGCGTGCCAACCGAACAGGCGGCAACCCTGGCCCTGCGCACCCAGCAGATCGTGGCGTTCGAGACCGGAGTTACCACCATGGTTGACCCGCTTGGCGGGAGCACGATCCTGGAGGCACTCACCGACGATCTGGAGCGGCGCATCTGGGCTGAACTGGACGTCATCACCCAGCACGGTGGCGCATTGGGCTGTATCGAATCGGGTTACTTCGCGCGCGCCCTGGGCGACAGCGCCTGGCAGTTGGCCCAGTCGGTTGACTCTGGCGAGCGAACCGTGGTCGGCGTCAACAAGTTCGTCACAGACCCCGTGGCATTCGAAGTATTCAGCATCGACCCAGCTGCCGAACGCGATCAGGTTGCGAGTCTGGAGCGTGTGCGGGCTACCCGAGACGCGAGCGCTGTTCGTGACGGCTTGGAGTCAGTGCGACTGGCCGCGCAGGCCGGCGAGAACGTGGTGCCTGCTTGCGTGCAGGCCGTTACCGCCTATGCAACGGTTGGTGAGATAGCTGACGTGCTTCGTCAGGTGCACGGCGTCTGGACGCCCTCGACATCGTTCTAGGGAATCGTTGGGTTCGTTTTTCTAGGGCATGGATGTCGCCGCGACTGCCTCGGCGACCGCCGGTGCGACGGCTGCATCGAAGACACTCGGGATGATGTAGATCGCTGAGAGTGCCTCATCGGTGACTACTGACGCGATGGCGCGGGCGGCGGCCACGAGCATCTCGTCGGTGATCTTGTGTCCGCCGCTGTCCAGAATGCCGCGAAAGATACCGGGGAACGCCAGCACGTTGTTGATCTGGTTCGGGTAGTCGCTTCGACCGGTGGCCACCACGCGGGCTACCTTGGCGGCCTCGACGGGGTCGATCTCCGGGTCTGGATTAGCGAGTGCGAACACGATCGGGTCATTGGCCATCTGTGCGACATCTGCGGCGGTGATGAGGTTCGGCTGGCTGAGCCCGATGAAGACATCGGCGCCGACCAGAGCCTCAGCGATCGATCCGGTGTGGCCGCGGGGATTGGTGACCTCTGCCAGTGCGGCGCGCTCTGGGTCCAGGTTCGCCCGACCCTG
>JAGWVT010000113.1 GCA_018970765.1 Actinomycetales bacterium
CCGAGTCGATTGATGCGATCAAGAAGTTTCATGATCCCCACCGATGTGCCCGGATCGAGGTTTCCGGTGGGTTCGTCCGCAATGAGGAGCATCGGACGGTTGACGAAGGCGCGGGCAATAGCCACCCGCTGCTGTTCACCGCCAGATAGCTCGTCAGGCCGGCGCTGCTCCTTGCCCTCCAACCCGACGACCTCGAGAACCTCAGGAACGACCTTGCGGATGATCGACTTTGGCTTGCCGATGACTTCGAGGGCAAAGCCCACGTTTTCGGCGACGGTTTTGTTCGGCAGCAGGCGGAAATCCTGGAACACCGTGCCGATCTGGCGGCGAAGAGTCGGGATCTTCCAGTTCGATAGCCGGCCCAGATCCTTACCCAGCACCCAAACCGACCCTCGCGTAGTGCGCTCCTCGCGCAGCACCAGGCGCAGGAAGGTCGACTTGCCGGATCCAGATGGGCCCACCAGGAAGACGAACTCACCTTTTTCAATCTCCAGCGAGACGTCCTCTAGGGCAGGTCGCTGCTGATTGGCGTACAGCTTGGACACCCGGTCGAACAGGATCACCCTTGGAGTCTAAGGGGACTTTTGGCTCTGACCCGGCAACGCGTGCTGCTTACGCCAACGAATTCCGGCTTCGATGAATTCGTCGATCTCGCCATCGAGGACCGCAGCGGTGTTTCCGGTCTCCTCGTTGGTACGCAGGTCCTTCACCATTTGATAGGGGTGCAGCACATAGGACCGCATCTGGTTACCCCAGGAGCCACTCGAATCCCCTTTGAGGGCGTCGATCTTGGCCTGCTCTTCCTGGCGCCGCCGCTCCAGCAGGCGGGCCTGAAGCACCGCCATGGCGGTAGCCCGGTTCTGGAGTTGGCTCCGCTCGTTCTGACAGGAAACCACGATGCCGGTGGGGATATGGGTGATGCGCACCGCGGAGTCGGTGGTGTTAACCCCCTGGCCGCCCGGCCCGCTTGATCGATAGACATCGATTCTCAGATCGTCTTCGGGAATGTCGATGCTGTCCGTCTGAGCGATGACCGGAATCACTTCGACACCAGCGAACGAGGTCTGCCGCCGCCCCTGATTGTCAAAGGGTGAGATTCGCACCAGTCGGTGGGTGCCCTGCTCTACGGACAACGTGCCATAGGCATAGGGGACTTTGACGGCGAAGGTCGCGGACTTGATCCCCGCTTCTTCCGCGTAGGAGGTGTCGTATACCTCGAATGGCCAGCCATGCCGCTCGCAGTAACGCGTGTACATCCGTAGCAACATTTCTGCCCAGTCAGCCGCATCAACGCCGCCAGCCTCAGCTCGAATGGTGACGAGCGCCTCGCGAGCGTCGTACTCACCGGACAGCAGTGTGCGGACTTCGAGTTCTCCTACGGCTCGCTGCAGCTCTTCGAGTTCGCGCTGAGCCTCGGCGAGGGCACTCTCGTCCTGCTCGCTATCCGCTAACTCAAACAGCACCGGCAGGTCGGCCAGGCGGCGTGACAGAACTTCGACGCGCCGCAACTCGCCCTGCAGGAATGACAGCCGACTGGTCACCTGCTGGGCCCGCTCTTGGTCATCCCACAGATCGGGCGCAGACGCCTGGGCTTCAAGATCGACGATTGCCTCGCGCATCGCTGGCAGATCCAACACCGTTTCGATGCTGGCCATCGTGCTGCTTAGTTGCGCAAGGCGTTCGGCCGTTTCCAGGGACGCCATGGGTGCAGCCTAGGCGCACACACAGGCAGCAGTCACCGACGAACAGGCACGGGCTCAAATTGCGGGTCAGTCACCGGTGGGACAGTCACGACCACTACCGGGGCCTCCTGGATACGGCACCGTTGGTGCCTTGACGTAGGCATTGAGAGCCTCGGCAAGGCCCGACGACGCCGCTCGCACCGGAAAACTGAAGGGCTCAGATGAGATCGTTCCATCCGGAAGCATCATGCAGTGTGGCCAAACTGTGGTGAGGCCAGGAACTGCCTTCGCCAAGTAGTCAATGCTGCCCACACCAGCCGCGAATGCAATTGGTCCGTCAGGGCCGGCCTTAGCGACGCGTTGGGCGGCCTCCTGCTCCATATTCACGTACTCGACCTTGGTCGTGGTGATCCCGGCCTTGTTCAGACGCGCAAGCAGATCGATGTCGGCCGTCGCACCTTTGGTGGTGATGACCGTCTTGCCCGCCACATCCTCGATCCCATTAATCTGCGTACCCTCACGCACGATGAACGCGCGCTCGACGTAGTAATAGGGGTCCGTCCAAGTGACGGCTTTCCCGGTCTGCCCCACTCGGTCAGCGGTGATCGTGATACCCGTCGCTGAGAGGTCGCACTGGTCTTTAGCGGGACGCATCCAAATGTTCTTGTAAGTCTTGACGTAGACCGGCTTGAAGGCCAGGCCTTGCTGCTTTGCAAACCCCTTGAGGTAGGCAACATCCCAGCCCGACCAGCCCTTCTGGCCCTGGATAGCGAACGGGGCGAACCCTGGATACAGGCACACTTGGAGGACGCCCGGTTTGAGTGTTGTCACCGTCTTTCCTTGTGCAACGGTGGGCATAAGCGCTAGCGCAACCAGTGAAGCAAGGACCACTAGAAGGGTGCGTCTCATAACTGGAGTCTCGCAGACAGCAGCACTGGCGGCGCCGGTGGGAGACAGGCGCTTCACTTCGTGGCGCGGTAATCCAAGCGAGCCAGGGACTCCACCGTGATCATGCGGTCCGGTTGGCCTTCGACCATGGCACTGAAGAACGGCAGGCGTAGCGGCGCTCGAAGAACAATGCGGACGAGCTGCCCGTCCGTAACCACCTGCTCCACGACTAGACCAGGAATGCTCACGCGCGCATCCATGCGATCCAGATGCGCGTTGGCCGAAGTCACCACACGCCCCGCATCCAGCCTGGTGCCCTGGGTGGCACCGCTGGCGTAATAGGCGTCGACATCAATGGCCTGGGCGCCAGCTAGGGCCATGGCATCGGCCACCACCATGAGATTGCGGCGCTGCAGATAGATAGCCGTGACATCGGTCACCACGGCCACCGCAAGTAGACAGATCGTGATCAATCCAATGGCCAAAGGCAGCGTGCTACCGCGTTCACTCCTAAGTTCCGTTCGCCAGGATTGGCGCAGGCCAGCCATCAGGACGTCACTCGGTAGACGTCGACTGGGGCAACATGGCGAACATGAATGGGAATAGCCGCGGCTGATCGATCACTCAGGCTGGCCGGTAACCAGGGCAGCGGGACAGACCAGGTGATGTCAACAACTGCCGTTGAGCCGGGGGTCAAGCAGTTTGCACCGGGGCAACTAATCGCGAGGGCGTCGGCGGGCAACGCAAATCCCTGGTCATCAAAGGCCAGGCCCGCCGCCATCGTGGCCGCGTTAAAGGCTGCGGGCAGATTTGCCGATTGGGTGAAGGCGCGACCTGCCTCGCGCGCCGCCTGTGTGCTGGCTAGCGTCGCTGCTTGCACACGCATGACGGACATGACGATGTAGGCCATCGGCATCAAAATTAGGACAGCTACGACAATGAATTCAGTTATTGCAGAACCGCGATCGCTCAATACTGCTCTCCTCAACATGACGATCTCTACCCTTCTCAGGCAAATTCAGCCATGGCGTGGCCATACACACACATGGCGCGCGGTCCAATCAGACCCACAAGTGGCAGGTCCGCATCAATTCGAACCTCATGAACAACTAGCCCCTGACGCATAACGCGCGTCACCTCGATGTGCTCGACCACACCACCGGCAACGGTGCCTGAAAGTAGGGCTCGAGTGCGGCGCTCACCCGCCTGCGGATCAGCGCCGGCGAGTGCCGAGGCACGTGCTCCCTCAGCAGCCGCAGACACAAGCGTTGCTCGCACGTGGAGGGCGAGTGCCACCTGCATGATGGCCAAGGTCACGGCAAGCAGCAGTGGCGTCACCAGCACGAACTCCACTACTGCATTGCCGCGCTCTTGATTGCGAACTCGGCTCAAGCGCTCCAAAAGGTGATCAAAGGTCACGGCATTGAGACAGAAGAGATTGCATTGTCCAGCACTGAGGTAAGGCGATCATCGGCGATCAGCCAGATTGCCGTGACAAGACCGGCGGTCATGACTGCGACAAGCACCCAGCCTGGAACATCGCCGCGATCATCGGCAAGGAATCGCAGGCGGCTTAGGTGCTGCTGCAAACGCACTGCAAGACGCACAGTTACTGACCCAGGTGACGATATTGACATGCTGCACTTTCCTTTCGGTTGTTGTGTGTATTGGGGTTACGGCACCAGGAAGTCGAGACTGACTGCACCGGGGAAGAGTGCAATCAGGACCACGGTTGGGAGGATGAAGAACACCACCGGAATCAACATCAGGACGTCCTTGCGTCCGGCGAGTTCCATGAGGCGCCGGCGCTGCACTGCCCGACAATCCGCCGCCTGAGCGCGAAGAACATCCACCAGTGGAGTTCCTCGTTCGAGCGAAATCACCAGGCCATCGACGAAACGCTCCACCTCGGAAACGCCGCAGCGATCAGCAAGCCCTCGAAGCGCGTCGTGCACTGACTGCCCATCACGCAGGTCTCCGACACAAGTACGAATCTCATCGGCCAGATCTCCGTTGACAGTTTCAGCGATGCGTTCCAGAGCCGCACTGGGCGATTCCCCGGCTGCCACACTGAAAGCGAGGAGTTCGGCGATAGTC
>JAGWVT010000114.1 GCA_018970765.1 Actinomycetales bacterium
CTTCAACAGCCCCGCGACGCTGGCCGCACTTGCCGGCTCGCAGAACAGTCCCTCACGTGCCGCCAGAAATCGATACGCCTGCAGGATCTCCTCGTCGGTGACTGCTTCAATCAGCCCACCGGAGGAATCCCGCGCCTCGATCGCCGCAACCCAGGAGGCCGGGTTGCCAATCCGAATCGCGGTGGCGATGGTCTCCGGTGCTGCCACCGGCGCACCCTGCACCAGCGGCGCCGCACCCGCGGCCTGGAAACCCCACATGCGCGGCAGTTCCGAGAGCCCATCCCGGTGATACTCGCGGTAGCCGGCCCAGTACGCCGTGATATTGCCGGCGTTGCCCACCGGCAGGCAGTGGATGTCGGGTGCGCGACCGAGCATGTCGACGGTCTCAAAGCTTGCCGTCTTCTGCCCTTCGATGCGGAACGGGTTGATGGAGTTCACCAACTCCACCGGATACTCATCGCCCAGTTCGCGTGCCACGCGCAGGCAGTCGTCGAAGTTGCCATCCACCTGCAGTAACCGCGCCCCGTGCACGATGGCCTGCGCCAACTTGCCCATCGCGATCTTGCCCTGCGGCACCAGCACCGCGCAGGTCATGCCGGCCTTTACGGCGTAGGCCGCGGCACTGGCTGAAGTGTTGCCGGTAGAGGCGCAGATCACCGCGCGAGCCCCGGCCTGGGCGGCCTTAGAGATCGCCATGGTCATGCCACGGTCCTTGAACGATCCCGTTGGGTTCGCGCCTTCAAACTTCAACCACACCGAGCACCCAGTCTGCTCGCTGAGCACGCATGCGTAGGCCAGCGGTGTGCCGCCCTCACGCAGCGTGACTACTGGCGTCTGCTCGTCAACCGGCAAGCGTTCGCGGTACTCCTCAATCAGCCCGCGCCACTGATGCGCCATCTCAGGCCTCGCCTTCCACCCGCATCACGCCGAGCACCTGCTTGACCGCATCCAGGCCGCGCAGCCGCTCCAGGGTGCGCGCCATCGCAGCGTCAGTGGCCAGGTGGGTGCGCAGGATGAGCCCAGCATCATCACCGTGGCCATCCTGACGAACCACCTGGATGCTTACCTGCTCTTCGGCGAACACCGACGCGATTGCAGCGAGCACACCGGGACGATCGGCAACATCGAGATTGACGTAGTAGCGCGTCAACGCCGACCCAACTGGCAGCACCGGAAGTTGCGCGTAGGTGCTCTCCCCCGGCGCCCGACCGCCGCTCACCCGATTACGGGCCGCAGCCACCACGTCACCCAGCACCGCGCTGGCCGTGGGTGCGCCACCGGCACCACGGCCGTAGAACATCACCTCACCGGCCGACTCGGCCTCCACGAATACCGCGTTGTACGCCTCGCGAACGCTAGCCAGTGGATGGCTGCGCGGCACCATCGCCGGATGCACCCGCACAATCACCCCACCGTCATCGTCAGTCCGCTCGGCGATCGCCAGCAACTTGACCACGAAACCCATGTCCTGCGCGGCCTTGATGTCCTCCGACGTCACCCCGACAATGCCCTCGCAGTGCACATCGTCGATCGTCACGCGGGTATGGAAGGCCAACTCGGCCAGGATCGCAGCTTTAGCGGCCGCGTCATGCCCGGCGACATCGGCAGTCGGATCAGCCTCGGCATAGCCCAGGCGTTGCGCCTCGGCGAGCACCGTGCCGTAGTCGGCCCCCTGCTCGTCCATCCGGGTAAGGATCAGGTTCGTAGTGCCGTTGACGATGCCGAGTACGCGAACGATGCGATCGCCCACCATCGATTCGCGAATGGGACGCAGCAGCGGGATCGCCCCGGCCACCGATGCCTCGAAGTACAGGTCAACACCGTGCCGCTGCGCCGCCTCGTAGAGCGTTGCCCCATCGGCTGCTAGCAGCGCCTTATTGGCGGTAACCACCGAGGAGCCCTGCTCCATGGCAGCCAGGATCAGGCTGCGGGCCGGCTCGATGCCACCCATCACTTCCACGACGATGTCGGCCCCGCTGGTAGCCACTGCCATGGCGTCATCGGTGACCAGCGCGGGATCCACGCCCTCGCGGGCCAGGCCGGCGTCCCGCACCGCCACGGCGGTCAAGCGCAGCGGTGCCCCGACCCGGGCCTGTAGGTCTGCAGCGCTAGCGGCCAGCAGCCGCGCCACCTGGGCGCCGACGGTGCCGGCTCCGAGCAGGGCCACGGTGATTTCAGGGTGCGCACTCACGAGCACAGCCTTCCAGAGGGTCAAACCTGACGATCACCCTCAGGCGCCAACGTCCACGGCCAGCAGGTCGTCCATGGTCTCCCGACGCAGCACCAGCTGGCTAGCCCCAGACCCCACCGCGACCACCGGAGGCCGAGGCACCAGGTTGTAGTTGGAGGCCATGGACCGGCAGTAGGCACCGGTAGCCGCAACAGCGATCAGGTCCGAGGGCACCAGGTCCGACGGTAGCCAGGCATCCCGCACCACGACATCACCGCTCTCGCAGTGCTTGCCCACCACTCGGGTCAACATCGGCTCCGCCATGGACTCTCGCGAGGCCAGCACCACGGTGTACTGCGCGCCGTATAAAGCGGTGCGAATGTTGTCGCTCATCCCGCCATCGACGGAGACATAGGACCGCACCTGTCCGTGGTCCAACTCCACCGGCTTGACCGTGCCCACCTCATAGATGGTGATGCCAGCGGGCCCCACGATCGCCCGGCCAGGCTCACAGGCCAGCATTGGCATAGCCAGCCCGGCCGCCTGGCACTGTTCACGAACAACCTGCACGATTCGCTGCGACATGGCGGCAATTTGCGGTGGGTCGTCATCGGCAAGGTAGGCAACGCCCATGCCGCCACCAAGGTTTAATTCAGTGACCTCAACACCTTGCTCATCACGCAACCGGCAGGCCAGCGCCACGATGCGCGCCGCCGCCAGCTCGAACCCGGCGGTATCAAAGATCTGCGAACCAATATGCGAATGCAAACCCACGAACAACAGGGATGGCAACTTCATGATGCGCCGCACGGCCTCATCCACCGCAGATGAGGCTGCAGATAGTCCGAACTTCTGATCCTCATGGGCGGTGGCGATGAACTCATGCGTATGCGCCTCAACACCAACCGTGGCCCGCACGAGCACCTGCTGCACCACACCAGCGCGACGTGCCGCATCCGCCACCCGGACAATTTCGTCGAAACTGTCGATGACGATTACCCGAACACCCGCACTGATCGCACGCTCAATCTCGGCCATCGACTTGTTGTTACCGTGCATCAATAGCCGGGCGCCGGGCACACCCGCGCGCAGCGCAACCTCGAGCTCCCCACCTGTCGCGACGTCCACGCCTAGGCCTTCTTCAATGACCCAGCGCGCCATTGTGGTTGCCAGAAAAGCCTTGGCCGCGTAATAGACCTGCCCGGCATCACCCCACGACTGCCGAAATTCCCGAGCCCGCCGACGCACCTCGGCCTCGTCCAACAGCATGAACGGCGTGCCGTATTGCCCTGCCAACTCCCGAACATCACAGCCACCCACGACCAGCGCACCGTCAACGTTGCGCACCGAACCCGCGGGCCAAACCCCCAACAACGCATTTAGGTCACCGGCAGGCGCACCAGCACCCCCACCGACCAACTGATCGGCATGACGGGGCCCTGCCGGATGCGCGCGCACCGCCTAAGGCTACGCGCGCACCCACAAACCGACGACCTCAGAAGGCAAACAACCTACGTATGCGAGATGGTGATGGCTACCTGCCTGGCTTTGCGGCTGGTGGCCTTGGCCACCCCGGAACCATCAGCAGTGATCGTGGCCGTCAACCCCAGCGACTTCAGGTACGCAGCCACCGCCTGCGCCCGCTTCGCCGCCAGCAACGTGTTCCCAGTCTTAGGCCCGTAACCCACCACCGACACCTTGACCACCGAACCCTTACCAGCCTTGGCCAACACGGCCTTCACCGCAGCCTGCGACTTCTTCGTCAACTTCGTCGACCCAGGAGCAAACGTCACCATCCCGGAAGCCCGCTTCGTCGCCAACTGTGAGGCGGAACTGCCTGTAACTTCGACGCCAAGGGACAACGAACGCACCTCGCGCATGGGGTTGTATCCATTGGCCTGTAACACGTGCGATCCCGAGGCAATCCCTTCGGGCATCGTCACATGCCCGAAGAAATCCCCATTGGAATCCGCCAAGACCTCGCCCATATAGCCGTAGGACAGCAAATACAACTTCACCGGCCTATTCGGGTCATAGCCGTCTCCACGAATTTCCACGACGGGCTGCACCGTTCCGGCTTTCGCACTGGCCCGCAGGTTCGCGGACGGCGCACCCTGCAGCGACTGCAAGAGCAACACCCCATCCGGATTCAACCCCAACGGATCGCCATCAGAACCGCGCCCAGCCAGAATGATCGAGGTGCCCGAACCGGAAATTCCGATCCCGCCACCACCCGCCAAACGCGTCACGGTTACTGAAGTCGGCTGACCGTTCACGTACATCACCGCACGCCCAGGCGGTAAGGCCGCGGTTTCACCCGTGCGCACCTCGCCTAAACCGGGATCCTGGCCCGAGGTCACGGTCGACTGAGACCCCGACGGGGAGGCCGTCGGCGATGGCGACTCCCCCACCCGGAA
>JAGWVT010000115.1 GCA_018970765.1 Actinomycetales bacterium
CCAAAGTCGCAGCGATGTGCAGGGGCACGTTGTGTGCGGCGGAAACCGCGAAGTTGGGGCCGTTTAACAGGATGGTCGTGTCGACTCGGAATTCGTTCGCAAATCGCGCGAATGCGCCCGGACCTACCCCGAGGATCGGATGGGCATTGGCCATGCCGAGCGCGGATTGCCAGAAACCGATGCGGTCCTGGAAGGTTCCGCCTGTCCACAACGGGGCCAGCGGTCCGATGCCGGCGAACGACATCCCCAGAACGATGAGCGAGGCGACGGTGGCAACCACCGCACCGAGCCTTGCCCAGGGTTGCCAGCGGCCGCGCACCCCCAGCCCCCAGATCAGCAGAGCACCAAGGAGTGCCGCGCCAAGCGTTGCTGGCCCCTGCGCGTCGCTACCGAGGACTAGGACGAGCAGGGCCATGGCGGCCGCTAGGACTCCTGCCCAGACCCGCGCGGCATGCGTACGTTGGCTAGCGAACACCTGAGTGAGACTCAGCACGGTCATCGTGCCGAGGAATGCCGCAGCAAAGTTCGAGTTGCCGAGTGTGCCATTGATCGTGCCACCCACATTCGGCGTGACGGGATTTCCCAGCACCTGGAGATACGAGACCACCGCGACCACCGATGCCGCTGCCATCAACCAGGTGATTAACCGCTGTACCTGTCGCATGCTCAGCGTGCTTGCCCCCAAGAGCAGCATCACCAAGCAGATCAGAGTCAGCAGGCCGTCGTTGCGCGCGTACCAGCCGTAGAACGTCACGGTCATGGGGGAGGTCCCGCTGAAGCTTGAGATCACCGCCCACAGCAGTAGAGCCAGGGCGGCGCCGGTCATGATGCGAAGTGGCCAGTGTCCAGGAGTTCGCACGACTCGGTACCACGCGAGGACGGCGAATGGTGCGAGTGCGAGCGAGCCGGTAACCAGGACGAGGAGTTTTGGCAGGTTCATCGGGTCCGGCAGCCACGGCCACCAGGTCACCAGCACCAGGAAAGCGATCAATCCGATGACATCGGCCCGATCGCGAATGAGCCAACGTACGAGCGGAATGAACATGCGCCCTCCCAGCGTGGGATCGGATTCCCGCAGCAGCCTACGATGTCAGCGATGAGGCCGGTCACCGCAACGCCGGATGCGGGATTCGATGCGGTGGTGTTCGACTGTGATGGGGTCCTTGCCGATACCGAAGAGGCGTGGCTCCTGGTCGAGCGGGAACTTTGCCGGTCATATGGTGTCGACCCGGAGCATGCTGACAGCACGGATACTCGGGGTGTTTCCATGCACGACAGCGTGCGACTGCTTCTACCGCAGCTGACACGCGATGACGATCGATTGGAAGCTGCGCACCGACTTATCGAGATAGCTACTTCCATTGTGGGGCAACGGGCCACGCCACTACCCGGCGTCTTGGGCCTGATCCCGTCGCTGAGGGATGAGTTTCCTATCGCCGTGGCCTCGAACAGTCCGACCGCGGTACTCCACCCGGTTTTGACCGGTATCGGCCTGCAGCAGTACTTCGAACACGCGCTCGGGGCCGACCAGGTGGAGCAGCCCAAGCCAGCACCAGATCTCTACCTGCTTGCCGCACATCGCCTGGGTTGCGATCCGGCGCGTGTCCTGGTTGTGGAGGACTCAGCCACGGGTGTGCGTGCTGCCCGCGCCGCGGGGTGTCGGGTCGTGCAAGTGCTGGGTACGGGCGCGCAGCCTGTTGACGAGGCGCATGCTTGGCTTCCTGATCTGCAACTCACTGTCGATGCATTCGTTGCTGCGATGGCCGCCCAGGAGAACTAGCACACCTCGCAGGTCGCGCCTAGCCATCAGGCGTGCGGCTCAACCTCCACGACCGGTGCCTTTCTCGTCGCAAGAATGGACCCGAGAATGACAAGCGGAAAGCCGATCGCCAGACCAGCGGTGATGGGTTCACTGAGGATGAGAACTCCGAGGACCAACGCGACTGCCGGATTGACGAAGGTGATCACCGTGGTCCGCGAGGCACCGACTTCCTTGATCAGCGCGAAGAAGATGATGAATGCCAAAGCAGTGCAGACGGCACCGAGAACAACGACACTCAACCAGGCCTGCGTGGGCACTGGGGTCGTCGGCCAGGTCGCAACTGTGAATGGCGCGTAGATGATTGCGTTAATGGTCATGGCAACGGCGATCACACCAAGGCTGGGCACACCCTTAAGGGGTCCATCAACGATGAAGGGGCCGATGGCGTAGCCGAGCACGGTGAAGACCAACGCCGCTAGCGCCGTCACCGTCCCTACCTGGATGTCGAGGCCCACCAGAGCCGCGACTCCGCCGATGCCGATCGCCAAGCCGGCCAGGCGAATCGGCGTGAGTCGGTCATCGGGTCGCAGAATTCGTCCAAAAATGGCCGCCACGAGTGGAACACAGGCGATGACTAGAGCCGTGACTGAACTTGAAAGGCGCTCCTCCGCCCACGTCAGGGCGATGAACGGAATCGAGAGTTCGACAACGGCGAAGGCAAGAATGCCCCTCCAATATCGATGCAACCCGCGCAAGTTGCCAGTGGCGGCCGCAATGGGGAGCAGAATCGCGGCGGCTAGCGCGACTCTGCCGAAAACCACCACGAACGGTGAAAGCCATTCCACGCTGACCTTGATCAAAAGGTACGGCGTTCCCCAGATTAGGCCCATCGCGATAAACAGGACCCAACCGCGTCTAGACACCGCTGAAGGCTAGTGGTTAACCAGTGGACGACTCTTCGCGGCACGATAGGAGGATGGATCGGCACCTGTTCCTGCTCGCTGATTCCTTAGCCTTCCAAGGGCCCGGTCAGCCCCTGCCACCGACGGACGTTCGCCTCTATCCCAATGTCTGCGCGCGACTCTTGGCCGAGGAGGGCTGGGGATCGGTTGGTGTTGATCTGCTGGCCCGTCAGGGCTGGACAGCGCGGGATGCCTGGTGGGGGATGACGAAGGATCCGATGGCATTCGGGGTGTACGTGCACCGCGCTGATGCGCTGGTCATTGGTGTGGGCGGGATGGATCAACTGCCGGCGGCCGTCCCCACGTGGTGGCGGGATTCGATTCCCTACCTGCGACCAGGTGCGCTCCGACGCAGCGCGCGGCGCCTGTACCGCCGGACATCCCCGGTGGGGATTCGCCTGTTGCGCGGCCGAATGCGGCAACTTCCACAGGCGGCGACCGACCGCTACCTCGCTCGCGTCGTCAGCGCTATGCGTCACTGGCGACCTGGGATACCGGTGGTGCTGGTAGGGCCCTCACCCTGGTCTGCGCCGACCTATCCGGTGCAGCGCACACATTCAGATGCGGTCGCCTCCGCACGCCGCTGGGCAAGTGAACATGGGGTTGCCTTCGTCGACCTGGACCCGCTGGTGACGCCCGCTCTGCGGGCCGGCGAGGGGAATCCGGATGGGATGCACTGGGCCTGGACCACCCACGAGCTGGTTGGCCGGGCTCTAGCCTCAGCCATCCTGACCGCAACTAGCCGTGCGCAGTGAGGTCACCCGAATCGGTAAGGTGCACTCGCGATGACTGAAGCCACCTACGACTTCGAAACGATCCAGGAACGCTGGCTGCCGGTCTGGGATGAACTGGCCCCGTTCCGCTCCGGCCTGCCCGACGATCCACGCCCCCATAAATACGTGTTGGACATGTTCCCGTACCCGTCGGGCGACCTCCATATGGGCCATGCCGAGGCCTATGCACTGGGTGATGTCATTGCGCGCTACTGGGTGCAGCAGGGCTTCAACGTGATGCACCCGATCGGCTGGGATGCCTTTGGCCTGCCGGCGGAAAACGCCGCCATCAAGCGCGGTGAGGATCCGGTCCGCTGGACCTACGAGAACATCGCCCAGCAGAAGGCGTCCATGCGCCGCTACGCCTGCTCCTTCGACTGGGATCGTGTGCTCAACACCTGCGATCCGGAGTACTACCACTGGAATCAGTGGTTCTTTCTGCAGATGTACGAACGTGGTCTGGCGTACCGCAAGGACAGCGCCGTCAATTGGTGCCCGGCGTGCCAGACGGTGTTGGCGAACGAGCAGGTGGTCGCCGGGGCCTGCGAACGCTGCGATACGCAGGTCACCAAGAAGAAGCTGACCCAGTGGTATCTGCGGATCACCGAGTACGCCGAACGACTGCTGGACGATATGACGCAGTTAGAAGGGCACTGGCCGGAGAAAGTGTTGCTCATGCAGCGCAACTGGATCGGTCGATCCACCGGCGCTGAGATCGACTTCGTCGTCGAAGGTCGTGAGCAACCCGTCACGGTGTACACGACCCGACCGGACACCCTCTACGGCGCAACCTTTTTCGTGGTCGCGGCTGATTCGGAGTTGGCGGCTGAGCTGGCTGCCGGCACGCCGGCCCAGGCGCAGTTCGAGTCCTACCTGGAGCAGGTGAAGCAGGTCTCGGAGATGGACCGGCTCGATTCCTCAAGGCCCAAGACCGGCGTGTTCCTTGAGCGTTATGCCATCAATCCGGTGAACGGTGAGCGCCTGCCGATCTGGGCGGCCGACTACGTGCTGGCTGAATACGGCACCGGAGCCATCATGGCCGTTCCCGCGCACGACCAGCGTGACCTGGACTTTGCCC
>JAGWVT010000116.1 GCA_018970765.1 Actinomycetales bacterium
CATCGACGTTGCTCGTGAACACGGTTTGTTTCTGGCCGGCATGGTTCGGCCCGACACCGCGAACGTCTACTCGCGGGAGGATCTACTCGTCACGCAGTGACGCGTCGGATACCAAAGGCAGTGATCAACAGGGCAAGCACCATCAAAGCAGCGGCCAGGCCCCACACGAGTTGAGCGCTGAGCGCAACGTCGCCCGCGTCCAGTGAATTGACGAATGCAACGGTCACCGAAACTCCAGCGATGGATCCGATGATCCTGGCTGTCATATTGATTCCGGAGGCCTGACCGCGGATCTGCGGTGGCACATTTCCCATGGTTGCGGAGTTGGCGGATGGAACTACGAAAGCCAATCCGATACCCATGACCGAGAGTGCAGCGGCGATTGCCAGCACGCTCTGCGTAGTCGCGGCCAGCGCCAGCGTCGCACAGCCGATGACACAGAGCGCCGCGCCAATGATGATCGGCGTACGCACACCGATGCGGTCCGCAAACCGACCGGTGAATGGAGGCAGCAGCAGCCACCAAACACCGTAGCTGGCAAACATCACGCCCGCCGTGGTCAGTCCAAAACCCAAGACCATCACGAGGAAGTACACGACAGCAAGCCACACCAGGCCGCAGGTCGCATACACCAGCGTCGTAACAGCCGTGCCCGCAACGTAATTCGCGCTGGTGACAAGGCGCGCTGGCTTCGCCTCAGCAGGGGCACTTGGTTGCGGTGCCGCCGATACGTAGCGGCGAGCGGTCAGCAGCGCGACCACACTGATGAGGGCATTGAGGACGAAGATCCAGCGCCATGAACCATGTTCGGCAAGCAGGCCACCGACCATCGGGCTCACCAAGACGGAACATGCACCGATGAGCGCCCACAGGCCGAAGGCCCGGCCACGGGACTGCGCGGGTACGGAATCGACGATGATGGCCAGCAGACCCGAGAACACGGCACCAACACCAAAGCCCTCAATCACACGCCCGAGAATGAGAAGTTGAAAACTCGGCGTCACAGCGCAGAGCAGGGATCCCACGACGACCAAACTCAGTCCGGTGACCGCGATTCGACGACGTCCAATCCGGTCGCCCAATCGACCGGCAGCAATCAGAACCGCCGCGTCCGCAATGAGGAATGCGAGCACCATCCAGCCAACTGAGTGCAGCTCCAAGCCAAACTCGGCGCGCACTGCGGGAATCGAGACCAGCAGCGCAAATTCATTCAGTGCGCCGATGATGAGCGGGATACCGGCCCAAAGAACCACTCGGCGCCACGCCACCGATCCTGAGGCGCTCTGCGCATCTGTAGACATTGGTGTGGAGTGTAGGTGCGTGTCACCCGTGATTCCGGCGTCACAGCCATTTCTGGAAGAGTGTTGTCGTGGATTCCCTGGCCTGGTCGCCTGATGCGGGCGGGCGCGTCCTGGCTGCGTTGGCCACCGATGAAGGGATCCTGCAGGCTCTCCAGGCCCTGCAGTCAACCTTCGGTTACATCCCAGAGGGTGGCATTGACCTCGTTGCCGAGCATCTCAACGTTTCGCGAGCAGATGTGCACGGCGTCCTCACCTTCTACGACGACCTGATCACGCAACCACCCGCGCCTGTCCAAGTCTTGGTCTGCGCCGCAGAGGCCTGCCAGGCGGTGGGTTGCCGGGAATTGATCGAGGATGCAGTTGCCGCGCTTGCTCCCATGGGTGGCCGATCTGCGGACGGCCGCATGAGCTTGCGTGAGGTGTTCTGTCTCGGCAACTGCGCACTAGGCCCCGCCGTGCTCATCAATGAGGAGTTACACGGGCGGGTCAATTCCGCACAGCTTCAAGTTCTTGCGCAGCACGCGTCAGTGCCCAGCGAGCCAGCCGCTTCCCAAACGGTTTCGGCGACACTGAATTCGCCAGAGACGATCATCTTCGTCCCGCAGGACAGCGCCGCGTGCAGTGTCGGCGCTAATGAAGTTGCCGCAGCACTCGCGGAACACCCAGGTATTCGTGTCGTACGCAATGGTTCGCGCGGGATGCTGTGGATGGAACCGCTCGTCGAGGTTGTGACGGCTGCAGGACGAATCGGCTACCAGTGTGTTCGGGCGGAGCAACTTCCAGAGCTAATCGCCGCTGGGCTGCTTTCCGGAACGGCGACGCAACAGCGAATTGGTGTGGTCGAAGAGCACCCGTACCTGGCCCAACAACAACGGGTCACGTTTGCACGCGTCGGCGTCATCGATCCGCTGGACTTCGACGACTTCGTGACGCATGGTGGCCTGACGGGGCTGCGTCAGGCATTGACCCTTACCGACCTCGAAATCGTCGGCGAAGTCCTGGCCAGCGGGTTGCGGGGGCGAGGTGGTGCGGGCTTTCCCACCGGCATCAAGTGGCAGGCGGTGCTTGAGGCACCGCCCGGGCCCCGCTACATCTGCTGCAATGCCGACGAAGGTGACAGCGGCACATTCGCCGATCGCATGCTGATCGAAGGCGATCCCTTCACCCTGATTGAGGGCATGGTGATCGCCGGTATCGCCGTCGGTGCTCGCCAGGGCTATATCTATCTGCGCTCCGAGTACCCGGCTGCTGCCCGGGTGCTGACGCGAGCGCTGACGATCGCGCGGGCACGTGGACTCCTCGGCACCGATGTCCTAGGCAGTGGCCACAACTTTGACATCGCACTTCGAATGGGCGCCGGTTCATATGTCTGTGGCGAGGAGACCGCGATGTTGGAAAGTCTGGAGGGCAAACGCGGCATGGTGCGCGCTAAGCCACCGATTCCGGCGATCAGCGGCTTGTTCGGCGCACCAACTATCGTCAATAACGCCATCACCTTGGCGACGGTGCCGGCTGTTCTTGCTGGCGGAGCAACGGCCTACCAGGCACTGGGTAACGACCGCTCCCGGGGAACGTCGGTTTTCCAACTGGCCGGCAACATCGCCCAGGGCGGCATCGTCGAGACAGCTTTCGGAATCACCTTGCGGACCCTGGTGGATGACTTCGGTGCCGGAACCAGCAGCGGGCGGCCGGTTCGCGCCGTGCAGGTCGGTGGACCGCTCGGCGCCTACCTACCGGCATCTGCACTCGACGTATCGATGGACTACGAGAACCTGCAGCAGGCTGGCGGCATGCTCGGCCACGGAGGGGTCGTGGTCTTCGACGAAACCGTGGATATGTCACTGCAGGCCCGTTTTGCCATGGAGTTCTGTGCCAAGGAGTCCTGCGGTAAGTGCACCCCCTGTCGCGTCGGGGCGGTCCGTGGGACCGAAGTCATCGATCGGATTCGACGTGGTCACGATCAAGCCGAGAATCTGGACCTGCTGGCCGACTTGTGCGACGTTATGACCCATGGGTCACTCTGCGCGATGGGCGGGCTGACACCGATGCCAGTCCTGAGTGCGGTGCGTGCTTTTCCGGAAGACTTCGGGGATAGGTCATGACCGGCATACGACCACTCGATCTGGGTACCCCCGCCCCCCGGGCGGCTGCGAGCGAGCAGACCGGTGTCCAGCTCCGGATCGACGGTCAACTCGTCGATGTGCCTGCGGGCACGTCCATCATGCGTGCCGCCGCCGAGCACGGGCTCGCGATTCCAAAACTCTGCGCCACTGATTCGCTGCAAGCATTCGGATCCTGTCGACTCTGCCTGGTCGAAATCGACGGCCGCCGCGGCACACCGGCCAGCTGCACGACCCCCGCGGAAGACGGCATGGTGGTGCGGACGCAAACCCCTCGACTTGAGCAACTACGTCGTGGCGTCATGGAGCTGTACATCTCCGACCACCCCTTGGACTGCCTCACCTGCCCAGCTAATGGTGACTGCGAACTGCAGGACATGGCAGGCGTCGTCGGCCTGCGAGATGTGCGATACGGATATGACGGTGACAACCATCTGCAGGCACCCACCGATACGTCGAATCCATACTTTGCCTTCGACGCCAGCAAGTGCATCGTCTGCAGTCGCTGTGTGCGCGCTTGCTCCGAAGTTCAGGGCACCTTCGCACTGACTATCGAGGGACGCGGGTTCGAATCCAAGGTCAGCGCCGGTGGACGTGACTTCCTTGACAGTGAGTGCGTTTCCTGTGGCGCATGTGTCCAGGCCTGTCCTACCGCAACTCTGGAAGAAAAGTCCGTCATCGATTTGGGTCTGCCAACGCGGAGCGTCAGCACCACCTGCGCTTACTGCGGTGTCGGCTGTTCCTTTCGGGCCGAACTGCGCGGCGACCAAGTCGTGCGCATGGTGCCGGACAAGAACGGCGGTGCCAATGAGGGCCACTCCTGCGTCAAGGGCCGCTTCGCCTGGGGCTACGCCACTCACCCAGATCGCGTCACCGTGCCGATGATCCGGTCGTCGATCCACGACCCCTGGCAGGAAGTGCCCTGGGACGAGGCCATCGCCTACGCCGCGACACGACTCAACGAGATCCGGCAGCTACACGGCTCGGCCAGCCTGGGGGGCGTCACCTCATCCCGGTGCACCAATGAAGAGGTGTACGTGGTGCAGAAGATGGTGCGCGCTGCCTTCGGCACCAACAACGTAGACACCTGCGCTCGGGTCTGCCACTCACCGACCGGCTATGGCCTGA
>JAGWVT010000117.1 GCA_018970765.1 Actinomycetales bacterium
GATGCATGAGGGATACGGCGTCACAGTCCAGGGCTTGGATCCGGTCATCGCTATCTGCGCGGCCGTGGCCATGGATGTTGCGGAGAACGAAGGCAAGCGCTGAGCACGGTCAGCGTTGAGCACCGTCGGACTGCGTGCAACAGTTGGCTGACCTTGATCAGTTGAGTCGGCGCTCCTAGCGCTCCTACTTGGGTGGTGATGAATTAGGCAATTCCGATCCAAACGCGGATGGCGGCGCGGATGGCCTCTGATCGACTGTGGATGTAACTTCGCCAAGCAGCGGGCGACCGCGCTGTCTCAAGTGCTCCACGGGAAAGCCAGCCTCGGCCTCATCGGCCCAATCGTGTATTTGAGCCTCAGTTACAGCCGCGCTGTTCCGGGTCTGCTTTGTCACATGAAAAGCGTAATACGATCTGCGCGGCCGTGGCCTTAGCTAGCAGAGTGCGCACTGCGCGCAGCACGATGGCTGGTTGATCCTGCTGGATGACATGACCTGATTTCTTTGCGATCAAGAATTCGCCTTGGGTGGACAGCGTCGCCATCTTTCGTTGCTCGCGGAACCACTTGCGGTCCGCCCAGCTCGACCCGTTGCCGGGTTCCCCTGCGGCAATCACGATTAAGGGTCGATCGGCGAAGGTGAAGTCAGGGCCGATGACCTGTGCGCTGGTTTTCAGGTTCACCGAGGTGCCGCCCTCGTGCCAGGGGCTGGCATAGGACGGCAGGAAGTCGCGATAGATCGTCGGCCAAACCGTGTCCAGCAGGAGTGCCGAGGAGACCTCGTCCGGAAACAGCCGCGTGAAGGCACGAACCACCAGCCCGCCGTACGAGTGGCCGATGAGCAGATAGGGCCCGGTCTCGCCAGCAGCCTGCAACACCGCCTGCAATTCGCGGGCGTGCTCGCCGGCATCGGTACGGCTGCTGCCCTGGCGGGCCGGGCTGGCGCCAAGGCCGGGTCGGTCCACGATGCAGGTGCGGGCGAGTCTTGCCAGGCGGTCGTCCACCTTCGACCACATGCGGTGGTCGGCCCGCAGCCCGGAGACCACCACGATGGTCGGTGAGCCGGTGCCCTGGCAGTGCACCCACTGCTGCTGGCCGGCCGCCGAGATGATCCGTCCGCCATCCCCAGCGGCTTGCGCAGGTAGCGCCATCTGGGCCTGTAACCCAATCGTGACCAACACCATGGTTACGACTCGGCGAACACCCCTGCGTCCCACGACACGACGTTACGTCATGGTGGATGCTTGGAACCTGCGTGGCGGATGGAACGTCCAACCGTCACCGAGGAAAGGAAATCCATGAAGTTCTCAGTTCGCAAGGTTGCCATTGCCGCGACCGCCCTGACCGCCGTCGCCCTGATCAGCGGGTGCTCGAGCACCTCCAGTTCGGATGCGGCATCTCCCGCAGCCAGTGAGGTTGGTGGGCAGGTGCTTCCCCCCGTCATGGTTGAAGAGGGCCAGACCGAGGCGACCGCCAAGGTCGGCGACTTCATCGTGTTCAACACCCCGACTGACAAGTTGGCCGGAACCACGATTGCTACGGATCAGCCGGATCTCCTGGAGATCTCGCAGGCCAAGCAGGAAGGCGATGCGTTGCTCAACCCAGGCGCCAAGGCCCTGGCTGCGGGCACCGCAGTGGTGACCATCACCAACCCCGATGGCAGCACCCGCGACGTGACCATCACGATCACGGAGTAGTCAGCGCTCCTTGCATGTCCCCTATGGTGCGGGATCCGAGGAAACTCGGGTCCCGCATTGTTTTTGCGAATCTCCAAGTGGTTTGGAAAGCACGGAGTGCATAATGGGGCAGCCCACTTTTGGGGGCTTTGCGAAGGAGTGTTATGCCCAGTGACATCAAGGTTCCGGCTTCGACCGGTGCCGTTGAGCGTTTGACTTTGGCGAGCGAGATTGTGCGTGGCTCGAGCAGTGACCCGTCAACGTTTGTATGGGTGGATCGCCGGTGCAGTTGCTTCGCTGAAGATGCCGAATAGCTGCTCTGGGGGCATCCTGGACACTCTTAGTGCGCCTCGATTGGGGCCCGAGTAAAGGAGTGCCATGCCAGGTAAAGTCACCACACCAGCACCCACGGCAGCAGTTGATCGGCTGACCCTGTCCACTGAGTGCGTTCGAGGTACTGAAGGCGCAGCCGGTGAATTCGCACTTGTGGGGGTCTGTTTTGCGGACGATGCCGAGTAGGAAATCCAGTCTTGACGATCGGGGTGCGTGCTTGGTGGCGCGCACCCCGATTACGTTTCGGCGCGGTTGCTAGTGTCCGTTGGCCGGGGGCGCTTCGACGTAGGTGGGGTGCTGCGACGTGGTCGGTGCCCGTGAACAGTTGAGGACGCCGATCCTGATCGTCGGCTCCGGCGGCAACGGCATAGCGGTGGCGGCACTGCTTGATGCGGCTGGTTATGGCGACTTCACGATCATCACCAAGCAAGCCGATTTCGGCGGCGCTTGGTTTGCCAATACTTACCCCGGTTGCGAGGTCGACAATCCGTCGGCGGTCTACGAGTTCGAGTTCGATCGCAACTTCGGATGGACGGCGCTGTTCGCCAAGCAACCGGAGTTATTGGCCTACTTCAAGGATGTTGCAGCGCGGCGCGGGCTGTACTCGCGAACTCGATTTGGTGTGGAACTACTCAGTGCCCGTTGGTCGCAGGTCGATGCGCACTGGGTCGTGGAAACAAACCAAGGGAGCATCACCGCCGGCGTGCTGATCCTGGCGACTGGGTTCCTAGAAGAGGCAATCGTACCGGATCTGCCCGGTGCCGAGGCATTCGGTGGACCGGTGTTCCACTCGTCTACTTGGCCCGACGACTTCACCGGTGCAGGCCTTCGGGTCGCGGTTGTCGGATCCGGCTCATCGGCTATTCAGATCGTCCCGGCACTTCAACCGGTGGCCGAACAGGTGATCCAGTTCCAGCGCACGCCGACCTGGGTACTGCCCAAGAACAATCGGCAGTTGCCACCCGCTGAGATCGAACTCATGCACACCTCGCCGAGCGAGCGTCAGCGGCGTCAGGAAAAGTCGCTGGTCGAAGAGGAGCAGAACTGGGCGGCGATATTCCTGGCATTGGATGAAGCCAAGGGCGAGGAGTATCAGGAGGTAGCGCGGACGTTCCTGTTGGAGTCAGTTGCTGATGAACAGTTACGAGCAGCGTTACTGCCGACCCATCGGATCGGCTGCAAGCGACCGCTGGTGAGTGATACCTACTACGCGTCATTGAACAAGCCAAATGTGCTGCTCGTCCCGCAGGGGGTCGTCGGACTCACGCACGCGGGTGTGATTGCGGCCGACGGTGTGGAGTACGCGGCCGATGCGGTTGTGTTGGCCACTGGTTTCTACTTTGGCGGCCACATCCTGCACCAGATCTATCGCCGAGATGGGCTCAGCGTTGGTGCGTATCAGGCGGGGCGGCCGCGCGCCTACAAGGCGATGTCCACGGCCGGGTGTCCGAATCTCTTTCTGGTCGGCGGGGCAGCGCCGAACGGGCAGATCTGGAATGGCCTGTTCCCTGGGCAGGCCGCTGCGCACTACATTGCCGGCGCGCTGGACTACATGCGTGAGAACGACATTGCCGCGCTGGAGGTACGTGACGAGGCTGAGCGTCGATGGAAGAACGACGCTGACGCGCTCCTTGATCAAGGCCCGACGGTTCGGGGTGGCTGCGCGAACTACTCGCAGGATGACACCGGTCACAACAAGGCGGCCTGGCCGGGCAGCCTCGCTTCGATGCGTGAGGCCTACCGCGTATTTGATCCGACGGACTACGTGGAGGTCGTCGGCGCGCCGGAGCATCTGTAGCGGCGTTGTTTGCGAGATGCCCATTGACGCCACACAATGGAAGCCCAGCGAAAGGATGGCCGAGATGCGCGCAAATTCCATTACTTCCCGGAGGGTGACTGCGGGGCTCGTTGGTCTGGCTGGAACTGCGCTCGTGCTTGCCGCATGCAGCGGCTCGTCCGACCACGACATGTCGTCAATGGGTGAGGCCAGCACGGGCGCTATGGCCAGTGCGATGGCGTCTATGGGCTCTATGGGCTCGGAGGAGACACCCGCCGTGAGTGCGGCTCAACCAGGTGACCCTGGCGACATCATGTTTGCCCAGATGATGATTTCGCACCATCAGCAGGCCGTTGAGATGGCCGCCATGGCACTGGCGAATCCGGATGCGTCACCCTTCGTACGCGACCTCGCAGGTCGCATCCAGGCGGCGCAACAGCCGGAGATCGACCAGATGACGAGTTGGCTGGCCAAGTGGGGGGTCGCTGACATGGGCGACATGGATATGGGGCATGGGGGCATGCCCGGCATGATGACCGCCGAGCAGATGGACTCGTTGCAGGCCGCTAAGGGCGCGGACTTCAACAAGCTCTGGCTGAGGATGATGATCGAGCATCATCAGGGAGCCATCGAAATGGCCGACGATGTCTTGACAACAACGAACAGCACTGAGGTGGCTGCCCTTGCCCGAGCCGTCACCCAGGCGCAGCAGGGTGAGGTCGAGCAGATGCAGGCTGAGCTCGATCGTTGAGAGCGGTGCAG
>JAGWVT010000118.1 GCA_018970765.1 Actinomycetales bacterium
TGAGTACCTCCTCGCGTCGCGCATCACCGACCAGGCCAACGAAACCACTGCGGGTTGCCTCGTCGACGGCCATACGATCCGGGGAAACCACCACGATGGATTCCCGCGGGATCCCAGAATCGACCAGGGATTTTGCTGCAGCTCGGCCCTTGACGCCGAAGCCGGCGATGATGGTGTGTCCGTGCACGCGCTTCCTCCAGTAGTAGGTGCGCAGTTCATTGCGGGTGCGCTTGGTGAGCACTTCGATGGTGGTGCCGATCAACACGATCAGGAAAACGAAGCGCAGTGGCGTAATGACCAGGATGTTCGCGAGTCGAGATGATGGACAAATAGGCGTGATGTCGCCGTAACCCGTGGTCGACAGTGACACGGTGGCGTAATAGAAAGAGTCCAGCCAGGTGAGACTGCCTATTGCATCGCCATCGCGGTAACAGTCGCGCTCGAAATAGACGACGGCAGCGGTGATGCAGAGGCAGGCCAGGGCGACAGACACGCGAATGGTGATGTCTGCGGCAGGCGAGACTCGGCGGCGCCGGAAGCGTAGGCGGCCACCGCCGTCCTCACTGGGAACTTGGACCGCGCTCGCCGATGACACTCATTGCTCCCGTGGTCTTCCGTGGAGGGATCCCCCTCAGCAGCGTCACCATAATGCCAGGCAATCGGATCATTCGATGGAGTCAAGCGGCAGGCCTGGGCAGAATATGGCTGGCGACCACGGTGGGGGTGACATGGAATTCGGCCCGGAGCACGATCAGTTGCGGCAGGTGATTCGGCAACTGGTGGAGCGAGAGATCAATCCGTACGTCGACGCTTGGGAAGAGGCGCGCCGGCTGCCGGCGCACGAGCTGTTCAAGAAGTTCGGTGAGGTGGGTGCCTTCGGGCTGGAATATGACGCGGCCTACGGCGGGGGTGGAGTGGACCACTCCTTCACGGTGGTGGTGGCCGAGGAAATCGGCCGCGTCGACGCTGGGGGTGTTTCCACAACTCTATCGGTGCAGGCTGCCATGGCCACCCCGGCGCTGGCTCGGTTTGGCTCTGACGAGCTCAAGCGCAACTACCTGGAACCCGCTCTGACCGGTGACATGGTCTGCTCCGTTGCCGTCAGTGAGGCGGGGGCAGGGTCCGATGTCGCTTCGATCAGCACACGAGCACGTCGGGAAGGCGGCGACTGGGTGATCAACGGGCGCAAGATGTGGATCACCAACGGGGCGCAAGCGGATTGGATCTGCCTGCTGGCGCGCACATCCGATGAGGGTGGCTACCGGGGTATGAGCCTGATCTTGGTTCCAACGGCCGTCCATGGATTCTCTGTGGGGCGCACGATCGAGAAGATGGGGAACTACTGCTCCGACACTGCCGAACTCGTCCTCGACGACGTGCGAGTGCCGGTGAGCCACACCATCGGCGAGGTTGGCCATGGGTTCCAGATGCAGATGGCGCAATTCCAGGATGAACGCCTCTACATCAGTTACATGGCTGCTGCCGGTGCGCGGCGTGCCCTTGAGCGCACTATCGAGTACCTGCAGGTGCGCGAGGCCTTTGGCAAACCCCTGATCGCAAATCAATACCTGCAATACACGCTGGCCGAAGCGGTAGCCGAGGTTGAACTGCTGCAGGGATTCCTCCATCACACCGCTGAGAAGGTCGTGCGCGGTGAAAACGTCACTCGCGAGGCGACTATCGCGAAGCTGAAAGTAGGCAGATTGACTCGGATGGTTGGTGATCTGTGCGTGCAGTACCACGGCGGCATGGGGTATGCCGAGGAGGCGTGGCCGGCCAGGTACGCCCGCGACAGCCGGCTCACCGCGATCGCGGGCGGTGCGGATGAAGTGATGCTGCGGGTGCTCTCACTCATGGAGGGCATGAACAAGCGCTGACATTGGCGGGTTACTTTCTCGCTCGCTTGGCCCACCATGTCGGGATGATCTGCACGATCGATGTCCAGAGCACCACAGTCCACGCGGTCAACCCATCGATAACGCGACTGCCGGTGACCGAATTGCCGTGATGCTTGACGTTGGCTCGCATTGCTCGTGCGTAGTAGCCCGGGCCCTGTTGGGCGCTGACGCCGCCTTCTTCGGCGACGCTGAGGACCTCGCCGATAAGGGCCGGTTCAGCCACCTGGCATGCGGCCCAGCACAAGTCCATGTCGGCACTCAAAGTGGCGGCCACGCGATACCCACCAATCTGACGGAAGAAGTCTGTCTGCATCCAGGTGGCCTGGTGCGGTACTGCGGAAAGCCCCAACCCGAGACGAACCCGGGAAAACGGCGCGAATTGGTGGATGCGGGAAACCCGACCATCAACCTTGCTGAGCACGGTGATGCCATAGGCCCAAGCCCATCCGTATGCCTGCCAGTGCTCGGCGACTTCACGCACAGTCCAGGTACGAGGAAAGACATCCCCGCCGTTCAGAAACACGATGAGGGACCCGGTGGCCAAGGCGGCCCCTCGATTCATCGCGTCGTAGATGCCATCGTCGGGCTGGGAGAGAAATGTGGATGGCTTCGCCCAGCGCTGCTCCTGCAACCATTCGACGGTTCCATCTGAACTGGCACCGTCCACCACGATGTGTTGGATTTTGACGCCCTGCTGAGCGAGCACGGATGCACGAGTGCGTTGAATGCCCGCTAGGTCATTGCGCGTCACCGAAACGACGCTCACCTGCGGGGCAGCCACTCGACAAGGCTATGGCCCTGTGTGTTGGTGTGCGGCGCGTAGGGTGCAACTGTGGCGACTGCGACGGGGAACGCCGCTGATCTGGTAGTGATCGGTGGCGGAATCGTCGGGCTTTCGCTGGCTGATGCTTGGCTCGCCCGCGAACCTAACGACCGAGTTGTGGTGCTGGACAAGGAATCCGAGCTTGCCGCTCATGCGTCTGGTCGCAACAGCGGTGTCCTTCATGCCGGTTTCTACTATGCGCCCGATTCACTAAAGGCGCGACTCACTAGGCAAGGCAACCTGGCCTTGCGTGCGTTCTGTGCCGAGGCGGGGGTGCCGATTCGCGAAACTGGCAAAGTTGTGGTGACGCGCAATGCCAACGAGCTGGACGCGCTCCGCGAACTGCATCGCCGCGGGCTTGCCAACGATGTTCCCGTCGAATTGATTGATGCGGCGCAACTAAAGGCGCTCGAACCTCTCGCGGTGACGCATGAGCAGGCGCTGTGGTCCCCCAGCACTGCGGTCGCCGACCCGATTGCGGTGGCACGTGCCTTGGCCAACCGAGTTCGCGACCGAGGTGGGCAGGTACGGCTTGGTGCCAGGGTGACGGGTGCCGCTCCGGGTGTGGTCGAGGTAGCAGGTGAGTGTCTGACTGCCGGCCACATCATCAATGCAGCGGGTTTGTATGCCGATCGCGTTGCGCATTGGTTCGGGGTTGGTGAGGAATATCGGATGCTCCCCTTCAAGGGGCTCTACTGGTACGGCAACTGGGCACCGGGACGTTTACAGCGTCACGTCTATCCGGTGCCGGACCCACGCAATCCATTCCTCGGCGTACACCTGACGGTGACTGTCGATGGTCGAGCCAAGATCGGCCCCACCGCGATACCGGCACTGTGGCGGGAGGACTACGGAGGCTTGGGCAACCTCTCGTTGTCTGAGTCCTGGCAGGTCGCGCGTACCTTCCCGAAATTCTTGACAAGCCCTCATCACGACGTGCCCGGCCTGGTGCGTACGGAGCTGCCGAAGTACCTGCGCCGCCACATGGTGAACCAGGCGGCCGAACTTGTCCCGTCCGTGCGCGCGGCGGATTTCACCAAGCGCGGTCGTCCCGGCGTACGGGCGCAACTGCTACATCTGCCAACCAAGAAACTGGAGATGGACTTCGTGGTGCGCTCCGGACCGTCATCAACCCATGTGCTGAATGCTGTCTCACCGGCTTGGACTAGCGCCTTGGCGGTAGCCGAGTACATCATCAACGGTATTTGGACTCGGGCCTTTGACCGCTGAGTAGTGAACCTTGACGACTAACATCCGGTCCATGTCGATAGCGCAACCTCGCACACCTCGAACCCGCCTTGACTTAGGAGCGGTTGAGTGACTCGGGATCAAACGTTGTCCCAGGAAGCCCTTGCTGAACCCACCGGGGAGCGCCCCCTCATCGCACTTTCGCGGTTAAATGCGTTTCTCACTCGAGCCCCGTATGCAGTAGTTGTGCTCATCACCTTGGTGATAGCTGGGCTGAAGACAGGACTGTTCTTCCACTCCCTTGTTACGCCGCAGGAACTTGACCGCGCTGGCTCGTTCGTTTACCTGAACGCAGATGTGGGACCGAATCTTGTCGTTTCAGTGTTGAGGCTCGTCGGAATTCGCACATTCACCGGATACGAGTCTGCGACGCTGCTGTTCAGTGTGGTCTGCCTAGTTGCGATTGCCTTCATCTTGGCGCGCACTCATCTTGGGCCGGAACCGAAGCGCCTTGTTGCCGTAGTGCTCACGGGGGGACCGTTGGCGGTCGTCCTCTTTGGTCACTTTGGGAGCAACGATCC
>JAGWVT010000119.1 GCA_018970765.1 Actinomycetales bacterium
CGCACTCAAAATGGAGGACGCAGGCCGAAGTGTGATCCTTCGGGAGGAAGTTCTGGCTGGCCAGCCAGCGCGGCAGGCTAACGAACTGGCAATCGGTGTGCTGGTGCGGTTGTGTGAATCGGTGCTGGGCAGGGACTGGCGGCCAGCCAGTGTGAACTTCACTCACCCGGCGCCGCGTGACGCACGACCGCATCGTCGGATGCTGGGATGCCCGGTGGTTTTCGATAGCGAGTTCAATGGCCTGGTCTGCCGAGCCGCCGATCTTGATGTACCGAACCCCGCGGCAGCGCCTGCGCTTGCCCGTTATGCCCAGCGTTTCCTTGATGCCCTTCCCCGCCTGGACGAGCCTTCCCTGCTGCAGGAGGTTCGCAAGGCGATCTACCTGATGCTCGCGGGCGGACAGGCAAACACCACCTGCGTGGCGCAGACCCTGGGGCTGAGCGTACGCACCATGCAGCGTCGGCTTGGCGAAGCGAACCTCACTTTCGAGGAGCTGGTCAACGAGGCTCGATGTGATCTGGTTCAACGCTACATGGAGAACCCGCGCCATTCGCTGGTTCACATTTCGCAACTTCTGGGCTACAGCTCACCCAGCGCATTCACTCGCTGGTTCGTCGGCCAGTTCGGACTGGCGCCCCAGCGCTGGCGGGCCAGTGCAACGGCAGTGCCGTCGAAGACCCCTCGCCGCGCCGACGCCACTGGCTGACGCTGCAGCCAAAGTGACTGCGAAACCAGTAGGCAAACGCACTCGCACCCGCGAACCCCAGAAGCCTAGCCACCTCAGCCAGCGGAAGTTGGGGCTGGGTCACGTAGGATAAAGCCAGCTCCCGCCGAACGGCCTGAAGCACCTGGGAAAACGTTTCCCCCTGGGCGGCCAGATGGCGATGAAGCGTACGGCGGTCGACCCCTAGGTGGCGCGCGACCACCTGTGCCGTACATCGTCCGCTTGGGAGCAGAGCGATCAAGAGTTGACGCACGATCACATCGGGTCCGCTGCCTGATTTCAGCGCCTGTTCAAGAAGGCCGCGAGCAACCCGTGCCAGCGCTGGATCACCTCCGCCTGGTCGCGCAGCGAGGTCAGTGGTTCGCAGCACCAGGCCATTAAAGCCCGCGCGAAATGTCACGGGCGCGCCAAAAAACGCAGTGTGCCTGGCCACGTGTGAAGGTGCTGCGTGACGAAAATGCACCGAAACCGGACGCCAATGCGGGCCGAGCAGTTCACGCAGGATGCATCGCATGACCCCAAGCGCGAGCTCGATGGCCTGCGCCGACCCCGCCGCACCGTCGCGGCAGAGGTCTTCCTGAACCGTCACCCGTTCGTCGTTGACGGTCACCCGAACCACCAGGGACGGATTGAGCAGCTGCAGGTAACGCAGGAGCGCTGCAAGGGCCTCGCCCACGCTCGTCTGTTCCTTGAGAACCAGACTGACAGGCCCAAGACTGGCGAATTCACGACGGACCGCCAGCAGCAGGCCAAAGTCTGCCCGCCCGCTGGCCCTCGCGCTGGCCTCCAAAACATGGCCGACCGCTTCGGCCGCGAGCGGCGTTTCCGGATTCAGCAGGCTGCTGGGATGGATGCCCGCTTCGCGCAATAGCTTGGGTGCGTCGAGTCCAAGTTCACGCGCGAGCTCGGCAAAGCCCTCCAGTGCAGCGCTTCGGACGATCGGCAGAGCCACTGTCATGAATGTCCCGGATTCGACAATTCGTGGCGGGAATTAACAAGTCTTGACGGATATCGACATTCTACGATTGCACGAATGTTCAGCCCCGACTGCGGATCAGCCAGCGGTCATTGCCCCATTAGGAGCGCTCATGAGGCCCATGCCCTATCCCCGACTTCTCCAGGCCCTGTGCGCGGCCGGTCTGATGCTTACGGCGACGACGGCGGCGGCCTGGACTGATAAAACCGTGAAGATGATCGTCCCGGCTCCTGTTGGCGGAACGATGGACGTCGTGGCCCGCATCGTCGCCGAGCAGCTGGCTGCCGATATCGGTCGCCCGGTGGTGGTTGACAACCGGCCCGGCGCAGGCGGCGGTATTGGGGTGCAGGCGTTGATCGCAGCACCCGCCGATGGCAACACCATCATGATGACCGCAAGCAACGTACTGACCGAGATTCCTCACGTCATGAAAACCGGCTTTGACCCGCTCAAGGACGTCACCCCGGTCACCGCCATTGCACGCGGCTATCTGGTGTTGATCGGCGCACCCAATGTGCCAGCGAAGGATGTGAAGAGCCTCATCGCCTGGGTGAAATCTAACCCTGGCCGGGTGAGCTTCGCGTCTTACAGCACGGGCACAGTGTCGCACTACGCCGGCATGATCCTCAATCAGAAATCCGATCTGGACATGCAGCATGTACCGTTCGCCGGCTCGCCACCCGCGTTGCAGCAGATCATGGGCGGGCATATCCCGCTGATGTTCGACGGCATGGCCACCTCCAAACCCCTGGCCGCCAGCGGTCGAATCCAGGTATACGGAATTGCCGCGAAGTCCCGTTCCCCTCAGATGCCCAATGTGCCCACGATGGCCGAGCAGGGCTTTCCGGAGATGGACTACAGCAACTGGATCGGGGTGATCGTCGCAACGGGCATTACCCCAGACACGCTTGATCGGATCAACAGTGCGCTCATCAAGGCCGCCGCGGTCCCGCGTGTCCAGGAACGCCTGGTGACATCAGGCTTCGACATGGAACCTCTCACGCCACCCGCGCAACTCGCCGCCTCGGTCCGCGCCGACTTCGAGCGCAACGCCGCCATCGTCAAGCAGTTCAAGATCACTCTGCAGTGACCCGACTGGCCAACTGGCCCAGCGATTCCGGCCGTTCCGGATAACACAATTCAAGCGGGATCAGCTTCGGGACAGCGGGCTGGATGGAGCTCGCTTCCATGTCAGTACTTCCCAGAAACCACATAGGCGTCGGCAATCTCCGGATGCGGGAACACCAGACCCAACACCGCGATGTCCGTCTTGCTTGCCAGGTTCAGCCCGATCCAGCATGGCTGACCAGCAAAAGCCTCGAGGTCGACGGCTGGATCCGCACAGGCATCCCAGGCCCGCATATCCATCCAGGCCGTGTCCGCGTTGATCCACTCATTGAGGTGCTTGGTCTCGAAGTTGTTGACCGCGCTTGGTAACTGAATGGCCTTGGCCTGCAGCGGCACCAGGACTTCCGGCCGTACCGAGATGCCCCAGTTGGGGTTGGCCTTGATCAGCGCGCTCTCGGACGTCCAATCGTCCCCGTCGTCCAAGCCGTAGATGATTCCGAACTGGGTGTCATCTTCGAACACCCCATCGAGCAACTTGGTCACGAAGGTCCGGACCTCGTAGCAGATGCCGGCGCGATTACTCCCTGCCGTGGTGATCACCCAGAGTAACGAGTTGTCTCGCTTGCCGGTACCGGTTTCGACTACGTCGTAGACGGTGCGGGTCTTATGTGCATGAAGCTCGTCCACGCATCCGAAGTGGATGTTCAGACCGTCCAGGGTCGAGCCCTCAGCCGAGAGCGCCTCAAACTTCGATCCCGAGGCCAGCACGTGCATGTTGTGCGCGCCGACCTCCACCGAGAACCTGCGCCGAAAGCCCGGGCTGCGTCTGGCCATGGTCTGCGCGTCGCCAAAGACGATCCTTGCCTGGTCTCGCGTGGTTGCCAGCGAATACACCTCGGCACCGCCTTCACGGTCGGCAGCCAGCATGTACAGGGCCACGGCCGACGACAGGGTCGACTTGGCGTTACCCCGGGGCACCTCGATGTACGAGCGCCGAAAGCGCCGCGTGCCATTGGGTTTGACCCATCCGAACACCGTTGTCAGGATGAAGGCCTGCCAGGGCTCCAGGTGAATCGGCTCGCCTGCCAGCGGTCCTTTCACATGGGGTAACCGTTCGATGAACGCGCACAGGTTGTCAGCCGGTTGGAAGCCCCTGCCGTCCTTGTCCGTGAGCTTGGGGTTGAAAAGGTAGGGGCTGGCTTTTCCTTTGAACTTGGCGAGGTCATCCAGTTGTCGCTGGCAGGCCCGCTGCACCCAGCGGCAAGCCAGGATTTCCCCAGACACCACCTGCTCGGCGTACCGCTTGGCGCTCATCGCGTAGTCGCTAGCGCGATCCTTGGTTCGAGCGCTCATCTGATTTGACAAGTGATACCGTTATTGATACCATTTGGTGATGAGCGGCACCGAAAAAATCCTTGAGCAGATGCGC
Source organism: Actinomycetales bacterium (assembly GCA_018970765.1). GTDB lineage: Bacteria > Actinomycetota > Actinomycetes > S36-B12 > S36-B12 > REEB426. Next base: position 4,198 of record JAGWVT010000119.1, read on the forward strand.
AAAGCGCCCACCAACGTTCGCTTTGCCGATCTTCAAAAGGTGTGCGAGGCGTATTTTGGGAAGCCCAGGCAAAGCGGCAGCAGTCACGCTGTCTACAAGACACCCTGGCAGGGAGATCCGCGGGTAAATATTCAAAACGACAAAGGCAAGGCAAAGGCTTATCAGGTCCGGCAGGTGCTGCTGGCCATCGAACG
>JAGWVT010000120.1 GCA_018970765.1 Actinomycetales bacterium
TGCCGCGTACGCGCAGGTCTCACCCGGTATTTGTGTGGGGTTCCTTTCGCGGGTGGTTGTCGCTCCCTGCCCCGGCTAATTTCCATCACATCAGCGGACCGCTGATTCAGACTCGGGTCACGCGACAGCGTGCCCTCAACCAGGGAGACCTCATGTCATTCTCATCAACTCACAGCCGTCGCAGCGGCGTCGCGCGAAGCGTCGCTGCTCTCGTGGCGTCGCTGGCGGTCGCCGTGCCCGCTGCCCTCCTAGCAACGGCTGCTCCGGCAAGTGCCGCCACCCGCATCGGCGGAGTCAACGTGCAGAATTTCTGCGACAAGACGTACGGTGTCGGCACGACGCGGGCCTCATGGTCGAATTACTCAGACCCCTTCGGGTGGGGATGCAACTACCGATCCGCGACCGGGCTTTTCGACTGGTATCGCTGGGGTGGGGTGGATATGAACAAGGCGTGCGTTCTGCAGTACGGCCGCGGTGCGTATGCCGGGCTAGCCGCCCGCAACGTCATGGGTTGGTACTGCCAACGCTGACCATTCCCCGTTGTCTGCGGCTGCGCCCGTGCGAAGAACTAAAGCACGGGCGCAGCCGCATTTTCCGTCCACATCCTCATGTGGTGGCGCACAGTGAGTGCTGCCAGGGCTCCCAGACCGAATACCCCCGCAAATGCGGGGTTGATTCTCAGGGTTGGGGGTGCGCCTAAGTGAGATTAGCGTTTCTCAACACCGGCACACCGCCGGCCGCCGTAACCGCAGTCGAACTCAAGGAGTCAACAATGAACACGCTGAAGGCAAGGCTCAGCACCGCAGCAATATCTGCTGCGCTGGCGATGTCCGGCTTCCTACTCAACGCGCCAGCTGCCCACGCGGCCAACTCTGGCTACGTGATGTGCGCAGACCAATCCGCGATTGTGGGAATCTGGGTGGATGTCAAGGGTGGCAGGAGCGGCTGGGCTGCGCGCGGTGGCAGTGGCCACTCGCAGACCTGGTCCTACAACACGCAGGGCAGGGAGTACGCGCTCCATGTCGGCTGCGGTGGAACGCCCATGAACTGGCGCACCAACGTCAGGTCGGGCTACACGAAGACTGGTTACAACTTGAACTGTTTCCCTGGGACGATCTACGGCAGCGCGACTATCGTCGTGGCGAACGGATGCCGATGGACGTGATCTGCCTGCACGACGGATCAGTCGTGCCAGCAAGGTTCTGATAGGACCGGGCGGATGGCCGCACTGGACGTGGACGTTCACGGGCCTGCTCCCGCCACGGCCGGGTGGGGGCAGGCCCGATGCGCTGGCCGACGTGGCTGCAGATTCCAGGTGACTTGTCAAGTCCTCATTTTTGCCAACGTTTCACAACAGGCCGTTCACGATACCTTGCGCCACCGATGGGGAGCGCGCATGCAATGTCGGCTGGCAAGTCTGGTGAGGCGTCTGTCAAACGCCGTCGGATTCTCGCCGCGAGGTCACTCCGCTGCTGACGCACGTCGCGCCGCAGTGCTGGTGTGCATCCTGTTCCGAGCTGTCTGCTTGGTCGAGATGCTGGTTGGAGTCACTTCAGGTCTGCGCGCCTCACGCATCCCTGCTGTGTACGCCACAGCCTCGGTAGGTGTCTTCGTGCTGTCTGTCGGTCTCGCGGCCGCGTATGTACGCCACGGACAGATCCAACTGCGCTTGGGGCTCGTGGATTGGTGCTCTGCGGTGGTCGGCCTCGTGGTGTGCGCCACGACGCTGCCTCCACATCTGCTCTTGGGGACCTGGGCTGCCTGGGCAGGCGGCTATGCCGTATCCAGCGCAGCAGCGGCCGGACTGTGGGCACCGAGTCTTGGCACGGCGCTGGCGGCCTCCGTTTCCTTGGGCGGTGTTTATTTCGCAGCCTATGGAGCGGCCGGGGTGCGAGACACAGGATCCCTCTGGGCCAATGCGTTGGTCCACCCGATGTACGGCCTCGTCGCAGCCGTGCTGTACCGGTATGTCATGCGTTTGGCTCTCAACGCAGAAGAGGCGAACGCCCGCGCAGCGGACTCCGCCCGGCAGGCAGAGCGGGACCGATACCGCCTTGCTGTGCATGACGTGGCGGGCATCCTTGGTCTGCTCAGTCGGGACTCGCTACCCGCGGCGACTCTGGTTGCTGTGCGGGAGCAGGCGCTGCAGGAGTCGAATCGACTTCGCCAGTACCTAGGCGATCGGCGGGCGGCTCGCGCTGAGCGCCGGTGCATTGGTGATGCTCTCCTCGGCGCCAGCGCGACCTTCACTGACCTGCCGATTGAGCTTCTCATCGACATTGGGGCACCCACGCAGCTACAACCTGAGGTACTTGAGAAGCTGGAGCGTGCCGTGTTCACATTGCTGCACAACGTTCGCCAACATGCGGGGGCATCCTTGGTGGTGATTCACGCCGATGCGCGTCATCACCGATGGGAGGTGACCGTCAACGATGACGGCGTTGGATTTGATCCCGGCGGCGTGGAGTTGGGCTTCGGTCTGAGTGTCCAGGTTCGGCAGGAACTGGAAGCCGCGGGCATGACGGTAGCCATCGACTCATCGCCGGGCGAGGGCACGCGGGTGTCCATTTCCGGCTTCGCAGCGGAGTCTGCCGATGTCTAGTGAGCAGCGACCCACTGCGGTCATCATTGACGACAGCCGTGCCGTGCAGCTCGGTTTGCCGCTCATGGCCCCCGCCATCGAATTCATCGCAGCATTCGAGACTGTCGAGTCATTCATGCAATCAGGCACCCGCGCAGACCTTGTCGTGCTCGACCTGCGACTGACCGCTGCAGTGGACACCTCTGTTGTCCAAGGGCCCGCGGCTATCCGGCGATTGGCGCAAGCGGGATACGCCGTGTGCATTTACTCGGATGAGCGCCGGAGATTCCTGTTGGCGCAGTGCATCGCCGCCGGTGCGATGGGATTGGTGCACAAGTCCGATAGAGAGTCGGATGTCGAGCAGATGCTGCTCTCTGTGACCCGAGGCGAAGTGGTCATCACCCAAGCGCTGACGGGTCTTGCCGAGTTGCTCGACCACGGAGGGGGACTTCCGGACTTGACCGATCGCCAGCGTGAGGTGTTGCGCGGGCGCGCTCGGGGAGAGAAGTGGTCTGTCATTGCGAAGCGACTGTTCATCACCGAGGGAGTCGCGCGCGAGCACATGGCCGCAGTGACAGCCAAATTCGCCAAGTACCTCCAAGCGGCATCTCCGGCCGACATCGAGCAGCAGTTGGGCATCGGGCCTGATGACTCCTACACGCTCTGACCGTCCTCGTCGGGGCTCGGCCGATGGGGTCGCGAGTCCGGCAGCCCTAAACGCGATCTGCCCGCGTCGTCCCGGGCGTACTGCTCTTGCTCTGGTCGTGGTCGTCGCAATCGGGGTCGGCGCACAGTTCCTGCAACGGTCCGACCCAACACCACCGCTGCTGTATTACACCGTGCTCAGCGCTCTTGGCCTCTCAGCGGTGCTCCTGCTGGAGTTGCGTACACGAGGGCGTGGTACTGACTGGTTGCGCGGCCTCATGCTGACCGGGCTGGTCTTCTCGGCAATCGTCTACGCGCTAGTGCTCCTGCCGTTCTCCCGCGACCCTGTCTTTTCCCCGAGGAATCACGATCATGTGGCCCAGGTGGCGACTGTGGCCCTCCACGCGGTCGCCCCGACTATTGGAGTGTTGGATCTCGTGCGGCGTCCCATCGCAGTTCGGCGTCGTGTCGCCGTTGCCGCGGGTTGGCTCGTCTGGCCAGCGGTTTACTTCAGTCTTATCGTCGGGCTGGCAGAGTTCGAGAACCTTCGCGCCCCGTACACGTTCATGGACCCGAGTGCCGCGCCTTCATGGAACTTCGGGCTGGCGAACTTGTGCCTTGCCCTGGTGTCCTTTGGAGTGGGTTGTGCCGTGGCTGCCCTGGCTGGACACTTGAAGGTTGCTCGCGACTCCGGAAGTGTGGGCCGGGCCCCCGGGCAGTCGTGATTCTGGCCTCCAGTGCCATCTGCCACTGGTTGCCCGGACTAATGGCGTTCGTCTGCCGTCGGTCCGGCATGGATGGAACCGAACGCCTTCGCCATGCGGCGGTGCCGGCGTCACGTACGCGTGCGTGTCTTGAGTAGCGGTTTAAGCCGTCTCATCCCACTGGAGAGTTCCGGCGATCGCTGTCGCGTAGGCACTGCCACTCCAGGGGTGTGGGCAACAGTGGGGTCTTTTATGCCACGAAAGTCGTCCCGAACGAGTGCCCGGCTGCGGGCAAGGGGCATCGCAGCCGGGTACTCGGGTCTGGGGTCGGTTACCTAGGACTGGTCACGGGCCGACGAGGGACCCGTTCACCAAACGCCAGCCGGTTGGC
>JAGWVT010000034.1 GCA_018970765.1 Actinomycetales bacterium
CCTGTCTTGAAGGTGATCAGGCGGTTGTGACCGGCCATCGTGCTGGCCGGGGTGCAGGTGGCCGTGAAGTATCGGATGACCAGCGCACCAGACCCGCCCTTGGCGCCGTTGCTCGCGTAGCCGCCGCCACCGCCACCGCCAGTGCCGTCCGTACCAGCGGTTGCGGCGCCACCCAGGGATCTGGCGGAGTTACCACCCCCGCCAGCGCCACCGGCGCTCGTGCCCGACCCCCAAAAGCCAGAGCCGCCCCCGCCGAATACGCCACCGAAGTCGATTGCGTTGATGCCACGGCCGCCATTGGCGTAGTTGGTCCACCCACCGATCTCGGCGGCACCGCCACCGCCACCGCCGTACACGGTCGTCGCGGTCCCCGCGGCTTGACCGGCGTAACCCTGCCCGGAGGTACCGGCCCCGGCGGCACTGTTTGCACCACCGCCACCACCACCCGAGCCGCCGCTGCCACCAGCCGCACCGGTGTTGCCGCCCCAACCTCCACCGGTTGCACTGACACCGCCGAACGAGGAGCTACCACCTCGGGTGCCAGCGGTTCCGCCGGTCGTCCCGCCGGTACCGCCGGCTCCGATAACCACCGGCATGACCGCACCGGGAGTCAGGGTCATTCGTCCCATGAGCAGGCCGCCGCCACCGCCACCGCCGCCGATGCCGGAGGCACCGGTGCCCGCACCTCCACCACCACCACCGGCGACAACAAGGTATTCGACTGCCGTGAGGTTGGACGGCACAGTCCAATCGCAGGTCCCCGCCGTCGTGAAGGTGAGCAGGGTGAAGGACCCAGAGGTACTGGTCGTGGGCGTGCAGGCTGCCTGGGCTTGCAGCAGTGCGGGTGACTCGATGTTTTCGGTGAGAGAACGCGTGCTGACGATGCCGTTTCCACACAGCGTTGCATCCGTCGAGGCCTGCCCGGCGGAGCTGTCACAGTTATCGCCGAGGGCAAATGGGCGGGCAGTGTCGAGCACGGCCTGGCGTGCCTGACCGGCGGAGGTGCCGGCGGATAGATGCGCAGCTAAGACGGCTGACACATGCGCGGAGGCAACCGAGGTGCCTTCCACGCTCGCGTATCCAGCGTCAACAGCAGAGCGTTCACCGGTATTGGAAGGTGCACGCACCCCGCCATCGGCGTCCACGCTGCCGCCCGGCGCGGCCAGATCGATCCGCGGACCGAAGTTCGAGTACGGTGCCCGCAGTCCCTCCCGATCAGTCGCGGCAACCGTGAGCACCCCGTTGCAGTTGCCCGGGGTGAACTCGCGCGCATCGGCGTTGGCGTTACCTGCGGCGGCCACGATGAGCACGCCGCGGGCAATGGCACCGTCGATGGCCTGCTGCAAAGTGACCGGGCAAGCAGAACGCGTGGCCATGCTCAGGTTGATCACACTGGCCGGATTGGCGTTGATGGGCACACCGGGTACCGGTTGTCCGGACGCCCAGGTGATGGCCGCGGCAAGGTCGGTGGTCAGACCGCCACGCCATCCGAGCGCTCGAATCGGCTGAATCCTGGCACCGGGTGCGAGCTCGGCGATCACGCCGGCGATGCGCGTGCCATGCCAACTGGAGGGCCGCAGCGAATCGACGTCGGACCAGTCACCCGGATCTGATGGATCGTCATCCCAGCCGGGGGTGGCGTCAGAGTCAAAGGAACCCATGCCTTGACCTGCAATGCGGACCGCCGCCAACTCCGGCAGGTCGGAGACGAAGTCGTATCCGGGCACTATGCGGTCTCGTAAGTCAGGGTGGTGCGTGATGCCGGAGTCGATCACGGCCACCACCGGCCGCTGAAGTAGCGGCCCATCGGGAACTCCGCCGACACCGAACTGCCCCTCAATGTTCCACAGCGCGGCGTCGTCGGCGTCGTCAGCGTCGTCAACAGTTACCGACGGTGAAACATTCAGGACGGGTACGCCCGCCAGATTTGCCGGGCTACCAGCGACTGCGGGCTGCAGCAGGGAGTTTGGTTCAGCCCACAGCACCCCGGGGAACTGCGACACGGTCTCGGCGATGGCCTGCGCCTCAGTCAGAGACACCGTCTGGTTCAGCAGGAGGAGTTGCTGACCTCCGCTCAGTCGCTGTGCGCGCACGATCGGTCTGCTCGTGAACACGCCCGCCGGCACCTCGGCACCATCGGCGATTTCCACGACGAGGGCGTTCACACCTAGGGCCGATGGCTGACTCAGTTCACCGGCAGTCAAACTACGTGTCTGCCCGGCGAGTCGTTCGAGCAATGTCGGCATTCCGTCAGCAATGAGCCCTACGATCATCGCAACAACGACACAGATCGCCGTCTTCGCCAGCCACGATTGTGGAACAGCGGGCAAGGCTCGCAGCTCCTGATAAGGATGCGCGAGCACGCCACCGCTGGCGGGCATGCGAATAACGGCTCCTAGGTGACACCGGCACCACCTCGTTGGCACCGTTCCGGAGCGGTCATGGAATCACCGAAGTCCCTTCTGTAACAGTCCTCTCTTCGAGGTGACAGATCTTTGTCCTGCGTTGGCATGACAGTGAGCGTCCTACGTCTATCTGCTCACGCACTCATGTCTGGGGCCGCTGTGCCGATGCGCGTTGGCACCGCTGCGTAGGGTGAGGCCATGGGAAGGGGCTTGACCGTTGCGGTCATCCTCACCGGTCTGCTGGTAGCAGGCTGCGGTTCGAACGACCCTGCGGCTGTGCCGGCTGTGAGCGCGAGCGAGCAGGCGACCACCCCAGCACTGATGGCCACACAAGAGACTGGCGTGACGATCGGAACCGTGGTTCCGCTCGGCGCGGTGACGACCAGTGCAAGCGCCCTCGTCACGCCGGGTAAAGGCGGCAAGGTACGCGTCGATCTTGGTGAAGGTGCGCAGGCGACCCTGACGGTACCGGCGGGCGCGGTTGCCGAGGAAGTTGTCGTGACGCTGCGGGCATTTCGATCCGGAAGCCATCAAGGCCTGCTCATGGAACCGGATGGGCTCTGGTTGACCAAGCCTGCTGCACTCACCGTGACCGGTGACCCCACGCTGCTCCTGCGGATCGGAGCCCAAACGAACGGCAATCTCTACACCCCTACCTCAACCGACGGTGCGGGCACAGTCTGGGTGGTGCGCCTTCGCCCGGTGCTGGTCGCGGACGAAGAGGTCACTCCCACTGTGCTCGGCCCCGACTGGGTAGGTCCGCAGCCACCCGGTGCCGATGGTGAACTGCCGCAGACTGATCCGGCTGACGGCAAGGCGGCGCAGGAGGAAGCCAAGGAAGCCGAATCGGCCGATGGTGAAGTCGACGACAGCGAAGGTGCGCAGTCGCTCGCAGCGCAGTGGGTAGCACCGTTAGAAGCGCGCTGCTCTGATCCCAATGACCCGGCCCGGCAGCGAGTCGTTGCCACAAGGACTACCGCTGGTGCCAAGGCTCCCGTTGAACTACCCGAGTGCATTACGCGCGCAATCACGGTTCTCGGCCTCTACGAAATGGACGCGAAGGGCGAACAGGGCAAGATCCTGAATTCCGAGGAGACTGTTGCGGGTGAGACCGAATTGAGCAACGAGTTCGAGGAATATCGATTTCCGTTGGAGGGCGAGGTTGACGGAGTCGATAGTGGCACGAGCTACCTGCTCTCCGCGATGGTCTACGGCATGGATCAGATGATCGGTGGGCTGGGGAATGCCAAAGAACCGACCGGTGACCGGTGTTCGGTCACGAGTCTGGAGAACGGTCGGATGTCTGGCAAGCTCGAGGTCACTGCCAGCGACCAACTGAAGGTCACGCTCCAGCCCCTCAGTGGGACATACACGATCTCCTGCGGCGGCAAGCCGATCATCCACGAGATGGGCGTATGGAAACTCGTCCGCCTGCTGAAGAACATGGGTGATGACGAACCCTTTATCTTTACCTTCGACAAGGGTCAACGTACGTCGAATATCTACAGCAACTTCCAGGCACTGGAGCAGATGGGGGCCAAGCTCCTTCCTGATGGGCGCATGCGGATCGGAGACTCCGAGATGCGACTTCACTCCCTGATGGTCGTGAGCATCTACGAATCACTCAAAGAACTCGAAGAGGAGCGGCGCAAGGCCACCGAATCGCCATCGCCCAAGGCGACCAAGTAGCCGCTACTCAGCGACGACAGTGACCCTGCGGATCTGCGGGTCAGTGAAGATGTCGTACTCATCCGTGCTGCGAGTCGAGAACTCACTGACGATGGCGCCTTCCGGGCCCGCCTGGAACCAGTGCAGCGTGTCCGGGTAGATCGTGTGTTGGTCACCGGCGTGCAGGACGATCTCATGCCAAGCCGTGAAGACACCCCGGTCCTTGCGCGGCGGATTCGCCTTCGGGTTCGCTGTGGGTTCACCCTCAACATAGAGATAGACGGTCCCTTTGCGGCAACGGAAGGTCTCCTCCTTGCCCTGCTCCGCACCGACTGACACGTGGCGATGTTCGGGGCAGGTCTGATGCGGCAGTAGCACAATGTCTTTGGCGCAGACGCGATCGGTGTTGACGTACACGATGAGTTGCAGGCCGGTGTTTTCCAAATCCGACAGGCCAAAGTCGGATACTTCGATATTGGCTCGCTCCCGCTCGGACAGCGCGATGCCTGCGTCGGCGAACTGCTGCACGGTCCACTCCTGCGATCGGCGAATTTGTTCGCTGGTCAGTGCCATCCTTACTCCTTTCGCTGACTAACCGATGTAGGCAATCAGGTCACCCGTGGTACACACCTGGCCAGGCGCCACCAAGATCTCCAAAAGCGTCCCCGCCTCGGCGGACTCAACGTCAACCTGCGCTTTGTCTGTCTCGACGAGCAGCAGCGGCTCACCAACCTCGACTGAGTCCCCGACTGACTTATGCCAGCTGACGATCTCCATCTCGTCCGACGTTTGACCCAGGGCCGGGAGTCGAATCTCGTGTGCCATAGAGCTACCCCTTCACCAGTTGTCGGATCTGGTCGGCAATGCGTTCCTGACTTGGCACCACTGCTTGCTCCAGCACCGGCGCAACCGGCAGTGGTACGTCATGCGCGGCGATACGCACAATGGGCGCGCGTAGAGACGCGAAGCGCTCACCGGCAACACGTGCCGCAACCTCGGCACCCCAACCACCGGTGAAGGTGTCCTCATGAGCGATCACTAGGCGCCCGGTCTTGTCAATGGATTCGTAGATCGTGTCGACATCAAGAGGAAGCAGGGACAGTGGATCAATGACTTCACAGTCGATGCCCTCGGCAGCAAGTTGCTCAGCGGCGGCTAGGCAGCGATAGAGCGTCAGGTGCGTTGCGACTACGGTCACCGTGGTTCCGGTGCGCTTAACAATGGCCTTCCCGATGGGCACGAGGTACTCCTCGGTTGGCACATGCGCGGTGAGGTCCATACCGCCGGCACTTTCCCGACCTTTGCTGCCGTACAGCAACTTGTGCTCGAAGACCAGAACCGGGTCGTCATCGCGAATAGCCGATTTCATGATGCCCTTGGCGTGGTACGCATCCGAGGGGCAGACAACCTTCAGTCCAGGCACATGAATGAAATAACTCTCCGGTGACTGGCCGTGCTGCGCGCCGCGGTTTGCGGTTCCCACCGGGCAGCGCAGTACCAGCGGCACCTTCATTCGACCGCCAGACATGTAACGAATCTTGGCCGCTTGGTTGACGATCTCGTCCATGCACTCGAAGACGAAGTCGGCGTACTGCAGATCGGGAATGGGGCGCATACCCATCAGCGCGGCACCAACGGCGGTACCGGCGATGGCCTTCTCACTAATCGGGGTGTCGATGATGCGATCGCGGCCGAAGCGCTCGGGTAGGCCGAGGTAGACACCGAAGGCACCACCGAAGCCCCCGGGGATGCCGATGTCCTCACCGATGAGGAAGACGCGCTCATCGCGGGCCATCTCCTCGGCGATCGCCTCGCGGATCGCCTCGCCGATCGAGAGTCGGCGCTCCTCACGCTCAGTCATCGCTGACCACCCATCGACGGGATGGGGAACGGCGTGGCGTAGGCACCATCGAAGGCATCTTCAGGCAGCGGATCGGGTGAGTTGCGCGCGAACTCCACGGCGTCGTCCAACTCTCGTTCGACTTGGGCCTGCAGTTCGGCGAGTGTTGCTTCGTCGGCAAAACCAGCAGCAAGCAATGCGTCCTGCATGCGAACGATTGGATCACGTGGTTTCCACTCGTCCTCTTCAGTGCGCTCCCGGTACTTGCGTGCATCACCGCGGCTGTGACCCGCGAAGCGGTAGGTGAGCGCCTCGATCAGTGTGGGTCCGGCACCGTCAGCGGCACGTTCGCGTGCTTGGAGCACGACGTTGCGCACCGCTACCGGGTCCATCCCATCAACCGTCACTGCCGGGATGCCATAAACCGCAGCGCGTGCGGTGACGCTGGGCACCAGGGTGGTGAGGTGGTAGGCGGTGGAGGCGCCGTAAAGATTGTTCTCGCATATGTAGATGATCGGCAGTTGCTGCACAGCTGCGAAGTTGACGCCCTCATGGAAGGCACCCTCGTTGGTCGCACCCTCACCGAAGAAGCAGGCGGCTACCTGACCGGAGTGCTGCAACTTGAACGCCAAGCCCATGCCGGTGACGATGCTGACGCCGCCAGCAACAATCGCAATTGCCGGGACCATGCCCACATCCGGGTCGCCTAGGTGCATGGACCCGCCCTTGCCTCCGCAGCAGCCCGTCGCTTTGCCATACAACTCGGCCAGCGCGGCCCGCATCGTCACGCCCTTGGCGATGGCGTGCCCGTGCGGGCGATGGGTGGAGGTGATCCAATCCCCGGGTTGCAGGGCAGCGCAGACGCCAACCGCCACGGCCTCTTGCCCCTGGTACTGGTGAACAGTTCCGGGCAATTCGCCCTTCAGGAAGAGTTGATAGACCTTGTCCTCGAACCGGCGGAGTCTGATCACCTCTATATAGAGGTGACGGGCCTGCTCGCGATTCAGCCCAGTGAGGTCTATCGGGGCCGGACTGGATTCACTCATTCGATGCTCCGATGCTGCTAGCCCGACCCTGCCCGCCATAGAGGCGAATCAGGTCGCGGACGACACTGACGACCGCAGACTTACCTGCTTCCAGGAAATCTGACTCCTTATGGGAGCCAACGAGGTCGTGGACGGATTCCCGGCCAGTCCAGGTGCCAGTGTTTGCCAGGACCGCCTCGAGGAACACCTTCTTCAATCTGGTGCCCACATTGAACTTGGCGACTCCTGCCGCGATGGCTGCAGCGACGTCCTCGGGCGGAAAGCCCGTCCCACCATGGATGGCGAGCGGGACGTCGACGGCATCGCTGATCGCCTGCAGACGCGCCAGGTCGATGGTGGCCGTACCGCTAGTCAACAGGTGCACGTTGCCGACGGCGACTGCCAGGCAGTCGACGTCGGTGGCCTGGACGAAGTCTCGTGCTTGTGCCGGATCCGTCATGTAGGCGTGCGCATCGACAATGGATTCACCGATGTAGTCCGGCAGGCTGCCAAATTCGGCCTCCACGGCGACTCCAGCCGGATGCGCGGTGCGCACCAATGCCGCGACGGCTTCCTGGGCTTGAGCTACCGGCCAACGATGGCTATCGATCATCACCGCGGTGAACCCGCAGTCGATGCCACGCTGTGCCTGCTCCAAGGTATGCGTTTCGTTCAGCAGAAATGCGACGGGTGTCGCACAGTCAGCCACGAGGGCGCGGCCCATGGCGCCGAGGAATGGGATTCCGCGGTGGTCCAACCAGGGGTCGGCCAACATGGTGGCACCGAATCCAACGATGACCGGGGCCTGCTCTGCTTGCGCCGCGGCTAGGACTGCTTCGAAGGAGTAGCTGTCCCAACTTTCAAAGTAACCAAGTGCGTAGCCATTGGCTCGTGCGTGGTTGAGCAACTCCGGTAGCGGTACCAGGGGCATGGTGGCTCAGACTCGCTTCCGTTCACTGGGCGCGGGCGACTACTACGAGGGTAGTGCCTCCAAGCGAACATCCGCCATCACTTCGCGCGCTTCGCTATCGGTGTACAGCGTGGAATGGCAGCCAAGTCCACGGCAGACTGAGGCTCCCAACGCAGCGGCGTATCTGAGGGTGTCCTCAATGGGCCAGTGGCGCAGGATGCCAAGGACCAGTCCGGCCATGAAGGCATCGCCTGCACCCGAACCGTCGACGAATGTAATCGGTAAGGGTTCGATGCGCAGCATTTGCGTGGCGTCGGCATAGAGCGCACCGCCCGAACCGCAGGTGATCACCACCTGCGGGCAGCCCCAATCCAACAAGGTCCGAGCCTGAGTCTGGGGTGTGGGCTGCCCCGTGATGACCGCTGCCTCGTCCTCATTCGGCAGGAACCAGTCCACATGCGGCATGAGTGGACGCACACGCTCGCCGGTATTGGGCGTGCCAAGAGGCACGGCCACGTCGAGCAGGACGGTGCTGCCGGCATTTCGGGCGCGTTGCAGTACTGGCACGAGGTCGTTGGCGACCAGGCTCGGCAGCAGCAAATATCCCCCGACGATCAGCACGTCGGCTCCGGCGGCTCCGCGCTCCACATCAGCGGCAGTGAATTCCGCGTTGGCGCCGAAGCAGTGCAGGAAACGGCGGTCCTCACCCGCGATTGTCAGCGCGACGGTTTGCGAGGTCGGTGAAGTCGAAGTGTGGGTGATACTTGAGGTATCGACACCACCAGCGATGAGCTCGTCAACCAGTTGCCGGCCCAGGCCGTCATCGCCTACGCGACCGGTGATGCGCACGCGCACGCCCAGTGCAGCCAAATCAAGGCCGGTGTTGGCTGCGCAACCCCCCGATTGGTACAGGGGTGGATCGATCGACACCAGGATCCCAGGCTTGGGCAGTTCCGGTAGCGGTGGCACGAACAGGTCGGACACCAGAATTCCGGCGCAGGAGACCAGGGGGTCGTTCAGCCTCGCCGGAGTAGCGCTCACCCGTGCAGTGTTGGCCAAGGTGGCTTTGGGGTCAAGTTCCTGGAAAGAATCCGCGGGACAGGCTCGCGGTGGCCTACGCTGCGCCCATGTTGAGCAGCCCGGTAGCCGCGTCCCGGCGCAATCCCCTGGGGATCCACTCCTTCGTCTGGGTAGGTGGGTGGGATCGCCAGCAGTGCGAGTACGCCGTGGCCAGTACCTCAGCGGCTGGTTACGACCTTGTTGAGGTTTCGGGGATGCAACCGGGCGCCATCGACATCGCCCACACGCGCGACACACTTCAGGCAGCTGGACTGGCCTCTACCGTCACCCTGGGACTGCCCGTGTCCGGCGACATCAACTCTGAGGATCCGACGCGCATCGAACGTGGGCGCAAGATCCTGATGGATGCCCTAGACCTCACCTCAGGAATCGGTTCGGACTTTCTAGGCGGGGTCATCTTCGGCGCTTTGAACAAGTATGACGTTCCGACCACTGACGCTGCGCGGCAGAACAGTGCTGCTGTCATTCGAGAGCTCGCTCAGGAGGCAAGTAAGCGAGGTGTTCGTATCGGCCTGGAGTTCGTCAACCGCTACGAGAGCAACCTGCTGAACACCGTGCAGCAGACCCTGGACTACATCGATGTGGTTGGTGAGCCAAACGTCTATGTGCATGCGGACGTGTATCACATGAACATTGAGGAACGGAACTTCCGTGACCCACTGCTGGCCTGTGGTGACCGTCTTGGGTACATCCATATCGGTGAGTCGAACCGCGGGTATCTTGGTACCGGCACCATTGACTTCGATGAGGTCTTCGATGCACTCATCGAGATGGGTTACGCCGGTGCTGTCACCTTTGAGTCATTCTCGTCACGAATTGTCGACGACCAACTTGCCGTGGCCCTGTGTGTGTGGCGCGACCTGTGGGAGGACAGCATGGACCTCGCCGTGCACGCTCGCGCCTTTATCGAGCAACGGCTGGGCGCCTGACCGGGACGTATCCGCGCGCCAGCAGCAGGAGCACGATCACGACCGTGCCACTGATCAGCATGGCCAGCGACCATTCCGTCAGGGCGTCGGTGCCGGCCAGCACGTAGTGCATAGTCGCCAATGGCCAGGCGATGTAAGCCAATAGGTGCGACCGCTTGAACAGCGTCGCGCCAGCCTTGCCCAACTTCGACCGCAGCCGTCCGACGAAGGTCACCGGCAGTAGTGCCCACATCGCCAGCGTCCCGAGCCCCACGGCAAGCGGTTCCCAGGACGATGTGAATGGCACGAATACCTGAGTGACCGTGAACTTCATTACTGGATCGATGAGTAGCAGGCCGAAATGCAGGGTGAGGAAACTGATCGCGAGCGCGCCGAGCCAACGATGCATCATGAAAAGGGTCTTCGGTGAGGCCTTATCCCCGAGTAGACGGGTACGCAGCAACAGGCCCCAGACCACAACGCAGGTCAGCAGACTCCAGGCGATCAGACCACTAGCGCGAATTCCGATCCAGGTCCACGGCAGGTCAGCGAGAGCGTTAAGCATTGATGGACTCCTTTGCATGAATGACAAGCGGGTCGCCTTCGGGCCCGAACAAGTAGGCGGAGTAGGCGATCGAACTCGCCCACTGGAGGAAGGCCTCTTGGCCTCGAACAAGCGCAACGGTGGCCATGGCTTCGGCCTGCCAGGCGGTCGGTGCAAAGACTGTTGCTTGCAGCACGTCGCTAGCGGTGGGCGCCCCGGTGTTGGGATCAATGAGATGGTGCCGACCCTGCCAACGTCGACGAAGGCTCGACGATGTGGCTACTCCTTGGTCACCCATGTCGAACTCGGCCACGATCGGTGAAGACTTCGAACGGTCATCGCGGATGCCGATCTGCCAGGGTTCGCCCTGACAGGTGCCGGCGGCCCGGGCATCGCCCCCGAGATTGACCAATACCCCTGTCGCCCCAGCTGCCAGAAGTTCACTCGCGATGATGTCCGAGGCCAAGCCCTTGCCAATGCCGCCCGGATCAATGCCCACGTGTCCTGGCAGCGTGACCGTGTTGTCGATGACGCGAACACCGGCCATGCCGGGAGCCTGCGTGAGGTCCGTTGGCAGGGTAGATGGACCCTGGGTCGCTAGTTGCGAGAAATCAACGTCGTAGCCCAGGGACACCATTGAGCGCAGCACTGTGGGATCAAACGCACCCTGGGTCCAAAGCCAGGCATCCACCATGCGGGCCACGAGCAGAGCCAGGTCATCGCTGACGTCAACGGGGCCCTGCCCCGCCCGTGCGTTCAGGGCATTCAGTTCGCTGTCATCGCGGAAGCGGCTCCAGCAACGCTCCAGGAGATGGGCGCGATGTAGACCAAGGTCCGCCAACGCATGCGCCGCATCAGAACACGGTGCTTCCACGAGTATCTGCGCTGAGGTGCCCATGGCACGTCCAGCACTCTCAGCCAGTGACACGTCACTGCCCTCGAACTGCTGCTCGTTGTGCTTCATGATGTCGGTTCCCTAGCTGCTCTGTGTGGTCGCGCGTGGTTTCTGCGGTTTCTGCGGTTTCTGCGGCTTGGGCCGAGTCTTCGTGGTGGCAGCACCCTGTTTCGGGGCACTGTTCACCACGGCCTGGGCCGCAACCTGCTCGGGCTGAGCCAAGTTGATGCGCAGGTTTAACTGCTGGGCCACCTGATCCAGCTGTGCGCGATAGTTGGAAAGTTGGTTGGCTTGGTCTGCAAGCGCTGTCGCATAGGCGTCTAGATCGGCCTGCGTATAACCATCACTACTGACCGCCTCGGGCTGCGGCGCCGGTTCGGCTTGAGCTTGTGCATTGGCCTCACGAAAGCCGACAAGGCCCACAAGTCCGACACACGCGGCAACTGAAAGTCCCGTGGCCGTTACACGACTCGCGGTGGAGTGGCCGCGCTTCTTAGTCGTCGTCATCGTCATGCCCTTCGTATTCGCTTGATTCATCAGGCTCACCGGATTCGTGGTGATCGTCGTCGCCATCTGGATCTGAGTAGTTCGGCTTAGCCGGTTTCTGACCCGCATTGGCCGGCCGCTCGGGAGCGGCTGATTTCGGCGCAGCTGGCTGGGTCGCAACTGCTGGTACCTCACCCAGGGCAGGGACCTGGGGGACCTGCGTGGGGACCGGCGCCAGCTCTGGTAACTCCACGGGCTCGGCCGAATTCGCCGGCGAGACAATGCTCACCGCATCGGCAATACCTGTGGTTTCCGGGGCAGCCAACTTCACCACGGCTAGACCAGCAACAGTGGCGGCGGCAAGGATGCCGGTGCCGGCGATCACTGCGGCTATTGCGTTGTTTCGTTCCATGTCCCAAACGGTAGATCGGGGGCAACTGCTCAAGGTGAGGTCAAGGTAAAGGGCAGGTAAGGGATTCCTCGGCGAGTCGTGCTCCATGGGAACATCAGGGGGTGCGAGTCCTAGTGGTGGAGGACGACCCAGCGGTTGCTGAACCGCTGGTGGCGGGCCTGGCGCGCCATGGATTTGAGGTGTCCACCTGCGCCTACGCGATGCAGGTCGTACCCGCTGTGCAGGAGCAGGATCCCTACGTCGTGGTCCTGGATCTAGGCCTGCCAGATGGTGACGGCCTAGACGTGCTCAGGCAGATTCGACGATTCAGTGATGTCCCCGTCATCATCCTGACTGCTCGGGGCGACGAAATGGACCGCGTCATCGGCCTTGAATTGGGCAGCGACGACTACGTTGTCAAACCATTTTCCGTTCGGGAGTTGGCCGCACGGATTCGTGCCATCAGTCGCCGCCGTCAAGTGGCACCCGGTAGCAACACAGACCGTGTGGTGGTCGATCGCGGACGACACGAGGTCACCGTCGATGGCGCTCTCATCGATTTGACCGCAAAGGAGTTTGCCCTACTTTCGGTACTCGCGGAAGAACCTGGGCGCGTCTTCAGTCGCCAGGAGTTGTTCTCGCGTGTCTGGGATCCGGTGTGGACGGGAACCGGGAAGACCCTTGACGTGCACATTGCGTCACTGCGAAGAAAGCTCGGGGATAACGACCTCATCGAGACCGTTCGCGGCGTGGGGTACCGGATGGTCGAACAGTGATTCGTCGGCTGCTCACCGTCATGGTGCTGCTCACGGCCGTGGTCGCACTTGCTTTGGCTGTACCACTTGCACTCATAGTCGCGCAGGATCAACGTGCCGCCTTCATTGCGCAGCTCGAAGTCCATACCCTTTCCACAGCATCACTCCTAGCTACGCAGCCAGTCGAAGAATGGGATGCCACGATCGATCGGATTGCCGCCTCAACAGGTGGCCGAGTCGTCGTCGTTGACGCGGACTTCCAGCTCGTCGGTGACAGCGATGACACGGGACTGGATCGAGCCTTTGACCGTCCTGAGATCCAGCAAGCTCTCGACGGCGCACTGGCATCCGACGTGCGCGGGTCGGCCACGCTGGGGTCGGAACTACGTTTCGTTGCGGCACCTGTTGTCCAGGACCGGCAGGTAGTTGCAGCTGTTCGCCTCTCGCTGCCAGAGGACCAGGTGACTCAGCGTGTGCGCCAAACACAGTTTTGGCTGGGCGTCTTCGTCATGGCAGTCATGGTGATGGCTGGACTAGTGGCCTGGATACTCGCACGCGGCATTGCCGCTCCACTCGACGCACTTGCGCTGACTGCTACCGAACTCTCGGAGGACTTGAGTCTGCGCGCGGATGCCGACCACGGGCCACAGGAGGTTCGTGCAGTTGCCCGCGCCCTCAACAGCACGGCTAGTCGGCTCGACCAACTCCTGCGGCGTGCGCAGGCCGTCGCCGCGGAGGCTTCGCACCACCTCAGGACTCCACTGACGGGGATTCGGCTGCGCATCGAAGCCATCGAGGACACTGCCCAAGATCCACTCGTCGTCAAGGAGGCCACTGCAGCACTGACTGAGGTTGACCGGCTCACTCGCCGAGTGGAACAGGTACTAGCCCTTGCCCGCGGCGATGCCAATGCAGATCGGCGCGAGATCGTCAATCTCTCATCTGTGGCGAGGGATCGCGTCGAGAGCATCGAGCCACTTGCCTCGGCCCGGGGCATTGCGGTCAGTCTCGACGCGGCTGAGGCGACACGGTGCCTTGCTGCCGATGGCAGCGTTGCACGGTGCATCGATGAACTCTTAGCGAACTCTCTTGCCTACGCCCGGTCTCGTGTCGAGGTGCATGTCGGTATGCGTGACTCAATGGCGGTGCTGCGCGTAAATGATGATGGCGCCGGGGTTCCTGCGGCTGAGCTACCAAGAATTCTTGAACGATTCACCCGCGCATCGACAGCGGTACCCGGTGGTAGCGGCCTTGGTCTGGCAATGGTGCGGGAATCAGTCGAGGACAGTGGAGGTTACGTTCAGCTGGAGTCTCCGGCTGGAAGTGGACTTGTTGTCACCCTGCAATGGCCGCTAGCTACGGCACCCCCTAATACTTTCTCGGCAACAGACACCCTCGGTCGACAGGATTCCTAGGACGAATTGGCGGCGGAAGGCTGTGCACTGTTATGCCGTTTTGCGTAGCGCGCGTCCCATCGACCCAGAATGATGCCGAGCGGGAACAGGCCCAGGGGGAGCCACCAACTCAATGCGGGTGCAAAAAGCGAGATGACACCGATGGCCGCAAACATCGACGTATACAAAATGCTGCGTAGTCGACCGTCGTAGACGGCATCCTCCCGCTCTCCAACGAGTTCGGAATGTTTGCTCAGGTGTCGATTCATCAGACCCGTGACACCACTGATCACCGCGAGCGTGCCCCAATAGAGCATTCCGGCACCGCCCAAGCCCTGGCCACCCGACCACTGGCGGACGTTTCCGGCAATGCCCTCCCCGAACAGTGCACTGGTCCACGGGAGGACGACGATCCCGAAGACCCAGATGAGATTCAGCCAGAAGAGCACACTGTCATAGGCCACCAAGCTGGATAACACACGTGTGTGAACTCGCCACATCA
Organism: Actinomycetales bacterium; assembly: GCA_018970765.1. Classification (GTDB taxonomy): domain Bacteria; phylum Actinomycetota; class Actinomycetes; order S36-B12; family S36-B12; genus REEB426. The sequence goes on from JAGWVT010000034.1 coordinate 14,804, forward strand.
TCGCGACAACGACGAAGGTGAAGGTGAAGGTGATGAGAACGCTTGCGTTGTCTGCAATGACCTGCCAGACCGTTTCATCGTTGTCCGTGCCGCGGATGTCAACGATGGATAAGACGAGCAATGTGATGGCCACAGCAACCACAGCGTCAGTGAAGTTGATTAGGCGTTCCAGGGACCTACCCTGCGAAATCTTCACCGAGCATCACCTCCATCTTGCTGGCCTACGTAGACACCCTGCCCTCAACGTCCCCCAGCGTCGACGGCGACCAACTCGGTCAAGAGGTGTTGGAATGTCGTTTCTCGGCCGGAGACTACTTGAGCACGGACCTCGATCGGGAGCTTTCCGAGCGCCAAACCGGAGTCGGCGATTGCCTGATTCACCGTCGCAGCGAACTCTTGCGCCTGCGGCGCTGGGCCGAAACCGAGGAGCAAGAAGATGTCGCCGTTCCACCGGGCTGCCTGGTCGCCATCGCGACACAGGCTGCGCAGGACTTGTGCTGTGCTGTCGATAACGGCGTCTCCGTAATCAATCCCGTAACGTCGATTGATTTCCGACATTCCAGTGATGTTCACCTGCACGATGAACCGCTCCTGCGCGGGATCCTCGGTGGCTCGGTCGACGCTGTCAGCTACCGACGCGAGCCCCTGCCTTGACAGGAGCCCGGTTAGCGGATCCAGGGTTGCAGCAGTGTTGCGGCGGAGTTCTTCCATGGTCAAGCGATCAATGTTGTTCAGGCGTAGTCTCAAAATGACGAGACCTGAGAGTAGGCCTGACAGCGCGGCCACGGTCCACAGGATTGTGTCGACGGCGGCGATGAAGTAGCCGGATACCACGATGATCGCCCATTGCAGAATGCCTGTGATGAGGGCAGGTCGCCACGCCAGGGTGATCGCAGGCATCACGGTTAGGGCCACGATGCAGTAGGTCAGGGTGACCGCGCTGTCCCACTTCACGGCCTCCCAGGCAAGTTGCGCAGTGAACAGAACGGTCATAACGGCCATGACCAGGACCATCACGGAGGTACGTACGCGGCGCCGGTCCAGCGTCTGGGCCAAGATGAGCATTGCGAGTCCAAATAGCACCGAGATCACGCGAGCAAGATCCTGCCCGGTGGGGGCGATCAGAGCGTTCACCAGTGCAAAGATCACAATCAGCGCACCCAGGAATGCCAGGCCGAGCGGCACGGTGGCCCGTGCTGAGTCAGCACGCGCCTTCGCAAGTGGGTCGGTGTTGTCCTCAGCAGCACGCTGGCGGACCTGGGCTTCAGACATACGACCCTCCACGAGATTCCTAGCCGAACCATCCCTCAGCCAGGATGCGGGCAAAGTCGCCCGTACCTGACGCGGATGAATCTGGCCGGGCCAGGGGATGACCTTGGCCAGGGTGAGACCGAGATAGACGATGGTGTTCAGAGCGACGAAGAGTGCAAATGCAGTGAACCAAGGTTGATCGAGAACCGTTTCAGGTAGCAGCACGCCAGTGTTCATGCGGACACCCGCGCAGGCGCGTGCTGCACGTGGCCCCAGCGGGCTTGCCTATTCAGGGCGATGTCGAAGAGGCAGGTGACGAAAACAATTTGGAGGTAGACGTCGTAAGCCAACTCGGGAAGCAGAGTGGCCGCAAGGAGTCGCCCCCGCCACCCAGCCCGCCACACCGTGACCACGCGTTCAATCAGGAAGATCAGGCCCACGGTTGACCAGAATGGGAACCAGATCCACTGATCAAGCGCGAGAGCGGTGATCACCATCAGAGCGATCGCGGCGTTGAGTGCCACTGTGCCGTAGCCAATCCCCAGTTGCTGCCCCCAGTAGCGCACCGTCGCCCACGTGACGCCGTGGGCGCCAAGGTTCTCAAGCGCCCCTCGCTGCCACCGCTTACGTTGTCGCCACAGATTTCGCCAGGTTGGCATCACTTCCGTGATGACTGCGCACTCAGGTGGAGAGACCATCGTTCCACCAAGGGACTTGAGGGCCAACGTCAGTTCGTTGTCTTCGGTGAGTGCGGCGGTGTCATACACCTGCCCGGGCTCACCAGGTATGAAGATTCCGCGGGCAGCGGCAACATCAATCAATGCGGTCGCCCGAAACATCGTGGCGGTACCGGTAAGCACGAAGACTCGGCCACGTCTCGCCCGGATCTGCCTGGAGTAGCGTGCGTACTCATTTCGCTGGAACTGACCAACGAGGCCGTGACCTGGTTCCCCGAAGAAGATGCCCCCGACCGCCGACAGTTCGGGATCGTGTTCAAGTTGGTGGGTAGCAGCGGCGATGTAGTCCGGGGCCAAGCTGGTATCCGCATCCATGACGAGAATGACGTCGCGACTGGTTGAGCCAGGCAGAATGCGCGCAAGGGCCTGATTAAGTGCGCCGCCCTTCTTGTGTTCGTTTTTGATCGTCTCAATTGCCTCATGCCCCATGTTCACAGCGACGGCAACTGTCCCGTCGGTGCAGTTGTCAGCGATGACGATCACACGGTCGGGTGGGCGTGTTTGGCGTGCCAACGCTGCAAGTGTGACGGGCAGCGACACCTCTTCGTTATGCGCCGGCACCAGCGCCGTAACTCGAACCTTCCCTGTGTTGAGCACCGGCCGACTGGTTTCCCGGAGCCTTTGGAGCAGATTGCGCCGCGGCGTGAGGGTGAGCAGTGCTGCGAGAGCTTCCAGGCCAATGGCCGTAAGCGCAATAGCCACCATGCCAAGGAGCGCAGCAAGAATGATGACGGTCGGTGGTCGTTCCTCGGAGATCAGCAGCTGCATGCCTAGAACTGTGACGATCTCCGGCGGCCGAGCCACCTGACTCTGCTCCGCGGTGATCGCCACGAGAAGGGCCACGCCGGTCACCAGGCCGATGGCACCCAAGACAACCGCGACCACGATGCGGCTGTAAAAGGCTGGGCCCAGTGAGGCAGGCGACCCCGTGGACACCTGCCAATCGTGCCCTATGTCTGGAGGTCTGGAGTTTGTCTGAACCCCGCTGACCAGTCCGGCGCTGGATGCCCAGGGTTTTCGTTCCTAGGGCAGCAGTCCCTGGGACCGAGCAAGTTGATGGAGATCCACCTTGGTCGGCAGAGTGGTGCCCGATTTGGCGTACTTCTGACGGACTCGCTTGATGTACTCCTTGGCCGTCGTTGTCGAGACGCCCATACGGCGAGCGACGGTGTCCATCTTCAGTCCTGAGGCGTAGAGGATCAGCGCCTTTCGCTCTTGGTCAGACAGTTGGACTCCGCCATCTTCACCCTGGAGCAGCATCGACGCGAGTTCAGGTGAGGTGTACTGCAGGCCACGGATCGCCTGTCGAACCGCGAGCACGAGTTCGACAGGCTGAGACTTCTTGGGGACATAGGCTGCAATGCCACGGGCAAGTGCCGCGCGAATCAGAGCTGGCTCACCCAAAGCGCTGATGATGACGATGGGTACACCGGTGGTGGAAAGGTCTTCGATGGTATCCAGTGGTGGCGTGCCATTGCCCAGGTCGAGGTCAAGGACGATGCAACTCACCGGAACCTGTTCGCAGACAGTTTTCGCGATGGTCAGGTCCGTTCCAGCATAGGCAATTTCGACGTCCTCCATTTGGGTTACAAGGAGGTCCAGCGTCGCCTGCCGGAAGAGCGGGTGGTCTTCCATCACTATGAGATTGACCGGCATCAACAACATTCTTGCCTAACGTGGTCCAGAGTTCTACTCGATGGCAGTCAAGACCCGCGGAAATCCAAAGGTCGTCCACTCATGAGGGGATAGCTGTGCGACGCTCAGCGCAGACTGGTACTTCACCTCGCGTTGCCGCACTCTATGCAACGCGAAGTTGGCTCCTGCTGCTGCTGCTCACCGTGGCATGGATGCTGGCTGCCCTGCTCGGCGGCGCTCAATTCAGTCGCCTATCGCTGATGGAAAAGGCGTGTTTACTTCTGGGCGCGCTCTGCGTTGCAACGGCTTGGATTTTCCGAAACCGGACGTGGGCCCTCGTCCTGCTGGTTTGCGCACCTGCTCTCCTTGTCGTCGCCGCGTGGTCCAGCCCACCTGCAGCCACCGTCGGCTGGATCGCCGTCTCGTCCAGCGTCTCGCAAGTGGCATTCGGATTCGTCCTGCTGGGGAATCAGTGGATTGGCCTCGCAGGAATCGCTGGCTCGGTGACGATTCTTGCCGAAGTCTGGTCTCGACGACCGGCAAATGTGCTTGCCGGCTCATTGGTCATTGCAAACGGCTGGATAGGGCTTGTCGCCATCGCTGCTTCAGCCCTCGCGTTGTGGCTGGCCTGGCGACGACTGCTTCGCCAAGCACGAATTGTGGATCGGCGTCTGGCGGAATGGGAAGGTATATCCGACTCGGCTCGCGAGCAGCAGGAGCGTGCACGTTTATGGCGTGAGGCCGTCGCCCAAGTGCACGAGACTCTGCTGACGACAATTCGATACGTCTTGCAAACGGCAGAGGTGGATCCAAGCGGTTTGGTCCACTTGCGGTCTCATCAGCAGACATCTACCCGGGCCCAAACGGACTGGCAAGAGTCGGTAGCTCGAGCGACTGCCGCTCGCATCGGTGCAGGCATCGTGGAGATGGATGAGTCACTCGCCGACCTTCCCATCGATAGCACCATGCGTGAACCGATACGGGCCGCGGTATTCGAGGGAGTCTCGAATGCGGTCCGGCATGGTGGTGCGTCGCGCGTGACAGTTACCGGCGGTGTGGACACCGACGGCATCTGGATTCGCATTCAGGACAATGGCTCAGGTCCGCGTGCCGATGCCCAACCTGGCCTTGGCTGGTCAGAAGTGCTCAATAGGCAACTGGGCGCAATTAGTGGTTCTTGGACCATTACTCACGATCATGAGGGAACAGTGCTAACACTGCGGATCCCGCTTTCATCGTCGCCCGACCGCTTTCTCGGCATTGATGATGGGTTCGAGCAGGGACGCATTCTTATGACGTGGCCGCTGCTGGCACTGGCTTTCGTCAGCGTCCTTTACAGCAATTACCTACCACTCGGCGTCATGGCATCACTTGCAACGGGCATTCTTCTGGCGTCTGGCATCGCGCTGGGAATTCTGGCGATCATCAGTTCGCGAGATCTTGCTCGACGGGGCAGACCTTTCATCGCCCTCAGCGTGGCACTTATCCCCCTTCTGCTGCTATTCCTTGAGCGCGCAGACGAGGCGAGGATGACTGATGCGACGATTGCCCAAATTGCGGCCATCGCTGCACTGCTTCAAGCCGCCGGCTACACGGTGATTGCGCTGGGACTGTGGGCACGAGTGCACATCGCCGTTCTTGCGCTGGTCATCTGGGGGTCCGGTGCCGTTCTCGTAGCCATGGGCGTACCTCAGCCCCTGCGAACTCCAGTCTTTGTAGCCTTGGCGAACTGCCTCATTGTCATGCCTTTGGTCGTCGGGGTATCGCGCATTGGCACGCGTCGTTTTGCTATCGCCCAGCGCATCGTTGAGCAGGAGCGTTCACGCATAGTCTTGGAGGCGGCGCGCGCGGAAGTCGCGCGTTCGATCAATGCGAGTCTGGAGTCATGCGTCGGCGAGACGAATGCCATCATCGATGAGGTCGCGGCCTGCGGGCGCGTGAGTCCCGATCAACGCTCGCGACTAGCGATGCTCGACGGACTTATTAGGGCCACGATTCAGGTGGACCCTGTGCTCAGCGGAGGGTTTGCCCAGGCTGGGAGTGAACTGGTGTTTCGTGGATTTCAAACAGGAGCGAGTTTCGATGTTCGGGTCATTGAAGCCTCTCAGGACATGCGTTCACTTGACCGAGAGTTGCTTGATCAACTTTCGGAGCTCGTGACTACGACTGATGCGGAGGGGCGAATTCAGGTTTTTCATGACGAATTGGAGGATTTCCTCGTACTAACACTTCGCTGGTCCTCGCCTGCGAGGGTGCCTACTGAAATCCTCGACGACCTGTCCGCACGGTTTGTTGCGCCAACAGTCCCGGAAAGTTCGAGTCTCAAGATCAGCATCGACCTCGAACCGACGACTGATCTACGAGTTCCGTCAATAGGTTTGACCGAGGTGACGGTCACGATCTCGCGTCAAAGCCAGACCGAGATTTCCGTCGAGTAATTCTGCAGCTTGTGCAACAAGTCCGATCCCCTGGCCGGGGTGGTTGGCCAGGGGATCGGTGGGGTGGTGCTGGTGTGGGGGTTAACTGCTGGTGGTCTTCTTCTTGTTCGCAAGTCCCACGACGACGCAGCGGTTGTCGGCTCGTTCGCAGATCTGCTTGATCTGCCGCTTCCCGGCCACGATCGTGATCCGCGCTGTCGGCTCCAACGCACGAATCTGCGCCGCCACCGCCTTCGCCCGGTTCAGCGACAACGAGTAGTCGTTACTGAACACATCATCGGGCTGCACATAGCCGACCACCACATAGGAGCACCCCGGCCTGGTCACCTTTCGGATCGCTGCTCGGTCCGCGGTCGATACGTTGAACTTGTACACATCGAACGTCACTGACACCTGACGGGACCGCGACAGCGAACACTTCGGCATCGCCTGCGACCGAATTCGCATCGTGATCGTGCTCATCGCCGACTGGCCCTTGGAATCGGTCAACCGGTAATAGATCGTGGTATCACCGACATAGCCGGGCATTGGCACGAACTGCACCTCATCCCCAACGACCGTCCAGGTCCCCACATTCGGATCCGTGAACGTCTTCACCCAGGAGGCACCCGTCCAAATGACCAACGACCCCGGCTGAACCTTCCCGCCCTTCGAGGCAATCGACTGCGGAATCGGCGTCACCACACCACCGGTCGGCCCAATCACCCGCTCCTGCGGCTTAACCCGCATGTTGTCCAAATCCGCCGGCAACGGCGCAGGCACCGGCATCTCACCCGTCCCCCGCGAGCCCTCCGAGGAATCCGTCACACGCTGCGGCCCAGGAGGCGTCGGTACCGCAGCTGGCGTTGCGGCAGGACCGGGATCCTCCGCCGGCGCACCCCCACCACCACACTCATTTTGCGCACCGTTACCGAAACACCCGTTATTGGACTGCGGACGATACGGCGTATCCGAACGGCCTACCCCACCAGCAGGCACCACCGCCGACCGTTTGGGGTTCGACGGCAACCACCGCTGCATCCACTCCCCATTCGGACCAGTCTTCTGGACCACCCCGAACTCCACGTCGTACTTCCCGGCGATCACCGACGGGAACGAGTAGTTGCCATTCGCATCCGTCATCGTCTCTGCGATCAACTCACCCGTCTTCGGATTAATCAACCGCACCGGTGCATTCGGTTGCACTGTCCCATGCACCGGTGTGTCCCAATCACGCGTCGTTGACCCTTGTAAGGCACCCGTCGCACACGACGTCGCCACCATCGACCCACCCGAAGCCACACCAGACTTCGTCTGCGTCGCAATCGTCGGACCCGCCGCAGTAATCGTCGACGTCACCGGAATATCCACCGCGGGATGTCGACCCGGCTTCACCAGGCCAACATCACACGTCGTCGGATACAGCTGCACACACAACTGCGGCGCATCCGACGTATAAATCACCTCAGCCGTCATCTGCGCAGCCGACAACACCTCACCACCCTTGTCCTTGGCGATGATGTAGAACGTGGGCTTGGTCCCAGAATCCGCCACGGCCAGACTCGTGAGATCCAACTCTGCCGTGTAAATCGTCTTCCCAGCACCATTCACACCAGCAGTACCCGTCGAGGTCACATCCCGCATCGACCACGTGATACCGCCACTCACCGGCACGACCGGCGGCGACGCACCATTCTTCACCGTCAACTTCATATCCGTCGCCGTAATGGACGTATCAACCCAACGCAACTTCAACTTCTGCCACGCACGAACCCGACCCTCCTCCGTACACGACATCCGCGGCACCAACTCCGTATACGGAATCTTGATCTGCGCATTCGGATAACACGTAATCAAATTCTCCGGAACCTCACCGATACCGTCGTTATCCGTGTTTCGCAGGATGCACGGCTTCTCAGTATCCGGGTCGGGCGTCACTGCGTAGATGTTCATGGACGAGTTGAGGTAGGCACCGTTTGCAACGAGCTTCGCTCCTGTTTGATCAGAGGTGCAGAAGTTACCGAGCGTGTAGTCCCAGCAGACCACGTCACCGGGCATACCGACACCTGCACTGCCATCAACCTCAAGCGGGAAGAGCATCTTGTTGTTCTTTATGGCCCATTCGCCGACCTGAAGCCCTCGCCAACTCCCCATCTTCGATGGCCCGCCAAGCCCGTTCAGCCATGTGACAAAAGCGGCTGGCGGTGAGGCTGCGGCGCCTGCCGGTGTGATGCACTTGTTCGCAGCTAACGACTCGAATGCGCAGAACATCTGCACCGCACCTGAAGCATTCAGCACGGGGAAGGGCGGAATGTGGTTGTCGGGAGTCGTCAAATTGATCGCGCTGTCCTTCTGCGCGATAGCCCCCGCTGCGACAGCCGTCGACGTCACATCCGCCGTGGTCTTTGCGAAGGTGAATGTCGTGCTAGAGGGCACCGATGCGACGGCGTAGATGCCGTCGAAGGTGCCATCCACTCCAGCGACTCGAACCGAGTTACCGACCGAGAAGCCATGAGCTGCGGAGGTCGTGATTGTGGCGACATTTGAGGCCAGGGCCTTATTTGTAACCGTACGGACTGCATTGCTGGTGTCGCAGGTACCTCCCGTGGCCGGATCAAAGCATCCCAGGTACCAGCCGTTGATGTAGTACACCTTGCCATCCGGCGCGACGGAGATATCCGAATAACCGCTCGCCGAACCCACTGATGGAAGTGGCCAACCATTTGTGCCAGTGACGGTGCAGTTGGCCTGGGTGAGGAAGTCAAAGCAGTGCAACTTCCGATTCACCGTATCAACGAACCAAATCTTTTCGGTTGTTTGTGCGAATTGCGCCGCGCTGGTAATGCCACCGATCACATCCGATGCTGTGCCTGAGCGACCCGTGTTGGGCGCGCCTCCCGTGAGCACTGGCGTGACCGGGATGTACGGCGTCGCGCATAGTGCGGGGCTGGATGGGGTGGCAAGGTCGAGGCAGGCCATGCCGATGGTATCCGTGGTCTTGTTGTGCACGACCTGGTAGTACTTCTTCGTTGCTGTGCTGTACGCACCGTAGCTATTGTGCGGCGACCGGTATGGTCCCTTGATCGCAAACACCGTCGTATGGGAAGCCGGGTTGTAGATCTGGTAGGTCGAAGTATTGATATTAGTCCAGGCACACTTGGCACCCGTTGCTCGCTCATGGCACTCCACGGTCACGTACCCGGCGTCGAGGTGGTGGTGGGAGTTCAGAATGAAGTCAGGACTAAAGGCAACGTTATAGCCATCTAGTCCGGCAGTTGCTTGGGTCTTAATGGGCTGGACCATTTCGCCAGCATTGGTCCGTGAAGAGATCTGGAAGCCGGACGAATCCAACCCATATGACTTCACATCACCCGCCGCTCGGATACCGATAGCAGAACTCAATGGAGTAGGAGCGGTGTTTGTCCACGTTGTCCCATTAGTCGTGTATTGAACGGTAAACAATTCCGGCGCCACGATTGATCCTGCGTTGGCGGCCGCATCTACATTCCAGTTGATTGCGATCGTGGAATCGGTCTGCCCGACCATAGATATGGGTGCTGTCGTTGTGGCATCAAAGAGCGTGGCCGCGGCAGCATTCGATGTATTTGAGCCCGTTTGAGCCACGGTGAACGTTGGGTCCGTTGCGACTGCGGTAGATGGGGGTTGCCAAAACACGAGGATCCCAGCAACCGTGGCGAGCACAGCAGTGACTGCAACGGAGGTCGTCCGGAGACGCGCGGTAATCATTGGAGCACCCTTCAGGTCACAAATCTCATGTCGACCTGACGAAGGTAATTTGTGTGAACAGTTTTGTGCCAGTTGCTTGCGCAATTGAGACGTCATCACTGTGGGTGACAACTAATTGAGTTTCAATTCCTGCATAGGTCGTCTTGGTTCGGCCATTGAGTGGTTGCAGGCGGTTTTGTGGTATCGGAGATGCGTGCGGGATCAAAGTGATGATTCGAGACGCGCGCCGTGTCCAGACATTGGTTGCGGTGGTCCACCAGATGCATGACACAAATCAATGGCAAATGCGGTGGCGTTCACGGGGCTATTGACGATGTGCGCAGATACCGGAGTTTGGACCCGAACATGGCTGAGGGGGCCCCTTGTATTGGGGCCCCCTCAGTGCTGCTGTTCTTGTGCTGCTGGTTGTCTGCAGCGTGGTGGCTGCTAGGCCTTCTTTTTGTTGGCT
>JAGWVT010000121.1 GCA_018970765.1 Actinomycetales bacterium
TGCTGCATCCGTGAAGCCTGCCGCCCGCATGAGGCTGTCAAATCGTGCATCGACTGCCTTCCACTTCAAGTTGATGCGGCTAGCCCTGACCACGGAGCCGTCCCGGCGTTCCGTGATGACGGCGAACAGAGGGCCCTTTCAAGTTAGCTCCAGCCCGAGCTCATGCAGGGCCGCTATGTATAGCTTAAGGTTCGACCGCAGGGTGTAGCGCCTCTCGCCCTTGGGTAGCTCCGGTTCACCCGGCCGGCGGTCGAACACCGTGATACGCAGATCTCGCGCGTTCTTGACAATGCCCGCGGCAATGTACACTCCTGACGCCTCTGAGGATCGGAACATGTTCAGCTGGTTCGCGTTCAGCTTAAGCGCGTCCCCGCACCGCATGCCGGAGGACCACAGCAGCGCGTACAGGAAAGAGTCCTGGGCTGCCTTCGCAGCCCCAACGAGATCGCCTCGCCTCCGGGCCAGCTCCCACCGGCGCTGGGCCTGGCAGATGATGCGATTGTAGACAGACACGTCTATCAGGGCTGCCTGGGCCTGGGTGACGCCGGCCAGGCATTGCTCCCTTTCTATCATCGTAAGCAGGTTGCTGACTCGAGGGGATATGCAAGGGTTGCCTGTCGATAAGCGGGGGTCCCAGCTCCCCGTCCGCCCAACATCCCGCAGGGCTCCCTGAAGCGTGAACTTCAGGGCTCGCAGCGTGCCGTATGCCATCCGCACTGGGCAGTCGCATCGAGTGAACTTGGCTTTGGATCCACGCAACTCGCAGTGCGCGGAATGGATCTTTGTCTGCCCATTCAGGCTTCGGTTCGCCAGGAACACAAACACATCGTCCGATGTGATTGTGTACATGCTAGGGTTCGCGTAACCCATTGCGCGCACTGGCATGTTCGACAGGATAGAGTCCAGCACTACCTTCGCCTTGGCAAGACGTGACGGTGCGAAGTTTTCGAGCAATCGCTGCTCCATCCGGGCCGCTGCGGCCCACATTGCCTGCGCCTCAGCCGAGGGCGCGTATTCCTGGGGTAGCATAGCCCCGCAACCTCCGCAGAAGTCTGCGTTGTCTGAGCCCGCGTAGCCCGTGTTGCACGCGACACACGCGAGCTGCGAGGCTCCACCGTGCTGGCCTGCACGGGCCACGTTGGCCAAGCCGTGGTCATCACTTGCGTGGCTGCCCGTGGGCGAGCTTGATTCGCCGCTCTCGGCCTGTAAACCACCGTGACCACGGTTACGGTGTGGCAATTAAACGGTTACGAAGGCGAGATCGCTACAATTCGTGCGTGCTTTCGTGCCGTGTGTGCGCGTGCAATCATTCATTCGAGCACTACGCGTTTGCGCCTGCGGTGACTCGGTGTCACCCGGAGGCCCATGGCCTTCGATTCACTCGTTCGATTCACCCTGCTCCCCGTGGTCGAACCGCACCGCCAAGATGTGGTGGGTGGGCGGGGATGCCGGGATCCAGCTGCCTGCAGCGTCGCGCTGCAGGATGTGACCGTCGGTCCCTTTGTGCACCAGGGTGCGGACCTCCGCCGCCCCAGCTATGACCGTCCCATACCAGGGCTGGCCCGGGTCCAAGGGCACCAACATCACCCCCGCCACCCGCTGGAGGCGAAAATGACGCCACAGCCCGTAGACAAGCTGCCATGGCGGGTAGCAGTAGACAAATTCACGTTTGCCTCCCTGCGGCGGGTACGTGTACATCAGAGCGTCCGTCGCCAGGGACCCGTCGGTTGGGCCGTACGGATCGGCGATGAAGCGGGGCAGCTGGTGGTTCTGCGACGTCGCGCATGCGTCGACAGTGAACTCGTTCCCACCGGCTCGCACCCAGCTTACCAGACCCGCGAACGTGGCCTCTGCCAGGCGGAAGTTCGCCCGTGTCGTGGGGGTTGTGAGCCCGCCTCGAGACAACGTGTCCGCGACCACGTTCTCCGTGGTTGACACGCGGTGCACCCGCACTACGAAGTTGTTCTCCAGCTGCCACTGCAGTAGCTCACGGGACACGGTGCGCAGCGTTGCGCAGCGTGCAAGCGACTTGCCACGCAGGATCGTGTAACGCACGCCTTCGTTGTCCGTGTACAAATCCAGGATGCAGTCACGGATGTGGGCGGCCAGCTTGACAATGGCCCGCACTACAGCGATCGCTTCCAGCTCGTATATCGTGAGGGACTCGGCCTCCTCGATGGTCCACACGCCACTCGCTGTCATGGACGTGTCCCCCATATACAGGGCCGCGCCCCAGCCACTAGGGACGTCCTCCCTGGTGACCTTGCAGGCGTCCGTATCCAACCTCATGTGGCGCTCGCTGCGCCACTTGGCCAGGCGGCTCCACCCCGCCATACCAACAGCGAGGTCCTGGAGGTCGTGCTTGGCGAGGTCGGGGAGGGCCACGCCCGCGGCTGCACCTCCTCGAGCCTTTGCCAAGGCCAAGGCGTCGCGTGCTTCCCACAGGAACATGCTGATGCATGGCACGGCGATAGCCAGCGCCTGCAGCTTGCCGAGGAGCTTTTCCAGCACCCGCCCTTGAGTCACCTCGGCGGCGAGCACCTCGTTGAGCAGCAGGAGGATCTTCTGCCACTTGGCCTCGGGCACCTCGTACCGCTCCTCCGCGGAGTTCACCAGGAAGCCCAACAGCGGGAGCAGCCAGGTGGGGTCGAATAACGACTTCTCCATGGATAACACGAATCCCGCTAAGTACTGCAGGTTCGCCGATAGCACCACCTCGCGCTTGCGTGCCATCGGAGGGAGTGACTTGGGGACTGCCCAGGCGAAATCGTCCAGGTACACCGTGACGTGCTTGCCCCTGCCTCGGGCGAACGCGGCCAACGTCGTGGTGATGGTGGCGTACACGAAGCACGCGCTGTTCCAGCCGAATGGGAGCACCGTCCAAACGTAGAACGCGCCTTTCCACTCCACTCCGAAGTAGCCCTGGCTACCTGGGTGGATCGGCACGTGGTGGTACCCCGACTTATGGTCGGCGGACCACATTTGGTCGCCCCTAGCCACACCACGGATGAACTTCCGCAGGCCCTCGTAGTTGGGCTTGTCGGCCTGGCACCACAGGTTCAGGAACTGCGCGTCGTAGATGAGCCGCAGCTTTCCAGAGCCCGGGTTCTCGGCCACACCCAAGGGCATGACCAGGTGCGGCTGCTGCTCCACCTTGACTAGGCATCGCAGGGCGATCAGCTCGTCTACCTGCCTCACCGCGAACTCCATGTCCCGACCTGGGGCGATGTGGTTCGGCTCCCGGTGTCCCTTGGGCGGCTCCGCCGTCGCGTGGAATCGCTCTCGGCGCCGCCAAACGCCGGTGTACGACCGGAAGAACTCCTGCGCCGTCACCCCGTATTCCAGCCAGCTGGAGATGCGTTTCCGGGTTCTTGCGTCTGCTCCGGAGCCAGGCAACACGTGTTCCTTCCAGAAGGGGACCGCGTCCCGGATGCACCCCGCCTCGAAGTGGCCACGGTGCCAAATCTCTTCTGGGCACGTGCTGCAGTCAGTGTCGACCGCGTCCAAGTCGTACCACACGTCCGCTAGCGCGTCCACCCTCTGGGGTCCGGCGCCCATGACGTACCCGCCGTCTGGCGTAGTCACCGTTGGGAACTGCGGTCAATCGCACGATCAGCTGATCAACGCGCGGCTAACAGTTACATGCACTGCGGATATTGTGGTGTGTGAGGGTTCTGGTCACACAATGCGGTCACACAGTTCATTCTCATCACACACACGCGCGCCTCAGCGGTTTCAGTGCGAGCCCGTTTCGGCCGCCCACTTCGCCAGCCCCTCCTCGAGGCCTGGGCATTCGGCCGCGACGTGGGGGACGGCCGGCTGGGGCACCTTGATGTACCGGCAGCACCAGCAGCCGCCGGGCGGCCAGTCGCGGCTCTCCTTCTTTAACATGGCCAGGAAGGGGCCAATGCCTCCAGCTCCCTTACGGCTGCCTGCTGCAGCGGCACCTTTGTGCCGCTTCGAGCCGCCCCCGTTCTGCTTGGCGCCCGCGCCCTTGGCGCCTGGGCCCATCCGGGGTTGTTGCTCCGTTGTCGGGCCACCGAACCCTCCGCCGTGGAAGGGGTTGAGGGCACCGGGGCCCATGTGGGCCGAGGGAAAACCGAGGCCGTACGGCCCCTGGGGCCACATGCCCGAGGGCGGGTCCGTGTAACCATAGGTTACGGGTGCCTGGTACGCGCCACCGCCAAAC
>JAGWVT010000122.1 GCA_018970765.1 Actinomycetales bacterium
GCGCGGAGGAGCCCCCGGTCCGCCTCCTTGACGCGCACTTCGACGCCCATGGGCGATTGAGGTATCCGGTCCGGCACAACCGGGCACCCGAAAGCGCACTCGTCGACTACCTGGCCGAGGCGACGGCTCTTCTGGCCGGGCTACCGGAGACTCCGCACCTGGAGTCACAGTCACTGCCCGCAGAGTTTGAACACCTTCGGTGGTTCGATCTGCCAGCCGTCTGCGTCAGCGAATCCAGTTAGGGCTTGCGCACTCGAAGTTGGAATGCTGCTGAGGTCGATTCAGCGAAGGGTCCAGTAGCCTCGACCACAACTCGATACGTGTACGTGCCCTTTGCCTTCGGTGCAGTGAACGTCAACACCTGCACACCCTTGCGATCAGTGCGATCGCGCTGCACGACACGCCAGCGTTCGCCCTTGGATTGCTCCAAGCGAATGCGGTAGCGGCGCTGGCCAGGATCAACAACGATGCGCACCTTGCCCTTGGCCCTGGGTGCGGTCGTCTGGGTCTTCAAGACCGTGCGCACCGTGGAACTCACGGCCATCGTCACCGGGTCGCTGATCTGCTCGGCACGCCCAGGCCCGGCCGGCACGCTTACCCGCCACTGACCAGGTTGACTCACCGCCACCCCGAACGCCACAGCCCCATCAGGACCGGTTGGACTGCTGGTGACGTCCGACCAATCACCCTTTGGTAGCGGCGCAAACTGCAGCGTTGCGGTCACCCCGGGCACAGCAGTGCCATTAGAGGTCACCTGTGCGGTAATCGTCAGCTGGTCACCCACCGCCGCAGTCGGTGGCACGGCGAGGGCAACGTCGGTCGCGGCCGGCGCAAGTTGCTGCGCGTAGGCACGAATGAGCGGCCACTGACTTGGATCCTCACCACCCACAGTCCAGTACGCGGCGCCACCGATGCCGTACGCGCCCACGAGTTGCGTTCTCGCCAGCACCGCCTGTGGTCCGACCCAGTACATAATGCGCCGTGCAACGCAGGTCTGGGCCGTTCCTGCGTCATCGGTCCAGGTCACGGCCTTGTCATACTCCGCGAAACTCTCCTGGTTGACCTCGTCCCACTGGACTGCGCCCTCGGCAACACCTGCCGCAGCTAGCGCGCCTGGAATCTCGGCATCGGTCACCGACACCATGGAGGTCAGTGACTGGTAGGCCTTGCCACTGCTCGGGCAGGTGCCGCTGAGCTGGAATTTCCCACCAACCTTTTTTGTCCAGGCACGCCCGTACGTTGGTACTCCGATCTGCACCCGCTGCGGCGGGGCCGCACCTGCGGCGTAGGCCACGATCGCCTGCACCCACGGCATCGGTGCAATGGGTCCGACACCCGAGACGCTGTAGTCGTAGGCCATGATCCGAACTCGATCGGCCTGCTGCGCGATATTGGCGAAGTCATAGACCCAGTAGCCGCTTGTTGGTCCGCATTGCCCTGACATGGAGCATGGGGGTGGAATCGTCACCGCCAACAACTTTCCCTGCGCGTGCAGGGCGCTCGACAGCTCCGTGATGAACGCTCGCCAGAGTGGTTGCGTGGCTGACCAGCTATCGCGGCCGTCATTGAACGCGAAACCCTCATAGTCCAAATCAATGCCGTCGTACCCCTTGGCGGCAACCAGATTCACGATCTCCTGCACATGGGCTGCGCGACGCGTCGGGTCCGCAAGGACTGCGGCCATCCGGCCCTTGCCCGTGCCGTCCGCAATGGAGGGCAGGACCTTCAGGCCCGCGGCGCGCAACTGGCCCATGGCCCAGGCCTCATTCGCCGCGCCGTTGGTGAAGTTGGGATTGAGAACCACCTGAATGCCGTTGGGGCCGCCAACTGTCGCTGAATACCAGAACGGCGAGACCTCTGTGAACAAATCGGCATTGGCCACTGCCGCGCTGATCCCCTGCGGTTTAGCCGGGGTGGTGAACCAATAGGGCATCCACCCCGTGACGATGGGCTTGGGTGCCGGATCAGCCTGCGCCGGTGGAGCTGCGACCGTGCCCGAAAGCACCAGGCCAATCACCAGGCCAAAACTGACGAGGCCAAAACTCCAGAATCTGACGAACCCGCGGGCGAACCGGGGTAGGCACCGACGCTCGCCCGCTGCATTGTTGGGCCGTGTCACTTCAACATCATGCCTCACGCGCAGATGCGCGGCAGACAGCCGCCAATGGCCCATCATTGGGGCATGACGAGGCCCACGACAAGGCCCAGCGTGACCGCTGTTGCCGCGGGGCTTCTGGTACCGCTGGCGGCCCTCGCGTTCAGCCCGTCAGTCTTGGCCCGTCAGATGCCTATGCCGCTGGATGAGTCGCAGATTGCCGAACAACGCATCGCAGACCTGCTGGATAAACGGATCGACAACAAGATCCTGGGCAAGGAAGTCTCCATGGTTGTCCTGGATGCCGAAAGCGGCCGGGTGATCTTCGATCGCGCGGGGTCCGACAAACAACTGTCCGCATCCACGATGAAGGTCGTCACCGCGGTCAATACGCTGGCAAACTACGCGCCGCAGGACACCTTCAGCACACGCGTCCTGGCCGGCAAGCAATCCGGCCAGATCGTGTTGACCTGCGGCGGAGATCCGATGCTCACTGCGGATGACCTTCGCGCTTTAGCCCGTCAAACTGCGCAGGAACTGGGCAAAGGCACTGCTGTCACCGTGCTTGTCGACGACAGCAAGTTCCGCGGCGGTGCGCGCGGCCCGGGTTGGCCCAAGGAATACATCTCGTCGGTGGCGGCGCGGGTGAGTTGCCTGGCTCAACTCGGCGATTACTCCGCCACGCCAAGTCGCAACGCCGCGCGTGTCTTTGCGAAGGCGCTACGCAAACAGGGCATCAAAGTGCGACTTGGCGGCTCCGGCAAGGCGGCGGCAGACGCAAAGGTTCTGGCTGAGCGGTCACACACGGTCCAGCAGGCCGTTGACCGCATGCTGCTGGAATCGGAGAACAATGTCGCTGAAGTGCTTTATCGACAGGTGGCCCTCAAGCGCGGACTACCCGGAACGTGGGCCGGTGGTCGTCGCGCCGCGCAGGCCACCCTGCAGGAACTTGGTCTGGGCACCGAAGGACTGCGCTTATTGGACGGCAGTGGACTGTCACGCCGGGACCGGGTCACAGCGCAGTTTCTCGCGTCGGTGATTCGCCTGAGTAGAACCAATCCCCGATTCGCAGTCATGTACGACGCAAATGCCATGCCGCGCGCTGGCATGACGGGAACGCTGGCCGCCAAGTACGGCCGTTTCAATACCTCGCCATCATCCTGTGCCAAGGGTGAGATCCGGGCCAAAACCGGGACGCTGTTCGACACGATTAGCTTGGCGGGAGTTGCGCAAGGCGAGGACGGCAAGGACAAAGCCTTTGCCATCTTGGTCAATGATCGCCCGCGTCGGTTTATTCCCCTGACGACGCGGCGCGCCGTTGACAAACTTGCCAGCACGATCACCGGCTGCTGGTAGGGGAAGCGGGCTGCTCAGCGAAGCGCGCGGGTGATGTCGGAGACCGCGCGTGCCACGCGCGGACCGACTTCGGCTTCATTCAACTCACGCATCGAGACCACCCCAACGCTGGCTTCCAGCCCGCTGATGCCAGTTATCGGCACAGCCAGTCCGTAGCCGCCCGCGGGACCCTCCCCGGTGGCGACCACCCAGGGCGGGTCCAAGGGCCGACCTGCTGCGGTACGTGCTGCCAGGACGGCACGCCCGCCTGCATTGGCATGCAGTGGCTGGCGAGCACCGAGTCGAACGGCCACATGCAGATCCGACCTAGTCGGTTCCACGACGACGGCAGCGAGAGCGTCGCCACCATCAACGATGGTCAGATGTGCTGTCGCGCTGACAGCGTCGGCCAAGAGCCGCAGCGCCGGCATGGCCACATCGCGAACCAGCGGTTGTATCTGCCTTCCCATGGCCAGCAAAGCGAAACCTAGGCGGCACCGGCCGTCCGCAGCGCGACGCAGGAAGCCGTGCTGCTCGAGTGTCACGACGAGGCGATAGACAACTGTGCGTCCAATCCCCATGCTCTGCGCGAGTTCAGTAACCGTGAGCCCGTCCGTGGATTCGCCGATGACCTCAAGGATGCGCAGCCCTCGATCCAGGGTCTGCGAAGTCTCCACGGCCATGGCTCATTCTCCCCTACTTACCCGCACGCTTACACGATGAACGA
>JAGWVT010000035.1 GCA_018970765.1 Actinomycetales bacterium
ACGCAACTGACATGACTGACGGGCTGCGGAACCATGGCAAGGATTTGGTCAATGTAATGACTGCCCCAGTCGAAGATCGCACCACCAGAGACTGCAGCATCGGAGTGCCAGTAGGAACAGGGTTCCCGGTGACCGCCGACGAAGGTGTCGATATGAAAGACCTCTCCGATTCGTCCCGCTGCCACGGCCTCGCTGATCGTGACGAAATCGCGATCAAACCGACGATTTTGGTAGACGACGAGAAGTCGATCCTGTTGCGCAGCCAATGACATGAGTGCATCGCATTCCGCGGTCGTGAGCGCCATGGGCTTTTCTAGGACGACATGGATATTTTGCTGGAGCGCGCGCTGCGCCCATTCGAAGTGACTGTTCGGCGGTGTAGAGACCACCACTAGGTCGATCAGGCCGGAGGCCAGCATGTTGTTTGCGTCATCAAAGGCCTGGGCATCCGGGGCAAGTTCCAGGGCCGCAGCAATGCGTTCCGGATTGGTATCGCAGACGGCGGTCAAAGTAAGACCCGGTGTCGCGGCCACCGCCAGATTGTGCTCGTGCCCGATGGCCCCGTAGGCCAGTAATCCAACGCGGATGGTCACTTGGTACGCCCCTTGGGCCGTCCTGTCACTAGCCGAGCCTACTGATACGTTCACGTATCCGACGACGAAAGGTGTGCCCAATGACGGGTGAGCTTCCAGACAGCAGCAATGACGGAACCGAGATTGGTCGCTCCGTCGAAATCGATGTCGTTGTCGACGCAGCAGGAAATCCGGTCGGTGCCGTGGTCGATGATCTGATCGTGGCCAGCACGCCAGAGGGTTCGATTACTGATGAGACTATCGACATCCTGGATGCCGACGGCGACCTGCTCGTGGAGGATGAGACCGTCACCGTTTATGACTCGGAGGGTCAGGTAATCGCTCGGGACGAGACGATCATTGCGGCGCTGGATCCGCCTCAGTAGGTCCTGATCAGATCCGACCCACCGGCAGCAAGGCCTCAGTAACCCCATCGCCGTCTGAATTCCGGGTGACCCGGTAGGCGCTGGCAGAGGAGTCGGGCTTATCTGCGACGACCTCGACCGGCTCGGTGCCCTCGTAGAGGATGGCGATGCCATCGTCCGTTGCCAGACTCTCTGGTAGCACGGCTTCGCCAACAAGCTTGTGCAGCAGCGGGCGCCGACCTGCCTCGGAGTCGTAGTGAACTCCGGTACCGAAGGGCAGTAGCGCCAATCCGTTGGTGACCGGCATCAACTCCGGACCAAAGGAGTCGGTCGGGCCACCGACGTGCCAACAGATTGAACCGGCGCTGACCCCGCCCAAGACGACTCCTCGCTGCCAGGCCTCCCGCATGGCCTCGTCGACGCCGTGCAGACGCCACAGGGCAAGGAGATTGGCCACGCTTCCGCCGCCAACCCACACCAGGTCTGCTCGTCCCAGCGCCTCGTCGACAGGCCGATTAGGTTGAGGAAAGAGCGCCAGGTGGTCGACCTGGCAGCTGTTCCCCAGCGCGGAATAGGTGGCGGCAAGGTAGGCAGCCTCATCACCGCTGGCAGTCATCACCAGGCACACGTTTGGCCGGTCCTTGCCGGTCAGCGCCAACGCCCGCTGCATGATGCCACCTGGGTGCATGACACCCCAACGCCCGGGTTCACCAATAAAACCGCCGCTGCCCGCCAGGATTCGAGGCTTCGTCACACGCTTAGGATGGCGCATCGGCTGCATCCTGTGATGCGCCTGCGCCTGCTGGCGGATTCCCCGACGGCGCGCACGTGTGAAAGGCACCGCTATGTCGACCGCTGACGCGGATCGTATGCACCGTCATGACTCGGCATCTGCCCAGGTGGTCCTGGACTACGTCGCCTGGCGTGTGGCCTTGGCCGAACCGCCATTGGACGGGCTCGGGGATCGCCGACATTTGGAGCAGATGGTCGAAGGCCTCATTGGTCCTGGACCGCGTGACGTCCGCGAAGTGTTAGACGTCTACGCAGATCATCTCTCCGAAACCATTCTGTCGACGGACAGCCCACGTAACTTCGCCTTCATCCCAGCTGCCCCCACCGAGGCAGCGGTGCTGTTCGACATGGTTGTGTCGGCGGCATCGCTGCAGGGTTGCAGTTGGCTGGAGGCGGCCGGCGCTGTCGTCGCGGAGAACCAGGCCCTGCGGGTCCTTGCGGATGCGGCCGGCATGCCAGCCACTGCCGGCGGAGTGTTCGTGGCCGGTGGCTCGGCGGGCAACCTGTCTGGCTTGGCCGTGGCACGTGATCTGGCCCGGCTTCGCCGTAGATCGGCTGGTGCCAGCGAGCAGGGCTTGCGCGTGGTGGTCAGTGATCAAGCGCACTCATCGATTGCTAGCGCGCTGAACCTGCTGATGCTCGATGCACTCGTGGTCCCAACTCGCGATGGACGCCTGACACGCGCCGACCTGCAACAGGCGCTTGATCGTGAAACAACCCTGGCTGACGTGGTGGCCATCGTTGCCACCGCCGGCACCACGAATGCTGGCATCGTTGACGACCTGGCTGCCGCGGCCGATGCGGCGCAAGCGCACGGCTGGTGGTTTCACGTCGATGCCGCCTATGGCGGTGCGGCGCTGCTGTCTCGCAAGGTCCGCGACCGCTTTGCCGGCATCGAGCGAGCTGACTCGATGGTGACCGATCCGCACAAGTGGTGGTTCGCCCCGTTCGACTGCGCAGCACTCATGTACGCCAATCCCCATCTTGCCAAGGCCGTACATACCCAGGATGCGTCCTACTTGGATGTGCTGCATGGCCCGGATGACGATCTCAACCCCAGCGATCTGGCCTACCACCTGACGCGCCGCGCCCGCGGCCTTCCGCTGTGGTTCTCCCTAGCGGTGAATGGCTTAGATGCCTATCGCGATGCCGTTGATGCGGCCATTGATCTCACCCACTACGCAGCGGAGCGAATTCGTCACTCACCGGTGCTGGAACTCGTGCGAGAGCCCGAACTTTCCGTCGTGCTCTTTCGTCGACATGGGTGGACGGCGGATGACTACGACCGATGGAGCAGGCAACTCTTGACCGAGCAGGTGGCGTTCGTCATGCGCAGTGCCTGGCGAGGTGAAACCGTGGGGCGCCTGGTCTTCCTGCATCCGGGGACAACGCAAGCCATGGTGGACCAGGTGCTGGATTCCCTCACCTGAGATTCGCGGGAGTTATGACGGGTCGTCCTGGCGCTGCACTCGGTTCACGATGCGCCAGGCGATGGGCAGGGTCGCGGTGGCGAGCAGGATCTTGATCGCATCGCCGATAAGGAAGTCACGCACGCCATAGGTCCAGGCCGACTCTGCGCCAAACCAAGGCAGTCCGGTCGAGTACTTCAGCCAGGTCGCACCAACGAGGTAGATCACCAGGCTGCCCAGGATCATGAGCCCGAAGTTGCTGACCAGCCGACGTGAGGCACCGGTCTGGGCAAGACTGCCGACGATGAGGGCGGCGAGGATGAACCCAAGGATGTAACCGAAGCTGGGCATCGCAAAACCCGAACTGCGCTCAGCGAACCACGGCACACCGGCCACGCCCAGCGCGACGTACAGGGCGATGGCGCTAGCACCGCGCAGGGCACCCAGGGCACCACCGACCACGAGAACCGCGAAGGTCTGCATGGTGACTGGTACTAGTGGGTTCGATGGCAGGTAGAAGGCGATTTGGGCGCACAGTCCGGTGAATCCGGCGGCTCCGGCGACGAGGGCGACCTGGCGAACCCACGAAGTGCCCAAGGCATCGGCGAGTACTCGTGGTTGGGCAACTGCCAGGGACATTGCGCCTCCGTGGTCTCACAAGGTTTCGGGGGTTCGGCGAGCCCCGCTGGAGGAAGCACCGTATCGCGCGGTAGGCTGACGGTGTTGGTGAGGGGTAACCCGTCTGAGTCGCAGGGGAAGGCGTACTCAATGGACGGGAGGCCCGATGACCGCCTTTGCCTATGCGCCCGTTCCACACGGGCCGCAGCGGGACACCCCGGCGCGGGGTGTGCTGTTTTTGCACTCATGCCCGCGTGCGGTGACCTCGCACATCAGCTGGGCCTTGGGTGCTGCCGTGGAGGCGCAGGTGACCCTGGACTGGTCCGAGCAGCCGATCGAGCCCGGAACCATGCGCGCCGAACTGCTCTGGTCCGGACCTGCCGGCACAGCCGCGAAGATGGCAAGTGCCCTGGTGGCTTTCCCGATGGTGCGCTTCGAAGTCACCGAGGAACCGGTAGGCGGACGCGGAGGTGAACGGTTCGCCAGTACGCCCAACCTCGGCATGTTTCGAGGGGACATGGGGGAGTACGGCGACATTTTGGTTCCCGAGGAGCGGCTGCGCTCAGCACTTGCTGCAGCCACGAGCGGCACCTTGATGCTGGCCGAACAGATTGCACGACTCGTCGGCGAACCCTGGGACCGCGAACTTGAGCCGTACCGCTTCGCCCATGAAGGCTCTACAGTGCGGGTGCTTACCAAGGTGGTGTGACGGGGCAACCACGTCTTACTGGTGGTAGCTGGTGAATATCAGGATGCGTCGGCACGAGCCACGCTGACGAACCTGCGCCTCGGGCGCGCGCGTTTGTCAGGGGCTGTGCTTGCGCGATCCTCTAGTGCGTCCTGCGACCTACCCTCCTGCTCAACATTGGCTCGCAGCGAATCCAGTGCCTTGAGCGTGGGCTGCAGCAGGGCCCGCCATTCGTCAAGTAATGCCTGGATCTTCTGTTCCACCGCCGAACGGGGCTCATCAGCCTGCGCCACGAGCTGAGACACACGCTGGGATGAGTAACCCATAATCTGCCCGGTATCGCGGGTCGTATAACCCTGCTCGATCAGCACCTGGGCCAGCCACACGTTCAACCTGGAGGACGTGTCCTGTGCGATCGAGGCCATTGCGGCAACCAGGCGGACCGCCTCGACGTCGTGCTGCAGTTCGCCGGGCAACGTGGGTTCGAGTTCTACTGCGAAGGAGTCTTCCGCGACGTCCAGCGCAAGCGCTATCGCCTCCCGCACCGTGGCCTCTACCTGGTCCAGTCGGCGTGCCTGGGTCCACAGCGATGCGCCAGGTACGTCTGCGTGAACAGCCCACCAGCCGTCGCTTCTCGTTGCAGTCACCTTGTAGGTCTCCATCATGTGCCTTCCTTGAGGTACTTCGCGGCATCTTTGAGAATGCCCCTAGCGGTCAACTCGTTGATCTCCACATGCCGAGGCATAGTGATCACCAACTCGCCTAGGCGGTACACGTCGTGCTTGGCGCCATTGCGAACAAGCCAGAACTCGGTCCCGGACTCCTTGGCCATCTGGCGGAGAGCACTGGTGACGACCCGCCGTCTCATAAATTAAGTCTAATTAGCTAGGCAAAAACAAGTCAACATCATTGCGCACTTACACTCTACGTGGTCTAGTCAACCCTTGGGGCTGGCACTGGCTTGGCGCACGGCAGTGGCTACAGCGGAATGTTGCCGTGCACACCCCGAACGCCCGGGGTATCCAGGATGATTCGCGCCACCGTGCTGCGTGTGAGCGTCGGGTCGACGACTTGGTCGACAACACCGATTTCGACGGCTCGCGCGATGCCACCTGAGATGACCTCGTGCTCGGCAGCCAACTCCAGTTCAACCTGGGCGCGGGCATCCTCGGGAACTTCGGCTAACCGGCGCCGATGCAGGATGCGAATGGCGGCTACCGATCCCATGACCGCGACCTCCGCGGTGGGCCAGGCGTAGACGCGGGTGGCACCCAGGGATGCGGAGTTCATTGCAACGTAGGCGCCGCCATAGGCCTTGCGGGTCACCACGGTGACACGCGGCACCACGCATTCCGCGAAGGCATGCAGGAGTTTCGCGCCGCGACGAACGACACCCTCCCACTCCTGGCCCAGGCCTGGCAGGTAGCCGGGTACGTCAACGAGCACCACGAGCGGCACGGAGAATGCGTCACACATGCGCACGAAGCGTGCTGCCTTCTCCGCAGAGGCCGAATCCAGACATCCGCCCAGGCGCATGGGGTTGTTCGCCACGACGCCGATGGTCCGTCCGCCCAAGCGACCCAGGCCCACGACGATGTTCGGCGCCCACCTGGCATGCAATTCGGCGAAGGTCCCCGAATCGACGAAACTCTCCACGAGTGGGTGCACGTCGTATGCACGACGTGCCGACTCCGGCAACAGTGCTCCAAGATCTATATCGGCCACGGCATCGATGTCGAGTGAGCCCTGATGAGCGAGCAATTCCGCGATGCGGCGAGCCTGGTCGAGTGCCTCGGCCTCGCTCTCGGTGACGATGTGCACGACACCGGAGCGACGGCCATGGGGCTCTGGTCCGCCAAGGACATCCATGTCCACGGCCTCGCCGGTAACCGAACGTACGACCTCAGGGCCGGTGACGAAGATGCGACCGGCTGGCCCGAGGATCACCACGTCGGTCAGTGCGGGTCCATAAGCGGCCCCACCGGCAGCCGGGCCCAGGACGACCGAGATCTGGGGCACCTTGCCCGATGCTCGGGTCATCGCGGCGAAGACGCGTCCGACGCCATCCAGGCTGGCAACACCTTCGCGCAGACGCGCCCCTCCGGAATGCCACAGTCCGATGACCGGGGCGGAATCGGCGAATGCGCGGTCGTAAGCGGTCACGATTGCGCGACAGCCCAGGGACCCCATTGCGCCGCCCTGGACGGTCGGGTCGGTGGCGAAGGCAACTGCGTGCGCACCGTTTACACGTCCGACGGCGGCGATGACGCCGCGATCATCGATCGGCGTGATTGGCGTCATGGTGCCCGCGTCGAACAGGGCGGTCAGGCGAACCATCGGCGAACGTGGGTCCACCTGCAGATCCGCACTTTCGCCCGTGACGGTCATGATGCCGTCCGGAACACGACGGTCACGTCGTGACCACCGAACCCGAACGAGTTGTTCAAGCCCACGAGCGGACCATCAGGCAGCGGGCGTGGTGCACCGCGTACGACGTCGAGTTGCACGCCGGGATCCATCTCGTCGAGATTCGCGGTCGCCGGCACGAGTCGATCGCGTAGGGCCAGCACGGTGAAGATCGATTCAACTGCGCCCGTCCCGCCGAGCAGGTGACCGGTCAGCGACTTCGTACCAGTCACCGCGATCTGGTCTGTGGCCGAGCCAAGTGCGGCGCGGATCGCCACCGACTCAGCCAGGTCGCCCTGGGGTGTGGAGGTGGCGTGCGCGTTGATGTGGGCGACATCCGCCGCAGTGACGTCGGCATCGGCGAGGGCTTGCTTGATCGATCGGGTAGCACCGCGACCGTCCGGATCGGGCTGCGCGATGTGGTGACCGTCTGCGGTCATTCCGTATCCGGCTACCACGCCATAGATATTGGCTCCGCGGGCCTTGGCGAACTCCGCGGACTCCAGGACCATGATGCCTGCACCCTCGGCCATAACGAAGCCGTCTCGATTGACGTCATAGGGCCGTGAAGCCGCGGCCGGGTCGTCATTGCGCGTGGACAGCGCTCGCATGGCGGCGAACCCGGCCATGACCACCGGGTGGATCACCGCTTCGGTGCCACCCGCAACGACGACGTCGGCTCGTCCGGTGCGAATCATGTTGGTGGCGTAGGCGATGGCCTCAGCCCCGGAGGCGCAAGCGCTGACCGGCGCATGCACGCCAGCACGTGCCCCGACCTCGAGGCCGACCACGGCTGCCGGCCCGTTCGGCATGATCATCGTTACCAGGTGCGGTGAGATGCGGGAAGGCCCGCGCTCGCGCAACGTGTCATGCGCATCCATAAGCGCCAACAGGCCACCGATACCCGTCCCAACGACCGTGCCAAGTCGCTCGGGATCGACCTCGGGTGAGCCTGCGTCAGCCCAAGCCTGCCGAGCCGCAACCAGGGCTGCCTGCTGAGACCGGTCGAGCTTGCGAGCCTCGACGCGGTCCAGCACGGTGGCCGGGTCCACGGCCATGATGCCCGCGATCTGCGAGGGCTGGATGCGGGCCCACTCCTCATCGATGAGCCGCACGCCTGAGGTGCCAGCCAGCAGGCCAGCCCAGGTCGTGGGGACGTCCCCGCCAACCGGGGTCGTGGCGCCCATCCCGGTGATGACGACCTCCCGAGCCATCGCTACCTCCTCGAATCGTCTTGGTGAGCCCAGATGGTCTTAGGAGTTTGCTGCGATGTACGCGACGGCGTCGCCGACAGTGCGCAGGTTCTTGACCTCGGAGTCCGGAATCTTCACGCCCCACTTGTCCTCGGCGGCCATGACGACCTCGACCATGGACAAGGAGTCGATGTCCAGATCGTCCACAAAGGACTTGTCGGGCTGGATGTCCTCCACTGGCACACCGGCAACCTCGTTGACGATGACGGCCAGGCCGGTCAGGATCTCTTCGCTCATTGCTTTACCTTCTTTCCTTCATCTGTGGTGTGTTCGATTACCTGTCTGTTCAGGGCAGGATGACGACCTGAGCGGCGTAGACCAGGCCGGCTCCGAAACCGATCAGCAGTGCAAGGCCACCGCTGGGAATTTCGCCGTCCTGCAGCATGCGGTCCATAGCCAGGGGGATTGATGCCGCAGAGGTGTTACCCGTGGTCGCGATATCGCGCGCCACGGGCACATGCGCGGGCAGGCCGATGGCCCGAATCATCGCATCGGTAATGCGCATGTTGGCTTGATGGGGGATGAACGCGGCCAGGTCGTCCGCGGTGATACCAGCGGCGTCGATAGCGCGCTGCGCAGTCTTGGACATCTCGCCGACAGCCCAGCGGAACACCTGCTGACCCTCCATGACTAGTGAGGGAAAGATCCGCCCGCCGTTGTCCCGGTAGTCGATCAGTGATTGCGACATGGAGATCGCCGCGCGTTGCGAGCCGTCGGCACCCCAGATCGTCGGACCGATGCCGACCTCCTGTGAGGGTCCGATCACCGCAGCGCCGGCGCCGTCGGCGAAGATAAATGCGGTGCCTCGATCATGGGGGTCGACCCAGTCGGTCAGTTTTTCGACGCCGATCACCAGGACGTACTGGGCACTTCCGCCGCGAATCATGTCGTTGGCCAGGCTCACGCCGTAACAGAACCCTGCACAGGCCGCAGAGATATCCATGGCAGCGGCATTGAGCGTGCCGAGCCGGTCGCTAATCTCAGTGGCCACCGCAGGAGTCTGATACGGGTGCGTAACCGTAGCGACGAGCACCATGCCGATCTGCTCGGGTTGCACGCCGGCTCGTCGCAACGCGACCTGTGCGGCCGCGACGGACATGTCGGCAACAGACTCATCCTTAGCCGCATAGCGCCGTTCGATGATGCCCGAACGTTCACGGATCCATTCATCGGAGGAGTCGATGCGCTCGCAGACTTCCGCGTTGGTGACCACGCGTGCCGGGCGGTAGGACCCGACAGCCATGATGCGAGCGGCTGGCGCGCCAGTGCTGCGAGCCAAGGCGGGCCGAGCTGTCGCCATCAGTGCTGGACCTCCTGGCTGGTCGGGTGGAGTCGAACCAGGGGTTGCCCGGGGGAGACCGGGTCACCATCCTGGACGAGCCATTCCACGATCGTCCCGCCATGAGGAGCGACCACGGCTACTCGATCCCGCAGGGTCTCAACCGCACCGATTTGCGTCCCGGGTACCAGGGCTGCGCCCACCTGCGCGGTGGTCTGGCTGCGGTAGGTGCCCTTACTGGGTGCGATGAGCAGTCGCCAGGTTGGCTGCGTGGACAATGACGAGGGGGTGCCGTGCTCGGCCACCAGGGCCTTAGCTGCATCCAAATCATCCGGGGTCTTCAATGCGCATGTCTGCACGTCAGGCAGGGCGCGGCGAATCAGTCCGGTGAGCGTGCCGGCCGGGGGGATCTCAATAACAGCGGTCACGCCGAGGTCGGCCATCGTGGTCATGCACAGGTCCCAGCGAACTGGATTGCTGACCTGGGTGACCAAACGACGCAAGACCTCGCGGCCGTCGTGGACGACTTGGCCATCGGCGTTGGAGATCAATCGAATGCGCGGGTCGTGAGTACTGATGGCGCGGGCCAGCGAACCCAGATTCTGGGTGGCCGGGGCCATGTGCTCGGTATGGAAGGCGCCGGCGACCTCGAGGGGTCGCACGCGCGAACCCTGCGGAGGATCAGCAGCGAAGGCATCGAGTTGACTACGTGTGCCCGCCACGACGATCTGCCCGGCACCATTCATATTGGCGCAGGTGAGGCCATGTCGACTGGCCACTTCGGGGACGTCCTCGCCACCCAGCACGGCAGACATGCCGGTTGGTTGCACGGCTGATGCTGCGGCCATCGCCCGTCCGCGTTCCCGGACGAAAACCATGGCTTGCTCGGCGGTGAGCACGCCAGCACCGACCGCTGCGGTGATTTCGCCGACTGAGTGACCCGCTCCAGCCCCAATGCGACTGAAGACAGTGGAGGGATGCGGGAACAGGCTGAGCAGCGTGACCAGCCCGGCACCCACGATCAGTGGTTGTGCAACAGCCGTGTCACGGATGGTGTCGGCATCCGAGGTGGTGCCGTGAGCGACCAGGTCGATCCCAGCGACGGCGCTGAGCCAGTCGAGCCGTTCGCGCACGCCGGGAAGTTCGAGCCACGGTGACATGAACCCAGGAACCTGAGCACCCTGACCAGGTGCCACGACGACGAGCACGGCTCACCCTATCCACGCCGTGCAGGCGCTCAACCGAGGGTGACGCCAATGACTCGGCCAACCAGGAAGGTCACCGCGGCGGCTCCGGCACCCCAGCCAAACTGCCGCAGCGCGGAAAAGACCATGCCGCGTCCGGACAACCGACCCACCGTTGCCCCCACCGCAATCAACGCGATGGCCGACAGGCTGATCGCGAGCACCAAGGGCAGCAGGGTGGGTGCGTCAGGTGCGGTGAAGAACAGGTAGGGCAACACGACAACGCTCGCACCCAGGGCGAACGCGACGAAGCTCGAGAGCGCCACCTTGATGGGTGAGCCCAGTTCGTCCGGGTTGAGCCCGAGTTCCTCTCGCGCCAGGGTGTCCAATGCCTTGTCTGGGTCCGCCATGATCTGGCTGGCCGTGGCTGCCGCGACGTCAGGACTGAGTCCCTTGGCGCGATAGATGAGTTCAAGTTCCCTGCGTTCCTCGTCAGGCTTGTCCTGCAATTCCGCGCGTTCCATCTCGATCTCGCGGCGGAACAGGTCCCGCTGGCTCGCCACGGACACGTACTCACCGGCAGCCATGGAGAACGCTCCAGCCAGCAGGCCGGCTAGGCCAGCCAGCAGGATCGTGGAGTTGCCGGGTGAAGCGCCGGCGAACCCCATGACCAGCGCAGTGTTGGAGACCAATCCGTCGCTGACGCCGAAGACGGCTGCGCGCGTGGCACCGGACCGATCGCCTCGGTGCCAGCGTTCACCCTCGCTCTTGCGTTCCGCAGCCACGCGCTTGGTCGCCCGGGCCGGTGCGGCTGTTGCGCGCATGGCGCGGAACGCCGCTGCATGGTCGCGCTCGTCCTGAGACATGGTGGCCAGCGCCTCAGGTTCATCGTCGTACATGCCGACGGCAGCGCCTTCAACCTCTTCCAGATAACCCAGCACATCCTGCAGGCCGGTTGCTCGAGCTCGGGCGACCAGCGTTGCATCGGATGGGTCCAGCGTGGTCGGTGCTGGCGGCACCTCGAGTCCGTACTCGTCGAGCTTGGCAACCCAATGCTCGGCGTGTGCATCTTCGACGTCGGCAAGTTCGAGTAGAGCCGCACGACGATCGCCATCAACGGTCTGGGCGAGCGCGCGGTACAGCAGCGCCGCGTTGCGCTCGGTTTCTAGGTAACGCAGGAAGCGCCTCGGGTCCTTCTGGTCCTTGGTGACTGCCATCAGCCGGAGCCCTCGGTGCTGCCCGCATCAGCCGCGGCGGGGTCATGGACCTGATAGCGCTCGATGGCACTGGCCACCAGGGTGCGCTCTACCTCGCCGCGCTTGGCGAGCATCGCTAGTGACTGTGCCGTGATCGATTCGGCATCCACGAGGAAGTGTCGGCGCAGCGCTCCGCGAGTGTCCGAAAGTCCATAGCCATCAGTGCCCAGTGACACGAAGTCGCCGGGCACCCACTCGCGAATTTGATCCTGGACGCTGCGCATCCAGTCTGACACTGCGATCACCGGCCCGTTTCGGCCAGCAAGTCGCTGGGCGACGTAGGCGACCTGCTGCTCATCCGTGGGATGCAGCAGATTGTGGCGATCCACCGCCAGGCCGTCCTTGCGCAGTTCGTTCCACGACGTCACCGACCACACGTCCGCCTGAACGCCCCAATCGTTGGCGAGTAACTCCGCTGCCTTGAGGGCCCAGTTGACTGCAACGCCACTGGCGAGCAGTTGCACGCGCGGGCCGGTGCCGGTGCCTTCCTGCAGCAGATACATGCCGCGCAGGATGCCCTCGGCATCAACGCCTTCGGGCTCAGCCGGCTGGGGGTAGGGCTCGTTGTAGACCGTCAGGTAATAGAACACGTCCTCGGGATTCTCACCGACCATGCGACGAAGGCCGTCGGCCACGATGTGGCCGATCTCGTAACCGAACGCAGGGTCGTACGCAACAACTGCCGGGTTGGTCGAAGCGAGCAGCAGCGAATGCCCGTCCTCGTGCTGCAGCCCCTCGCCATTTAGGGTGGTGCGTCCGGCGGTAGCCCCGACCACGAACCCGCGCACCATCTGGTCCATCGCCGCCCAGAAGGCGTCGCCGGTGCGCTGAAAGCCGAACATCGAGTAGAACACGTAGACCGGAATCATCGGTTGGCCGTGCGTGGCATAGGAACTTCCCGCAGCCGTGAACGATGCGACCGATCCGGCTTCGTTGATCCCCTCATGCAGGATCTGTCCGGCCTCGGACTCCTTGTACGAAAGCATCAGGTCGCGGTCCACCGAGGTGTACCGCTGCCCCTGCGGCGAATAGATCATCGCTGTGGGGAACAGGGAATCCATGCCGAAGGTACGCGCCTCGTCTGGGATGATCGGCACGAATCGCTTGCCGATCGACTCGTCTTTCATCAGGTCTTTGAGCAGGCGGACGAACGCCATCGTGGTGGCGATGGGCTGCTTTCCGGAACCGCGGGCGAGCACCTCGTAATGCGAGCGATCGGGGAGTTTCACGACCTCAGCGGTCGTGCGCCTGGTCGGCAGTGACCCGCCAAGTCGTGCACGAGTCGCGAGCATGTACTGCACGGCCTCGTCCTGGGGACCCGGGTGATAGTACGGCGGTAGGTAGGGATCGAGTTGGCTATCCGGAATCGGAATGTGCATCCGGTCGCGGAACAGGCGCAAATCGTCGATGGTCAACTTCTTCATCTGATGCGTGGAGTTACGCGCCTCGAAGTGCGGCCCGAGTGTCCAACCCTTGATGGTCTTTGCCAGGATCACCGTCGGTTGACCCTTGACCTGGCATGCGGCGTGGTACGCCGCATACATCTTGCGGTAATCGTGGCCACCACGTTGCAGGGACCAGATCTCCTCATCAGTCCAGTTCTCCACCAGTCGTGCGGTGCGGGGATCGCGACCGAAGAAGTGCTCGCGAATGAATGCGCCGTCCTCGGACTTATAGGTCTGGAAGTCACCATCCGGCGTAGCGTTCATCAGGTTGACCAGCGCGCCGTCGCGATCGGCGGCAAGCAGTTCGTCCCACTTGCGGCCCCAAATCACCTTGATGACGTTCCAGCCGGCGCCGCGATACAGCGACTCCAACTCCTGGATGATTTTGCCGTTCCCGCGCACCGGCCCATCTAGCCGCTGCAGGTTGCAGTTCACCACGAAGACCAGGTTGTCCAGTTCCTCCCGAGCAGCGATACCTAAAGCACCAGAGGCTTCGACCTCATCGGTCTCACCATCACCGAGGAAGGCCCACACGCGCTGGTCGGAGGTGTCTGCCATACCTCGGTGGGCGAGGTACCGGTTGAAACGCGCCTGGTAGATCGCGTTGAGCGGTCCAAGCCCCATCGAGACCGTGGGGAACTGCCAGAACCAGGGCATCAAACGGGGGTGCGGATAGGACGGCAGACCACCGCCGGGGTGGGAAACCTCCTGACGAAAGCCGTCCATCTGCGCCTCAGTTAGGCGACCCTCCAGGAATGCCCGGGCATACATGCCTGGCGAGGCATGGCCCTGAAAGAACACCTGGTCGCCGCCACCCGGATGGTCCGGGCCGCGGAAGAAGTGGTTGAAGCCCACCTCGTACAGGGTTGCCGAGGAGGCGTAGGTCGAGATGTGCCCGCCGACACCGATTCCGGGGCGCTGCGCGCGATGCACCATGATCGCGGCGTTCCACCGGATGATCTCTCGGATGCGCCGCTCGACCGCCTCGTCACCCGGGAACCAGGGCTCGCGTTCCGGCGAGATGGTGTTGATGTAGTCGGTGCTGCGCAGGCTCGGCACCCCGACGTTGCGCTCGGCGGCTCTGCGCAGCAGGGAAAGCATCAGGAACCGGGCGCGGTAGTTGCCGGCGCTGTCGACTAGAGCGTCGAAAGAATCCACCCACTCGGCGGTTTCCTCGGGGTCTATGTCGACGTACTGGGTGGGTAGGCCTGAGGAGGGCAGCGGATCGCGGCTACCGGTCACGGGCAGTCCTTATGTTGGGCGGCCCGGGTCACCGATGCCGCAGGGATACTGCTGGGGTGTTCCCATCTTCCCGTACGGGCCATCTGCATGTCTCTGCCATGTCCCAGACTGCCCATCGACCCCCTCAGGCGGGTGTTCGAAGGCCATTTCAGGTGACGATCCGGAGCCAATTCCGGCGGGGCGCTTGCCAAGCGGCCTCCAGTCCGGTGGACTACCCGTCATGAGCGCACGGGATGGGCGCGTGTGGAGTGCGTCCGCCTCGGTCCCCAACCCATGTCCGGTGGCGGCGTGACCGCTATGGGTGACCAGGCAACGGAACGAGTAAGCCGGCTCGGCCTTGAGTTGGGCCTGACGGTCCAAGAGGTCGGATTCGATGAGGACGTCGACTTGGAGTTTCGGTCCGGTATCGAAACCGTGATCGGCGGGGAGCTTGTTGACGAGGATTTCGACGACGTCGTCGACGTGGTGCTGATGTGGTGGCGGGACGAGGACGGCGATCTGGTCGACGCTCTCGTCGACGCCATTGCACCGCTCACCGATCACGGCGTGGTCTGGCTGATGACCCCGAAGCCTGGTCGTGACGGGCACATTGAGGCGGAGGACATTGCCGACGCTGCACCGACTGCCGGTCTGCAACCGACGTCCACGATCAGTGCTGGGCCGAATTGGCAGGGCACGAGACTGGTGGCTCCGCGCGCGAAGCGCTAGGTTGCTGCCATGAGTCGTCCTCTGGGAGTTCGCGTCCTTGCTTCGGTGACCATGGCGGCCGCAAGCCTGCCATTGCTCCTCGGTGCTTGTGGCAGTTCCGAGCCGGAGATGTCACCGATGCGTGAGCAGTTCATCAAGATACTGCGCCAGGACGCCGCCTCGGATGGCGCGCCAACCGAGCAGGTTGACTGCGTGGTCGACGGACTGAGCCAGTTCACCGATGAAGAGCTCCAGGGAATCATGGATGGCACCGCAAGCGCCGAGGTCAGCGAGGCAACGGGGAAAATCTATGAGGAGTGCACCGGCGACTCCTAGTCGCTATTCTGAAAAAAGTTAAGCCGCCCGGGGCGATTCCGCCTCGTTTCGTGAGCGCATGAAGGGATTGGTGGGAAGCCGGGCCAGGTGCCCGCTGATCCCACTTAGACCCCACCATGGACTTTCACACAGAAGCCTCGCCCGCGGCGCGGGCCGCCGTGCAGTCACTGCAATACCTACCCTTCTGGCTTGATGACACCCAGCGTCCCGAAGAACTCGAATGCCTCCGCAGGTCAATGACCTGTGACCTCTTGGTTGTCGGCGGAGGATTCACCGGTCTATGGATGGCATTGCACGCCCAGCAGGCGCACCCCGACTGGCAGATCGTCGTGCTCGAAGGTGGCCGCATCGCCGAAGGTGGCTCTGGCCGCAACGGCGGCTTCATGTCGCACTCGCTGACCCATGGTTTCGGCAATGGGATGGCCCGCTGGCCCGACCAAATGCCCAACCTGCTGCAACTGGGGTACGAAAATCTGGCAGCCATTGAGGCTTTCATCGTGGAGGAAGGCATTGACTGCGACCTGCGTCGGGGCGGTGATGTCGCGGTTGCTCTTGCCGACCATCAGGTCCAGGAATTGCGGCAGGCCGCCGACGTGGTGGCCGCCCTTGGTGCACCGGTCCAATTCCTGGATCGCAGCGCCATGCAAGCGCGAATCAACTCACCGACGTACCTCGCTGGACTGGTCGACCCCGAGGTAGCACTCGTCAATCCAGCCAGGCTCGTCTGGGGATTGCAGCAGGCCTGCCTGAAGCGCGGCATCGTCATTCACGAGTACTCGCCGGTGCAGGACCTCCAGGACGCCGGCGATCACGTCATCGCGCGGGTACGGCCTGCAGCCGGTTCACCGCAGCAGCGGGTACGCGCCCGGCGCGTGGCCCTGGCAACCAATGCCTACCCAGCCCTGTTACGGCGTATCAACAACTACATGGTGCGGGTGTGGGACTACGTCATTGTCACCGAGCCACTGACTCAAGCGCAGTGGGCCCAGTTGGGCTGGCAGGGGCGAGACGGGGTCTCCGATGCCGGTAACCAGTTTCACTACTACCGACCCACGGCGGACGGGCGCATCCTTTGGGGTGGTTACGACGCGATCTATCACCGGGGGAATGGTTTCAACCCGCAGTACGAGGTCGACGACGCAGTCTTCGCCCGCCTTGCTGAGCACTTCTTTCAGACGTTTCCCCAGTTGCAGGGCGTTTCCTTCACGCATGGCTGGGGTGGGGCCATCGACACCTGTTCGCGGTTCAGCCCGTTCTGGGGCACGGCGCATGGTGGCAAGACCAGTTACGTCGCCGGCTACACCGGCCTAGGGGTCGGTTCCTCACGATTCGGTGCCCAGGTCATGCTCGATCTGCTCGATGCCAAGGATGCGCAACCGGACGCCCAAGCGCAGGCGCGGCTATCACTCACCATGGTGCGCACGCGACCGATTCCCTTCCCGCCCGAACCCCTGCGTTCGCTAGGCATTGCCTGGACCGTGGCAAGCCTGCGTCGCGCCGATCGCAACGGCGGACGACGCAACATTTGGCTTCGGACACTTGATCGCCTGGGCATGGGTTTCGACTCTTAGCCGTGCAGCAAGACGCTGGCTAAGCAACCTTGCCCGAATAGCGTTGACGCACCGCTTCGCCCGAAGTCCCCACAAACATGCCGATGGCAGACCAGGACATGCCTGAAGCGCGTGCGGCCCGAATGGCGTCGATCATGTGCCGCTCTGCGTCAGAACGCTCCTGGACCGCAGAGCGCAGTTGCCTAACGGAATTGGCATCAAGTTCATCGGCATCCAATGGTTCGTAGTCTTCAAAGCGGGCGGCAAGTTCATCTGCGTGCTGCAGGATCTCGTCGACTGAACGGGGCATCACCATCACCTCAGAAACTTCTCACGGGCAAACATGGCATGGATAATCACGACTGCCATGTCGCCGCCGAGGGAGCGATGATCGGCTCTTCGAGCACCATTACAAGATAACTTGCAGCCAGCGTGTGGTGAAGGCGTCAAGTCCAAAGCGCTATTCGGCAACTGCACCTGGAGTTCGCACGTGGTGGCAGTTGGTCCGCGAGCGGATTTCCTCAGCGACGTGATTCGAAGTGCGGCTCATCTAGAGACGTGCAACTGTTCTCGATCACCAAGATGCGCATCCTGGCGCTACTGATTCCGGTGCTGGCCGCGATGCTCGTGAATCCGCTGGCGGCGGCTACGCCCGGGGAGTCAGACCAGGTCGTCCTCGCCGCTCGATGGCAATCGGATTCCCTGCGCGATAATCGCATCGGCTACCACTTTGATCTCGCCCCGATCGCCGCGTCGCCGACCATGTACCGCGGTGCGTTTCGGTTCACGCATCGCGACGGCCGCAGGGTCACCTTCGTTGCCACCGGGGGCTCCTTCGACAAGTCTTCCGGCCCATTGCGCGGGGTGCTCAATGCCAGTCGCACGACCTTGACGCTCACGAATTGCCAGGCAAGGCTCAGTCTGGTGATGTCCTTCGACCTGGATTCGGACTGTGTGTTTCGTCCTTGGGTGATTGACGATCCGCAAAATGGCTGAGCCCAGGGTGTTCCGCACTGCCTTCTAGTTAGGGCCTTCTAGTCAGGGCCCCTTAGTCAGCCAATGCGTCAAACGCAATTGGGCGTTGCGTCTGGCTGAGAGTTGGGTCATCATCGCGCACCATGTGGAGATCAACTCCAATCGACGACTCCTGCTCGCCGGTCATTGTCGCGATCAGATCAACCGCCATGGCTTGGGCTTCAAGCAGCGTGCTCCCCTGGGTGACTCCGACGCCCGGTACCTCAGCGACCAGCCATGGTCCCTCGCGAGTAACCCTTACCTGATAAGTGCTCATCGCAGCCATCCTTCCGGTAGGCAGGGGAGTTGTCTCACCAGACTAGTGAGCACTCCCGCTGACACTTCTCCATGCGATCCGGGCAACGGGACTCGATGAAGTCCGCAAGGGCAGAGGTAGACCCTGTGGCGGCCTCGCCGGCGCAACTCGGTGCATCCCGCCTGTGTTAGTGCTGCCAAGACCTCACGGGTCTTCATCGGTTTCATGAGTATGCATGTAGTGATGCGCAATTTCAATCGCAAGGACATGAGGACGATGTGTGGATAAGACCCCAGGGCTGACACTTGGATTTTCGAGTCGAAGGGGTGTGCCCAGCGACCGGCCGGCCAGCGACGTGGCCCGCGCTGATTCGCACGTGCCGTAGGTTCGAGACCGGACGGCACGGGCGGGCCCTGCGCCGTGCAGCTCATAGTCGCTTCATTGCGTATTGCATGCATGCAATGTCGCGCCTGAAGAGTGATGCCCCAAGGTGGTCCCCGGGAGGTGGACTACGTCATTGCGGAGCAGTGGTGGGCCCAGCCGGACTCGAACCGACGACATCCTCCTTGTAAGGGAGGCGCTCTACCAACTGAGCTATGGGCCCGCAGGCAGGCTACCGACTGGTCTTGTCGGCTTCATCTGATGGGTCAGGAGCGTGCCGGTAACCTGCCGAATATGCCGACGGTCGCTCAGGTTCAGGCAGCTGTGCAGGGCCGCTACCCAGTGGAACTGGCTGCCGACTGGGACGCGGTGGGCCTGGTGTGCGGGGATCCGAGAGCGCAGGTGAACCTGGCGCTCTTAGCTGTGGACCCTGACCCGAAGGTGATCGACGAAGTCATCGCACTTGGCGCGCAGATGCTCATCGTCCACCACCCGCTATTGCTTCGCCCGGTGCACGGCGTAGCAGCAACCGATGAGAAGGGGCGGACGATCCATCGGCTGATCACTTCAGGCATTGCGCTACTGACTGCACATACCAATGCCGACCATGCCGATCCCGGGGTCAGTGATGCCCTCGCTGAGGCTCTGGGCCTCACTGAACTTCGGCCACTGGATCCGCTGGCACCTGGCAGTCACGAGGGCACAGGGCGCGTTGGCGTGCTTCCCGAAGCCTTGACACTCACCGAGTTCGCCAGCCTTGTCGCCGAACGCCTGCCGGACACCGCCCACGGGGTACGTGTTGCCCGTGGTGTCGACTGCGCCGATCTCTCTGTGTGCACTGTGCGCACGGTCGCAGTATGTGGTGGTGCGGGTGACAGCCTGCTCGGCTTGACGGGCGATGTGGACGTCTACGTCACAGCAGATCTACGCCACCACCGCGCGGGGGAACACCTGGCCGAGGGTGGGTGCGCCCTTGTCGACGTCGCGCACTGGGCATCCGAGTGGCCTTGGCTTACTCAACTCCAGGCATTCCTGGCCACCGATCTACCCGACCTGCGTACGGTGGTCTCTACCGTGCGGACCGATCCCTGGGACGCGTGGCTACCATCCAGCAGCGAGGAGCAGTCATGAAAGCCGACCCGCAGGATCAGTTGCGCCTGCTTCAGGTGCAGGACTGCGACAGCCGTTTGGCGCAGTTGAACCACCGTAACAAGAACCTGCCCGAGGCCCAGGCCCTGCGCGAGGCGCAACAGCGACAGGAACAGGTGCACGACGATCTCGTTCGAGCACAAACTGCGGCGAGTGACCTGGCCAGCGAAGTGGCGCGCGCTGAATCGGATGTGCAGCAGGTTCGAGAACGGATGGCACGTGATCAGAAGCTTCTGGACTCCGGGGAGATCGCGGATCCAAAGCAGTTGACCAGCCTGCAGCATGAGTTGTCTTCCCTGGTCAAGCGCCTTGCCGACCTCGAGGATGTCGAGCTCGAGGTCATGGAGCGACAGGAAGCTGCTGACAACACGGTGGCAGCGCTGCAACAGGATCAAGGGGATGTGGATAGCCGAATCGCCGAGTTGGTGGAGCAGGTCGATGCCCTAAGGGCGTCGATCGCCCACGAGCGCGCCGGCGTCGAAGCGGAACGATCCGCCGCAACTGAAGGCTTGCCCGCTGACCTGCTGGGCCTCTACGAAAAGATCCGCGCAGACCACGATGGTGTTGGGGCGGCACCTATATATAGGGGTCGCTGTGAGGGCTGCCGGCTGCAACTGCCACCGCAGGAGATCGAGCAGGCCCGTGCTGCGGCCGTCGACGAGGTACTGCGCTGCGAGGAGTGTCGGCGCATCCTGGTGCGAACGCCTGAGTCGGGCCTGTGAGTCGACACTTCATCGTCGAGGCCGATGGCGGTTCCCGGGGCAACCCTGGTCCTGCGGCCTACGGCGCGGTCTTGCGGGACGCAGTTACCGGCGCCATTCTCGTCGAGACGGCCGCATTCATTGGCACGGCATCGAACAACGTCGCCGAGTATCAAGGAGCCATCGCTGGCCTGGCGCAAGCACGCCTGATTGATGAACAGGCCTATGTCGAGGTGCGGCTTGACTCGAAGTTGGTTGTTGAGCAGATGAGCGGGCGCTGGCAGATCAAGCACCCGGCCATGCGTGATCTGGCCAAGCAGGCAAGGTCAGTTCTGCCGCCGAGCCAGGTCAGCTACGTCTGGGTCGGCCGGGAGCAAAACCAGCGCGCTGACGCACTTGTGAATCAAGCGCTTGATCGCGCTGCGGCAGGTGACACAGTCCCGTTGGTACGTCACCTTGATGACCCAAATGCCGGACTGTTGCCGGACGCCGACGATGTGGTCGGCACCGCTGAGGAAGCGCATGTTCAGGCGCTGGTCGAACAGGTCACCCGCCCTGCGAATCGAATGATCGGCTGGACGGATCTTGGGCCGCCGACGGTGACGGTGCTCGCACGTCACGGTGCCACTGAATACAGCCTGGCCAAACGTTTCAGCGGTCGCGGCGGGCTAGATGTGCCTCTGGCGGACCTGGGTCTTCGCCAGGCCAATGCCCTTGCCGACGAGCTGGCCCAGCGCGATGGCATCGCTGCGATCGTGTCATCGCCACTGCTACGTGCTCAGCAGACCGCCCAGATTGCTGCCCAGCGGCTCGGCCTGCCGGTAAGTGTCGATGATGACCTCGCCGAGTGCGACTTTGGCGATTGGGATGGGCTGACCTTTGGTGAAGTTCAGCAGGGTTGGCCGGAAGCGATGGACGAATGGCTGGCCTCGGTCGAGATCGCGCCCCCGGGCGGGGAATCCTTCACCGCCTGCCGCCAACGCGTCGATAGCGCCCGGCGACGCATCATCGCGCAACACCACGGTCAACGCGTGCTCGTCGTTGCTCATGTCACGCCGATCAAGTTGCTCGTTGGGCTTGCAGTCGACGCGCCCCTGCACAGTCTCTATCGCATGGAACTCTCACCGTGTTCGTTGACGACTCTCGCTTGGTTCCCTGACGGTAATGCGTCGATGTTCAGCTTCTCGGAGAATGCACATCTGCGCGGTGTTGCGTCGCCGGACGGCGTCTAGGCCTGATCACCGACTGCTGACCTGCGGCGGCGAAACTCAATGGCGAAACCCCAGCCCAGGATCAGCAATGTGGCGAAAACGCAGAGGGTGCCAACCCAGTTTCCGAGCATCAAGTAAGGCGAATCCCTCGGGCCCAGCTGTACATCACCCACCAACAATGCTGATTCACCGGAAGGGTCCGAAGTGATCGACTGATTGACCACTTCGCCATTGGCCTGCACGATGATCGAGGTCCAGGCCAAGTCTGCACTGACGGCGGGTACCCGGCTCATGACAGCGTCGAAGATAAGTTTTTGCTCCTCTCCAATGCGCCCCAGTGCACCGAATTGCCAGGCGGGAGCTGCGATCATGTTTGCACCACTGAGCGTGGTGAACCGTACGGTGTATGGGAAGTCGTAGTCGAAGCAGATGACCATGCCGATGGTGACCGGTACCGAGCCCGCGGAATGCTTCGGGGTGTCAGTCGCCGCGGAGCCGCTCACGTCGGTGGCGAAACTGGGAAAGGATGTGCCCACTGGAAAGACGTCATTGTCGAAGGGCGCATGGTGTGCCTTGGTGTAGGTGCCCAAGAGTTGGCCGTTGGGGGTGAACACCCCGGCACGATTCTCGTATCCACCGTCCGGTTGGGGATCGACATAGCCGGTTACCAGGGTGACCCCGGTAGTGCGCAGCAAGTCTTGAAACCATGCCTTGGATGCTGCCGGGCCTTGAAGCGGTTGGAAGGGTAGTGACTCTTCTGGCCAGACAACGACCTGGGCCCCTGCAGCTGCTGCCTTACGAGTCATAGCGCCAAGGGCATCTTGGATTTGGATGAGTTGCGCCGCGGTGGGTGCGCTACCCAAATTGGCTTGAAAAGCTCCAGGCTGCACCGCCGCCACGCGCACCGTCGGTCCCGAATTGCTGGCGACCGAAGTGGTTAGCCAGGTGCCCGTGATCGACCAGGTCACGACGAGCATTGCTGTGACCGTGACGGTAAGGACCGTCGTTGATACGGCGGGTTGGATGTGGGTGGGTTGGGTACCGGGCGATGTTCGTCTGAGTATCACGGCAAGGATTGCCAGAGCAACCGCGTAGTTGACTACCAGGATTAGCAATTCCAGCCCGGAGATTCCGGTCAGGCTGACGGGTTGAATCAGGGTTGGCTGGTAGCTCAGGGCGTAGACCGGATAACCCCCAGTGCCACTGAGTGCAAAGTTCTGTCGCAGGGCGTCCAGCCCTGTCCACATGACAGGCATCTGGACTACGAAAAACACGTAGCGATAGCGCAGGGCCAACACTCGGTCAATTAGTGCTAGTGGGATCACGCAGACAGAGACCAGCAAGGGAGCCAGCAAGGCGTACCACAGCGCGTGAGCCAGGAAGATCTGCGAGTAGGACCCCAGAACATAGACGAAGGCCGTGAAGGACACCGGCACCCAACACCAACGAAGAGGCAAGAGCAAGTGCTGTGCCAGAATCATGGGAACCAGGCCGAGGAGGATCAACGGCCAGATGGCCACCGGCTGCAATGCGGCGACCATCAAGATCCCAGACAGCAGGCCCAGGCTGGCGCCGATGACGAAGCGAATGGCGGAAGACCGGGAGCCCATACGCATTTCTAGCGCACCGGATCCGCAGGATCCGGTGCCTTGGCAGCATCGGCCGCGATTGGTCTGCAGCGGAACACCGGTATGGGTCGCCCGGCATGTCGCTCATAGGACCGATACATCGGCCAGGTGCTCGCCAACTGCGCATAGCACCGCTCGCGTTCCGCGCCGTGTACCTCAACGAACCGCACTGGCCACGTTTGCCGCGCTACTTCAAGGGTTCCTTCCGCATGGGACTGCACGTTGAACACCCAGCCAGGCAGCCGCTCCTGCCCGCCATTGGAACCCGCAATGATCCACACCCCGGGTTCCTGCGCGTCTTGAATCGCTAGCAGGGGAGTGCGACGCCACTGACCGCTTCGTCGACCAAGCGTGGTGATCCAAACCCCGCGACCGCCTTTGGGCAATCGGATCTCGACGCGGCCGCCGGTTGCGCGATGCACCACGCGATGGGCGCGGGTGACGCTATTGACAAAGGCGCCCCATGCACGGTCGTAGCTGGGCGAGCCCATGCCGCGAACCCTACGGTGACCGATGTTGCCCAACCCAATGTCTACCGTTCCGAGCATCCCCATTAGGACTGCTGCGCGGCGTTATA
>JAGWVT010000123.1 GCA_018970765.1 Actinomycetales bacterium
CACAACTGCGGATCAATGCCATTCGGCAACACGAGCACCGGGCGCGCACCCGGCATGGCGTCAGCGATGGCCGCCGCCGCTACCGGACTTACTGCGGCCATCCACAAGCGCCAATCGGACCAGTGCAACAGCTGGTCACTGACCCGATAACCAAAACGCGCCACCGGTCCCCACATGCTGTGCACGGTGACCAGGATCGGCAGGTTCAGTCGGTGTGCGGCTCGTATCCCACCCCAGGCGAAAGGCGAGACCGCACCCAGGTGCACGTGCACCACATCGACCGGAAACTCCTGCAGCAGCCGCTCAACATGATGCCGGGTGCGCGGATGAATGGGCAGATCTCCGGGAATTCTCGCAACCACTCGATGGACAGCGGGGTTCGATGTGCTGCGCTCCTCAGTGGACCCTGTCCCGCGCGTCGCCGTAATCACCCTGACACGCAACCCGGCAGCAACCTGCTGTTGCACCAGCGCGCCCACTTGGGTCTCGATGCCACCGGTACGGGGCGCATAACAGTCACTGATGTGCGCCACACATAGCGGTGTCGACGAACTGACCACAGCAGGACGCTACGGCAACGGGCCCGCGATACCCGCGATACCCGCGATGCCCGCGACCCACCGGCGCACAGCGACCGGGCGTTGAGTCAGGATGACTCCGTGAACTCGGCCCGCACGCTGGTCTTCCTGCACGCACACCCGGACGACGAGGCGCTCCTCACAGCGGGCACCATGGCGCGAGCGGCCGCGGAGGGCCAACGCGTCGTCCTAATCACGGCTACCGACGGCGCAGCAGGACTGACCGCTGCCCACCTTGCCGACGACCTTGGTTCACGACGTCTCGCCGAACTCCAAGAGGCCGCGGCGCACCTAGGCGTGGCCCGAGTGGAGTGCCTTGATTACGCCGACTCAGGCCTACATGGGGAACGATCGGATGGATTCGCGCACGTGCCAACTGAGTTGGTTGCTACCCGCGTTGCCGCCATCCTGGACTCCGAAAAGGCTGATGTGCTGATTGGCTACGACCCGTCTGGCGGGTATGGGCACCCGGACCACCTCCAGGTGCATCGCACCGCCCGACTCGCTGCGGTCAGTGCTAATCGTCAACCCCGACTGTTCGAAGCCACCTTGCCGCGTGAACCGATTGCCAAGGCCGTCCATCTCGCTGCCCGACTCGGTCTGACTCCCAAAGCCTTCGACCCGGCAGAGTTCGACCACGCCTGGACTCCCAAAGCGCAGATCACGCACCGAATCAATGTGCGGCGGCAGTTGGCGGCCAAGCGAGCCGCGTTGCGCGCCCACGCATCGCAGGCAACTGCCGACGGCACGATCAGGACGTTGGCCGCTCTGACTCGTCTG
The DNA here is from genome assembly GCA_018970765.1 of Actinomycetales bacterium. Taxonomy (GTDB): domain Bacteria; phylum Actinomycetota; class Actinomycetes; order S36-B12; family S36-B12; genus REEB426. The sequence continues at coordinate 1,359 of JAGWVT010000123.1, forward strand.
CCCACACCCGCCATGAGTGTGCTGCTGGGTACCGAGTACTACGTGGAGGTACCGGCTACCAGCCTCAGTACGAATTCGACCAGGTCTGCATCGTCGTAATCGATCCAGGTAATTCGCTGGTCGCGTGCGAACCACCGCTGTTGTCGACGAGCGAAGCGCTTCGTGGCCTCAATGGTGGCTTCCCTCGCTTCGTCAAAAGAACACTCCCCGGCCAAGGCCCGCAGTATCTGCTGATAACCCAAGGCACGTGAAGCCGTCACACCATCTGCAAGCCCGATTTTGGCCAGTTGCTCCACCTCGCTCACGAAGCCGGCGGCCCACATCGCCTCAACGCGTGCACTGATTCGAGCATCAAGAGTTGGACGATCGATCCGAAGGCCAACTCGAACGGCGGGCACTACAGCTGTCGGCTCTGGCAGGCGAGCCCGGAATGGCGCCCTGGTCAAGGCGTTGACCTCAAGGGCCCGGACGATTCGTCGACCGTTACCGGGGTCGATAGCCGCTGCCGCTTCAGGATCGATGGCTTGCAGGCGCGCATGCATAACTGAGGGACCAAAGTCCGACAGTTGCCGTTCAAAATCGGCTCGCACCCGTGGATCTGTGGGTGGAAAGCGCAGGTCGTCCAGGACAGCGCTCACATAAAGTCCCGAACCACCGACCACGATGACCGAATGATGTCGCTGCTGAACTTCTGCGATAGCTAGTCGAGCCTGCTGCTGGAACTCCAACACCGTCACCGTGCGATCAACTGGCCATACCTGCAGCATGTGATGGGCAACACCACGTAACTCCTGAGGTGTTGGCGCTGCCGTGCCGATCACCATGCCCTGATAGGCCTGCATCGAATCGGTCCCGACGATTTCACCAGCTAGTTGGCAAGCCAACTCAACCGCCAGTTGGGTCTTGCCCGAAGCCGTTGGGCCAACAATGGCCAGAACCGGCTCTATCACGAAGCGGGGCCCCCTGGGCGCAGCGTCGGCATCGGCAACGACACGGCGGCCCCCACTGATGCGACCCCGGGTGATGCGACCCCGTGATCATGGCGAGGAGGCGCCGGGCGCCTTCGTACCGACCGTACCTCGTCGGCGATCAGGTGATGGGGCGCGGCATAGGTGACGGTCGCTTCTACGACATCACCCGGCTCTGCCTGTACTCCTCCCCCAACATGCACGAGGCGATGGTCACGGGCGCGGCCAGAGATTCGCGTGGTCGCCGAATCCTTGCGACCCTCGCCTGGCAGAACGAGGACTTCCACGACCCGACCAACCTGCGCTTGATTCTCCTGCCAGGCAATGTCATTGATGCGTGCCACCAACCGCTGATAGCGCTCCTGAACAACCTCCTTATCGACCTGTTCGGCCATAGTTGCTGCAGGCGTCCCAGGCCGCGGCGAGTATTGAAAGGTGTAGGCCGAAGCGAAGCGCGCCTGCTCAACAACCTGCAGCGTCTGCTCAAAATCGGCGTCGGTTTCACCGGGGAAGCCGACAATAATGTCCGTGGTGATCGCAGCCTCGGGCATAGCCGCACGGACGCGTTCGATAATGCCCAGGTACCGATCCTGACGATAGGAACGTCGCATGCGACGCAGCACGTCATCGGACCCAGACTGCAGTGGCATGTGCAGGTGCGGCATCACCACGGCCGTCGTGGCCATCGCCTCGATGACATCGTCGGTGAAATCACGCGGGTGCGGGCTGGTGAAGCGCAACCGCTCTAGGCCGTCAACCCGACCGCAGTCTCGCAGCAGATTCGCGAAAGCCCCAGGGGTACCCAGGTCGATCCCGTAGGCATTGACGTTCTGCCCCAGGAGCGTCACCTCGACGACGCCATCTGCGACCAGCGCACGGATCTCCGCAAGTATTGCCTCCGGGGTGCGATCTCGTTGCTGACCACGAAGTGCGGGGACGATGCAGAACGTGCAGGTGTTCGAGCACCCCACACTGATCGACACCCAGGCAGCGATCTCGGAGTCCCGACGTGTTGGCAGACTCGATGGAAATACCTCGAGCGCGTCGACGATCTCGATCTGGGCCTGCTGCTCCACCCGTGCGCGCTCAAGTAGCGCAGGAAGAGCGTCCAGGTTGTGCGTGCCGAAGACCACGTCCACCCATGGCGCCTTGCGCAGGATCTCGTCCCGATCCTTCTGCGCCAGGCACCCGCAGACAGCGATCTGCATGCCTTCATGCGACTGTTTGGCGGAAGCTAGATGACCCAAGGTTCCGTAGAGCCGATTGTCGGCATTTTCCCGGACCGCGCAGGTGTTGAGGACCACGACGTCCGCTTGAGCCGATTCCTCAGCTGCCACATATCCGGCCGTTTCCAACATTCCCGCTAGCCGCTCGGAGTCGTGCACATTCATTTGGCAGCCGAAGGTACGCACCTGATAGGTGCGTCCAGCTCCTTGCGACATGCCTGAATCTTAGGCGCCTAGTCGACTAGAAAGTTCCGTCGGTAATCCTGTGCCGACAGTTCATAAATGTCCTCGATCCCGTCAACCTCATCCCACTGTTGGCCGACATGGTGAAAGCCACACTTGCTGATGATCGCGACCGAGGGCGTATTGGTAGGGCTGACCGTGTAGCGCAGGGTCAGCACACCTGGCTGCTGGACCACCCACGACCACATGCCATGCAGGAGTTCCTGGGC
>JAGWVT010000036.1 GCA_018970765.1 Actinomycetales bacterium
AGTGCCGGCAGGGGTGCGCGGGCCTGGCGACTACTGGGGCAGCGCGCTCTTGGGCTGACACCAAGCGACATTGACAACCATTTCCATTAAAGCTACGTTCCCAGGGTGCCTGCACTTCCTGGACGCCTGGGCCGTACCCACATCACGGCCGCACTAGGGCTGGTCCTCGCGGTGGGCTCGGCTCTTAGTGCCTGTTCGACATCCGGAACAACGACGCCAAACGGCGGCGGCGACCCCCGAATCGTGGTGACCACGGACATCTGGGGTGACGTGGTGAGCCAGATCGTGGGCTGCGGCGGCGGCTCCGTGCAGGTGCTGATGCCCTCCGGTGCCGACCCGCACGACTTCGTACCCTCTTCCGCGCAGGTCGCCGGAATGCGGGATGCGCAGTTGGTCATCGCGAACGGGCTCGGTCTGGAATCCGGCATGCACGACACCCTGGAAGGGCTCACCGCGGACGGTGGCAACGTCTGGGAGATCGCTCCCCTGCTCGATCCTCTGCCCTTCGCCGCTGCAGGTGAGCCCGGCAATGAGCACGGCGCGCTAGATCCGCACGTCTGGTTCGACCTGACACGCATGGCGAAGGCCGCAACGCTGATCGGTGCTGAGTTGGACTCCCTCAATGACGGCCGCGGGCGTTACGCAGCATGCGCCGCGCAACTGGCTGACTCGTTCACCTCAGCTGACGAACAGATTCGCGGGGAGCTGGCTGCAATTCCTAACGAGCGTCGCATTCTGGTCACCGACCACGATGCCCTCGGGTACTTCGCCGCGTCATACGATTTCAAAGTGGCCGGAACCGTCATACCGGCGGGCAGCACGCTCGCCGAGCCGAGCGGTCGAGACATCGCCGATCTGGCGGCAACCGTGGCGGACCTCGGCGTGCCAGCCATCTTCGCCAACGTCGCGCAGCCGCAAGATCTCGCCCAGGCCGTCGCCGCAGAATCAGGTCAGCAGGTGCAGGTCATCCCCTTGTTCGTTGAAGGGCTGGGTGCGCCTGGTAGCGACGCGGAGACGTACCTCGGTCTCATGCGCACGAACGCCGACCTGATCGCTGCCGGGCTCGGCTGAGATCGCGCGTGGCGGACCCCTGCTGTGATTGACCCCATCACCTGGTTCGTTGAACCATTCGCGCTGGGGTTCCAGCAACGAGCGCTGATCGGGGGCCTACTAGCCGGCGTGATGTCGGCAGTGATCGGTACCTGGCTTGTGCTGCGCGGCATGAGTTTCTTCGGCGATGCATTCGTGCACGGCATCGTGCCGGGTATTGCTGCCGCCGTCCTGCTGGACATCAATCCCACGCTCGGTGCCGCGGCCGCCGCGATCGTCATGGTCGTAGCCATCGAGACAGTCCACCGTCAGACGCTGCTTCGCGAAGACACCGCCATCGGCCTGCTGTTCGTCGGCATGCTGGCACTGGGTGTCGTCATCATCTCCAAGAGTGCGTCCTACGCCGGCAGCCTCACCACCATCCTGTTCGGTGACGTCCTCGGAATCAGCACGACAGACCTGTTAGTCCAGGGAGTTCTCGCTGTCGTCGTCATCGCGGCTGCGGTACTCATGTATCGCCCACTCCTGGTCCTCGCGCTGAATCGACAGAAGGCCGAACTCCTCGGGCTTCGCCCTGGCCTCGCGCATGCGACCTTGCTGGTGCTCATTGCCCTGGCGGTGATCGGGAGCTACCAAGCCGTCGGCACGCTGTTGGTGTTCGGCCTTCTGGTGGGGCCGCCAGCCGCAGCGGCACTGGTAACGAGGAGCATTCCGGCGATGATGGTGACAGCGGCGGTGTTCGCCGCGATCTCCGTGGTGGTGGGGTTGCAAATCAGCTACTACCTTGACACGGCTGGCTCGGCCACGATGGCACTGGTTCCCGTGCTGTTGTTCTTCATCCTGCTGGCCGCACGCGCAGGAATGCGGGGTATTCGGCGCAGGGTAGGTCGCGAGGTCCAACACACTGAACCGGTTGATGCCAATGCCTAGCGCCGTTGTCGCCAGTGGCCTCACCATTGGACATGACCGGCCGGTGCTACGCAGGGCGACTTTCACCATTCCCGCCGGCAAGTTGACGGCCGTGATTGGACCCAATGGCTCCGGCAAATCAACACTGCTGCATGCCATGGTCGGCCTGCTCAGCCCACAGGCCGGGCGCCTGGAGGTGCTCGGCACCTCCCCACTGCAGGCACGTTCCATGATCAGTTACGTCCTGCAGAACATGGCGACGCTGCCAGGGACTCCATTGAGTGTCCGAGAAACCGTGAGCATGGGCCGCTACTCGACGACGGGAGCATTTCGCCCACTACGCAGCGCGGACCGCGAGCGCGTTCAGCGGGCCATGGCCGAAATGGATCTGCTTCCCCTGGCCCGCAGGCACCTGAGCGAACTGTCCGGCGGGCAACGCCAACGTGTCTTCGTCGCGCAGGGCTTAGCCCAAGACCACCACATGCTAATCATGGACGAGCCCCTCACCGGACTTGATCTACCCTCCGCCGAGACCATCGACCGAATCATTCATGCTGAGACAGCGCGTGGCTGCACGGTGATCCTGACGACGCACGATCTCGACGAGGCCAGAGCCGCGGACCACGTCCTGCTTCTTGGCCAAGGCGAACTCGTTGCCGGGGCTCCCAGCCAGGTGTTGACGATGGACCGTCTGCAACAGGCCTACCGTCTTGGTGCCCACCACCCCAGTGCATCGGCGGCAGCGTTGCTCCCGAGCCCCCATCATCACGATGAGGACGATCATGAGTGAGCCTGCCGCAATTGGCGTTCGTTCCACACGCCAACGTTCAGCAATTGCTGATGTCCTGCGCGAGCAGTCCGGATTCCACTCCGCGCAGGAGTACTTTGATCTGCTGCGAAATCGGGGACAACGGATCGGCCTGACCACCGTCTACCGAACTCTGCAGGCCCTGGTGGCCAGCGGTGATGTGGACATGCTCGTTGGGGCTGATGGTGAGGCGCGTTACCGCGGTTGCGGTCAGGCCTTGGGCCACCATCACCACCTCGTCTGCCGGCAGTGCGGTCGTACCGTAGAAATCGCCGCAACCGAGGTGGAGCAGTGGGCGTCCAGCGTCGCTGTGGCACACGGCTTCACGTCAGTGGACCACACGGTCGAACTGGTCGGAACCTGCCGCAACTGCGCGGGTGACACAAGCACCTGAACGCGCCGACCAAACTCAGGCCGTATCGGCCCTCGGATGTAATCCCTGCCGCGCGGCGATCTGCTTGCGGACCAAGTTGAGGGACGCGAGATAGCGCGGCAAATCCGCACGAAATGTCGGTGCGCAGATGGATATGGCCCCGAGCCCAACGCGATCATCTCCGATGATCGGCACGGCCACAGCCATATAGCCCTTGGCAAGTTCCTCCTGCTCGATGGCGTATCCGCGCTCGCGAACTTCTTGGATCTTCTGGCGCAACACCGAGCCACTGGTGATGGTGCGCGGCGTCATGCGCACCAGCCCGCGTTCAATGCAGGCCTCGAGAACCTGCGGCGGACTGAAGGCCAACAGAACTTTGCCCGTTGCCGAACAGTGCAGGTGGGTCCGACCCGCTACACGCGAAGGTTTCGGCGACTGCGTGAACCCAGTCTCCTTCTCCACGAAGAGCACTTCGAGACCCTCCAGCACAGCTAGGTGCACCGTCTCCTTCGTCGTCGTCTGCAGACTGCTGATGTACGGGTGCACCGTTTCGCGCAACACCCTGATACGCGGCACCCGCGACCCCAGCTCGAACAGTCGCATACCGAGGCGATAGCCATGGGCGTCCCGCTCCAACACTCCCCAGTCCACGAGTTCTTGTGCGACGCGATGAACCGAAGCCTTCGGGACCCCGGAAATCCGCGAGATTTCGGTCAGGGAGAGCGTGATGTCATCAATCTGGAACGCCTCCAGGATGAGCCTTGCCTTCCCCAAGACCGTGTAGGGCAGGTCTGCTGCGGCACGCGCCACCGGCTTCCTCCCTCATGGGGTCACTCGAATCGGCCCACTTGATTCAGGCCCCATCCTGACAGCCCCGAAGCCCCCGCTCAAGGGATTCGAGAACGTCGCGGACCGCTGAGTGAACCCGGTTTTCCCTGATTCCGGCACAGATGGGCTTGTATCGTTCCCGGGACCACAAATTCAGTCCCTGGACAAAGCACTGGGGCCTAGCCAGCACGGTGCGAAGAGTGCAGGAGGGACACGCTCGATGAAGGGTCTGGAGGAGGTCCGACCCAATTCCTTTGGTGAAAGTTCCTCCCACGACCGACTACCGCGAATCCAGCTTGCTGGGGTGGCGCGCACGGTCCCAAACCTGCTCGTGGAGGCTGCCCGGCGCTACCCGGGCAAGGTGGCCTGGACCGATGGCACGGTAGAGCACCGATTCCAGGACCTTCCAGACCTGGCCGCACGTGGTGGAGCAACGCTGGTCGATCTGGGCGTGGCTCCGGGTGACCGCATAGGTGTCATCGCTGCGAACCGCCTGGACATCCTCGAGCTTTTGGTGGCCTGCTCTTGGCTCGGCGCGATCCTGGTACCGCTGAATCCGGCCACACCCGTCGCGCAGTTGCGCAGCATCTTGGACTACATCGAACCGGCTCTGGTGTTCGTCGATGATGCGGACGACGTCACTGCGCTCATTGCCAGCGCAACGATCGAATCACGCTGGTCAGGCCCGGTGGTGCGGCTGCCATCGCTGGAACATGGCCCCGCACCTTGGATCACTTCACCGGTAGCGATCGATGCGGGGTCGACGACACCCGGTTCCACGCTTGCCCTGCTGATGACCTCAGGAACCACCGGCGCATCTAAGGCGGTGGAGTGCCCGCACGGTCAGTTCCTTGCCTGGGGCGAAGGCGTCGGTGGCATGTTGGGCATGACCGAACAGGACGTCGCATACACCTGCCTGCCGCTGTTCCACACCAATGCCCTCAACGCGTCCTTCCAGACCATGCTGCACGGCGCCACGCTGCACCTTGGACCTCGATTCTCGGTCTCCAAATTCTGGCAGCGCAACGCTGATGCTGGTGCCACCGTTGGCTATCTCCTTGGTGCCATGGTGCGGATGCTGCTGTCACAGCCGACCACCGTCGAACTTCCACCACACCGCGTGGGACGCATCCTGGCCCCCGGCACGCCCGTGGATGCACTGCGCGAGTTCGAATCGCGCTTCGGCAGCATCCTGATCGAAGGCCATGGCATGACCGAAACCAATGCCGCTCTGGGTACCCCATTGGGCGTGCGCAGACTTGGCTACATGGGCCAGGTGATGCCGGGCTACCAGGCGCAGATCGTGGACGAGGAGGATGTTCCGGTGAGCCAGGGCACCCCTGGTGAACTTGTCCTTCGTTCCGACATTCCTTTCGCCTTCGCGACCGGCTACTGGCAGATGCCTGAGGTCACCGTTAGGGCGAATCGCAACCAGTGGTTCCATTCCGGCGATCGAGTTGTCATGGAGGACGGCTGGTTCCGCTTCCTTGACCGCATCAAAGACGTCATCCGACGCAGGGGTGAGAACATCTCCGGCTGGGAAGTCGAGCAGGTACTGGACAGTCACGATGAGGTCGCGCGTTCCGCGGCGATTCCGGTTCCCTCCGAGCTCGGCGAGGACGAGGTGATGGCCTTCGTGGTGCGCCTTCCCGGTTCGGCACTAACCGCGGAACAGCTGCATCGCGAGACCGCAGATCTCCTGCCTGCCTACGCGCGCCCGAGATTCATTGAGTTTGTCGACGAGTTGCCGCTGACTGACACGGGCAAGGTACGCAAACAGGTGCTCCGGGAACGTGGTGTTTCGCTCACGACTTGGGATGCTCAGCGGACCGATACCCTCACACATGGCTGATCGCCCGGTCATCACCGCATGCGGCCAGACACCGGCTCTTCGCGCACCCACTCTCGCCAGCATCAGCACTGCTGACCTGCTGTTTCAAGCCGCAGACACCGCTCGCCGACATGCGGGCCTAGCCTGGTCCGACATCGATGGGTTGGCCGTAGCGTCGTTCACCCTTGCACCAGACCATGCCATCGACCTGGCCGTGTCCTGGAACCTGCAACTGCGGTGGATCATGGACAGTGCACTAGGCGGGGCATCAGGTATCGACATGCTCGAGCATGCGGTCGCGGCGCTGAACCTGGGTTCCTGCTCCACGGTGCTCATGGTCGCCGGTGACCACTTCGAGGCTGACGACTTCACGAGATTGGTTCGCAGTTATAACCGTTCAGCGAGTACGGATTTCCCGGGCCTGGCTGGGGCGGGGCCGAATGCCTTCTTCGCCATGGTGACGCAGGAACAGATGGCGCAGACCGGGTTGCAGCGCGAGGATTACGGATCGATTGCGGTGCGGCAGCGCCAGTGGGCGTCCTACAACCCGAACGCAGCGTTTCGCACGCCGCTGACCCTGCAGGAGTATCTCGCCGCACCGATCATCGCCGATCCACTTGGCAGGTATGACTGCGTCCCGGTGACCAGCGGCGCCAGCGCGCTGATCGTGCAGACCAAATCCGGCCAATCCAGCCAATCCAGGAGCAACGCACCGGCGGTGGCAGTGCGGGCCATCGGCGCACACCACAACGTGGATGCCCAGGACGGGGACGGCACTCGCACCGGCCTTCGCGAACTTGCACCGCATCTTTGGGCCAGGGCGGGGGCAAGTCCAGCCGATATGGACGTGATCAGCGTCTATGACGACTATCCCGCGATGGTCGTGGCACAGCTAATCGATGCCGGCTTTCTCCATCCCAACCGCGTCAGAGGTGACCTCGTGCGCCTGTTGCAGGGTGATAGACCAGCGCTCAACTGCTTCGGCGGTCAGTTGTCAGCTGGGCAGTCCGGTGCCGGTGCCGGACTGCAAGGACTTGTGGAAGTGGTGAGTTGCCTGCTCGGACAAGGCCCGCCGGGTACCGAAGGGGCCCGACTTGGATTCGTGTCTGGATACGGCATGGTGACCTACCGCTACGGCTCCTGCGCGAACGCGACCGTCCTCGAGGTGACCTAGCCATGCTGCGTGCCTGTTGGAACTGCCACTGGGCTGGCCTACCCCGGCGCAAGGTCTGCCCACGCTGCATTGGGATCCACTGGCTTGACCTACACAGTGCAACCGGTGTTGTCACCGCAGGCACCCGAGTGTTGCGTAACTTCGGCGTGGACCTGGGTGCAGGTGAGCACCTAGTGACCGTCCAGCTGAGCCTCGGAGGTACCGTCATCGCGCGCACATCCATGGATGCCGACCTGGCGATCGGCACCTGCGTGACCGTTAACAGTTCCTTGCGGGCGAGCCGGGTTTAGTCGGCTAACACCTGTCGGAAGTCATCTCGGGCTTGCGCAGTGGCCAACCGGTAAGCCGCGCGCCGACTCGGGCGCAACCCGGTCGTGAACTGCAGGCGCTCAGTCATCACTGCCCAGTCCAGGCCCACCGCGACGCAGTTGACCAGCGGCGTCCCATCGAGCATCACGTCCGGGTCACCCAGACTCAAGGTGCCGTGCAGCCCGCCGGCTGAGATCACCACGTCGGCACCTCGCTCGACGAGTTCGGCGGCGGCCTGCGCGAAGCGATCCTTGAGCAGTTGGTACGCGCCTGGCTCATCGGCGAAGGCTCGCCGGAATTCCTCCAGTGTGGCATTGAGTGCGCGTACGCCGACCAGTCGGTCGCCCATATTCAACCGCTCAGCCTGCTCCAGATGGATCACCTCGAAGACGTCGTCAACAGAGATCAGCCCGAATCGTCGACCAAGCTGCGCAGCCCAAAGCATCGTGGCCTCCCCCAGTCCAACGACGGGGATATCAACGGCCGCTCGTGCCTCAGCAAGGCACGGCTCCTGAAAGTGCCCGATGACAAACACGTCGCAGCCGTCATCAGCCGCCTGCATGGCATTGCGCACTGCGACGACGCCACCACGCAGTTCGCTGACCCGACCCCAGTCCCGCGCAGGGGGGCTCATACCGCGAACCGAGACCTCGATGCGGCACCCGGCCGCGACGCAGGCCTGCGCGCGTGCCTGCAACCGCGATTGCAGCAATGCCAGATACTCGCCGCTGGACTGCTCGTCAACGAAACTCTGCCAGCGAAGACGAATCAGTCGTGGCTGATTCTCGGGCGGAGCGCCATCAGGCATCCGCTGGCACTTCCGCGCAAAGGCAGCGCACGCCCTTCTCGATCCACTCCTGACCAACCCACTTGGGGTGCCGCTCGCGAGCCATCTGCTCAACTTCGGCCACGATCTGGTCCTCTGCCATACCGGAGCGATACCTGGACCACACCTCATCTCGCAGGAAGACCAAGTAGGCGTGCACCTCCTCAAGCAGGTCAGGCCCGCTGACCCGGCCGTGCCCGGGAATCACCAACGTGTCACCGGCCCGCATCAGCCCTTCCATCACGGCTATCCAGCGCACGCCGGATACATCGGCGTCCTCGGGTGGAAACCACGGGAAGATCGAGAACTGCGACTCCTCAACCAGGTCACCGCAGAACACCGCACCGACATCCGGTACCCGAATGACCTGGTCGCCTTTGGTATGTGCCCGGCCAGTGGCGTGCATGGTGACGATGCGACCGCCTAGGTCGAGTTGGTACTCCTGGTCATAGGTGACACTGGGCTCCACGAACTCCACGCCCGCTAATTCGGCGGCAACGGAGTCTCCAAAGGTGCGGAAGAACTCCAGGTAGCCAGGTCCCTTGACCCGCAGGTCGGTCAACTGCGCTGTGTTCATCAGGAACGTGGCCTGTTCTGCCAGAACGGCAGCTCCGTAACTGTGTTCGGGGTGGAAGTGCGTGGTCGTCAGGTACACCTTGCGACCCTGCGCAATCTCGTCGACCTTGGCGAGTACCTGACTGGCATTACGCGGGCCCATACCGGTGTCCACAACGAGCACCGCGTCACGGCCGCCCACGATGCCGATGTTGGGGACCAGCGGCACACCCATGTCGGGAATGACATAGAAGTCCCGCTGCACGTCTTGGATCTGGTCTACCCGAACGATCGGCGCGGGCGGTTGCTCATCAGCCATCTTGGAATCTCACCCTCTCTCGTTGGCCCAGGCCGTAGGCGCTGGGATACTTGCCGCACATGCTTGCTGAAGAGCTGTCGCGGCCTGCAACACGACGTAATCATCATGAGCCGAGCCGATGACCTGCACGCCCACGGGCACTGAACCTTCCATGCAGATCGGCACGACGGCAGACGGCACTCCGGCCAAGGCCACCGCGAATGCGTGGGCAAATCCTTGGACGTCGTAGGCGTCGTCATCAGACCCAGGGAGGCGATCGTGCAGCGGGGCACTGCCGGCGGCAACCGGTGCGAGGGCGACGTCCACGTCGGCAAGCGCCAGGCGAATCCCCGCACGAAACTCGGTGAGGCGATGCACGGTCTGCAGGTACTGGTCAATGTCCATCCGCCCGGCCTGCAGCCCTTCCAGCAGGTTAGCGAATTCGGAGGTATGGCGACCCTGTGCGGCCGCGAGGTTCTCCCGGGCCCGCTGGCCACCATCGGGAGCCATCAGAGCAAAGGCAAGTTCCACGGCGCTGTCTATAGACCAGGGCGCGATAGGCACGACTTCAGCGCCACGGCGAACCAGTTCCTCGCGGGCCAGGTCGAGCGCGCGCACTGTGCCAGGTGATAGTGACCCAAGGGCCTGGCCAGGCAGTACGCCGACTCGGGTAACGCTGCGCTCACGTCGCGGGAGTGGATGCACGAAGGGGTCGCGTGGATCCGGGCCAGTCAAGGCATCCAACAGTAAATCCAGGTCCTGTGCGTACCTGCCCATCGGACCGGTGGTCGAGATGTCCATCATGCCGGTGGCCTTGGTGGTCGGCCAGGTTCCCCACTCGGACACCACGCCGGACGTTGGACGCAACCCCGCGCTACCGCAGAAATGCGCCGGCACGCGGATCGAGGTGAAGCCATCGGTGCCCAAACCGAAGGGGGCACCTGCGATGGCGTGCAGCGCCGCTTCGCCCCCGGAGGAACCGCCCGGGGAACGTTGCAGGTCGTATGGATTGCAGGTACGCCCATGCAGCGCGCTGTGCGTCTGTGCCGACCAGGTGTACTCCGGCGTTGCCGTCTTGCACAACGGGATTGCACCGGTTGCCCGAATGCGGGCAACCGCCGTGGCGTCGACCTCGGCGACGACATCGGCGCGCGCAAACGACCCCGAGCGCCAGGGCCATCCGGCAACCGCGATCGAATCCTTAACCGAGAATGGAATCCCCAGCAGCACCTGTTCGGCGCCCTGCTGACGCAGTACGTCGGCGCGGTCGGCGTCGGCCAATACCTGCGCTCGGTCGACGAACACCACGGCGTTGATTGCTTCGGCCTGCTCGATGCGATCCAGGAACGCCGAACAAATCTGTCGACTGGTCAACTCGCCAGCCTGCATCGCGGCACCTAGTTCACGAACAGGCAGGTGCAGGATTTCATCCACGGGCAGGCGCTCCTTCCTGAGTCTGGCGAGCAAATGCAGCGACAACTTCGCAGAAGGCCGCCGGCTCCTCCAGCGGTGCACAGTGCGCGGATTGCTCGAATGCATGGCAACGCCCCTGCGGCGCCGTCGCGGCAATCCACTCGGCCAGTTCCCATGGCCAGTACGGATCGCGTCGGCTGTAGGCGGCCAGAACCGGAACGCTCAGACTGCGAATCGTCGCCCGGTGGTCGACCCGAGCCTGTGCCCGGACAAGAGCGAGTGCCCAGGGCAGTGGCGTCTGCCAGGCCACCTGCTCCAACAGCGGCGTGATCGCCTGGTGCTCCGGCAACAAGGATGCGGCAAGAAAGTCATGTTGATCGGCAGGCCAGCTGTCTTCCATGCCTTCCACGTATTGGGCGAGGTCCTGTTCGGCTAGCGCCCAGGGGAAGTCCTCTGTCTTGGTCAATCGCATAGGTACGTTCACCAGCACCACTCGAGCAACCCGGGGGTTCTGGCGCTGCAGCAGTGACAGCGATGTTGTGCACCCCATTGACCAACCGACCAGCGTGACGTTCGATGCATCGAGATGCTCCAGCAGGTTTGCCAGGTCGTCGGCCAAGAGATCGAACGTGAGTCTCGGCAGTTCCGTAAGCGCCTTATCTGACTCCCCCATGCCCCGCTGGTCGTAGGCGATTACCCGAAACTGCGATCGCATCCGTTGGATGACCTGATCGAACAGTCGGTGTGACTGCTTCCAACCATGCACCAGCACCACCGTCGGACCGTCCCCACCCGTATCTGCCACGCGCAGGCGCACCCCGTCAGGCAGGACGCAGTAATCCCTGTCAGGAGCCATCAGGTGCCATCATGAGTCGCAGTTCCGCTGCTCCTCCGACTGCTCCGTAGACTGTTCGGCAGATACAGCCGTCATCAGCGCATCGAGAGACTCCAGCGCTACCGAAGCTCGAGCGAAGCCGGCGTAATTCGCCACCATCAACAGCGTGGCTCGTAACTCCTCGACGGTAGCCCCATGTTGCAGGGCCCAACGGAGGTGACCGGACAGTCGCGACTCCACACCGCCAAGTGCCGCCAGTATCGCCACCACGATCAAACTGCGCTCGCGCAAGCTGATCGGACCATCATTCCACGCCGCTCCCCCGGTGGCCTGGAACGCCTCCTCGGCAAACTCCATACCAAACGTGGCGAGGAAGGCCTGCTCAACCTCGGGCTCACTGATACCGAACTGATCGGCATAGCGTGCGATGCCACGGGCCCGCCGTGAGTCCTCACTCATCGTCATGGCGCGCTAGCGGATGCTGGCGATCTTCGAGTGAATCCGGCCAGGCCTTTTCGCTGCGCGAAGTCCAGCGCGATGGCGCCAATCAAAATCACACCGGTGATGATCTGCTGCCAGTAACTTTCGATGCCGGCGACTGACAGCCCGTTCTGCAGCACGCCCAGGAAGAGCACACCTACCGCCGTGCCCGTGACGCCGCCAACACCGCCACTGAAACTGGTCCCACCCAGCAGCACGGCTGCTGCCGCACTGAAGACGAGGTTCTCTCCCACCTGCGGGCTCGCCGCGCCAATGCGGGCATCCTGTAGCACCGCGGCCAGGGCGGCAAATCCACCAGAGAGCGCATAGACGATGACGATGGTGCGTGAGGTACGAATGCCGGAAAGACGTGCTGCATCGACATTGCCACCGACCGCGTAGACATCCCGACCGAAGAAGGTGAACTTCTGTACGTAGAGCATGACCCCGTAGGTGATCAGCATGACCCAAACCGGGTTCGGGATCCCAAGTGTTGAGCCGAATGCCAGGTTGTCCAAGAAGGGTGAGATGACCTGCTCGGTCTTGCTCTGCGACCAGTAGTTCGTCAAGCCGCGGAACAAAATCAGTGAACCCAGGGTCACGACGAGAAACGACAGGCCAAAACGGCCAATAAGCACACCATTGACGAGGCCACCAAGAATGAGCCCCATGGCCACCGTTGCAAGGATCGCCAGACCAATCGGCATGCTGGCTTGGTTGACGAACCAACCCAGGCCGATGCCGCACAGGGCCAGCATGGAGCCGATCGAGAGGTCGAACCCACCCGCCAGCATGACGAAGGTCAGGCCGATGGACGCCACCCAAAGGATCGATGACGCCGTGAGGATGGCGCTGATGTTGGCCGCCGTCAGGAAGGTCTCCTGAGTGAGCGAAAAGAAGATAAACATGCCGACCAACACCACCAACACCACGAAGAACCGCTGGCGCAATAAGGACATGTCTGCCTCTCCCTAGTCAGCCTGGCCGGGTGCGTGCGCCTGGCCCATCGCGTACCGCAACACCGTCTCCTCATCAGCTTGGTCGGCACTCAAGGTGCCGGCGATGCGGCCGCGGTGCATGACCACGATCCGGTCGCATAGCGTCAGCAACTCAGGAACCTCCGAGGAGCTGATGAGAATGCTCATGCCCGCATCTCGCTGTGCGAGCAGGATGCGGTAGATCTCAGCCTTCGCCCCGACATCCACCCCGCGGGTGGGTTCATCCAGGACGAGGATCTCCGGGTCCGTTCCCACCCACTTGGATAGCAGGACCTTCTGTTGATTGCCGCCGCTGAGGCGGACCACCGGAGTCGCCAACGACTCCGTGACGATGCCGAACTGGTCCACGCACTGCTTTACGAAGCGCACAGCCTTGGGTGGCTTGGGCAGCCTCAGTCGAGCCATCAACGATGTGCTGGCCATGACGGCGTTTTCCAACACGCTCATGTCTAGGACCAGCCCGTTGACCTTGCGATCACCCGGGACGAAAGCCAGTCGTTGGCGCATCGCCCGCCTGGGATCCTTGATACGAACGGTGTTACCGCGTATCCGAATATCACCCTGATAGCTGGGATGCATGCCGAACAGCGTTTCCACAACCTCCGAATGCCCCGCACCGACCAGACCGGCAATGCCCAAAATCTCACCGCGCCCGAGAGTGATGGAGACGTCCGCGCAACGGCGTTCAACCGCCAGCCCACGTACTTCAAGTATCGGTTCGGCATGGTCAACTGTTTGACTGGCGGCCTGGAAGGCGCTCAGTTCCCGACCAAGCATGTCCTCAACCACACGGTCTGGTGTGTAGTCGGCGATGGGTCCTGACGAAACAAGGTGCCCATCACGCAGAATTGAAACCCGATCGCAGATCTCGAAGACCTCAGGCATGCGATGTGAGATGAAGACAATGGCCACGCCCTGCTCGCGCAGGCCGCGCACTGCGGTGAACAGCGCCTCGACCTCATGCGTGGAAAGTGAACTGGTTGGTTCGTCGAGGACGAGCACCTTCATATCAATCGTCAGTGCGCGCGCAATCTCGACGAGCTGCGCCTGGCCCGGCGGCAGATCGGACACCAGCGAGTTCACCGAAGCTGGGCAGCCCACGCGCTGGAGGACTTCTTCGGCGCGATGTCGCGTCGTGCGCCAGTCAATGCCCCATGCCTTCCGTGACTTGCCCGGGCCGAGCAGAACGTTCTCAGCAACGGTGAGTTGCGGGACCAGGGTACGTTCCTGGGTAACGGTGGCAACCCCTGCCCGCAGTGCCTCACCCGGATTTCGGAACTGGACCTCGTCGCCTTGGAGGAGCACAGTGCCCGAATCACGAGCCACCTGTCCGGACAGGATCTTTAGCAGGGTGGACTTGCCGGAACCGTTCTCGCCACACAGTCCATGAACTTCACCCGGATACAAGGCGATATCGACACCCTGCAGGGCTTGCACGCCGCCGTAGGCCTTGCAGATTCCAGTGGCGACGAGCACGGGGTCATTGGTCACGGGGTCGTTGGGCACGGGGTCACTGGAATGGCGGACCGAGCCCGCGCGTGAGCCTTGAGGCACTGCTGCTCCCTTCGGCTAACGCGCGGGCCCGGTTGCCCTTTTCGCTGACCCAGTATTGCGGCCAGCGCCTTGCCTGAACCCCCGATTCGAGCGACTAACCGCCCATTGCCGCCAGTTGGTCAGCCCAGGTCATCGCGGACCCGACGTTCTCGGTGGTGATCAGCTTGGGATCGCCAGCCTTGACTGTCTTGGGCACGTCCTTGCCCTGGTTGATGTTGTACAGACCCCAGGCCGCGAACTGCCCAATGCTGGGTGCATCCAGCTGGATCGTGTAGTTGATACGACCGCCAGCAACCGCCTCGAGGCCATCCGAACCACCGTTCTGACCGCCGAACGCCAGGCCATCCTTGCCCTGCGAGCGAGCGGCAGCGCTCGCACCCACGGCTGAAGGATCGTTGTAGGCAATGACGCCAGCGATATCCGGGTAGTTAGCCAGCAACTCGGTGCCCGCGATCTCACCGCCGGCGATGTCGTCGCTGGGGTTCGAGGCATTGCCGGCAACGGTCAGACCGAAAGCGGTCGCCCACTTCTTAGCCATCTCGATCGAGAAGACGATCGACGGCACTGCAATGGCGAAGTCCATCGTGCCGATCGATGCCCCTGGGCCGATGATCGATGCCATCTGGCCCGCTCCGAGGAACGCTGCCTCGTCGCGACGCTGCAGGATCTGGCTGTTGTAGTCGCCAATGTCATCACTGGTGAAGTTCTCATCGATCGTGATCAATGCGATACCAGCGGCCTTGGCCTTTGCCAGTGACGGCTTCATCGCATTCGGGTCGAGTGCGAAGACGAAGATGCCGTCCACACCCTGCGCGATCAACTGATCGAGCTGGCTTACCTGATCATCGACGCTGCCCTTGCCATCAAGCTCGATGAGCGTGCCGCCCAGTCCTTCGGTGGTCACCTTCATCGACTCACCCAGCGTGTCGAGGAATTCGTTACCGCCGAACGGGTTGAGGTAGGCAATGGTCAGGTCACCCGGCTCTGGCTTGTCATAGCCAACCGGAACGTTGGTCTCGATGGATTCGAAGACCACTTCGGTGGCAGCAGGTGCGCTGGCCGCCGGTGCACTTGCTGCCGGCGCGCTCTCCGCGGGCGCGGCTGAGCTCGCCGTGGATGTGCTGGAACCACTGCTGCAGGCCGCGGCAAACAGTGCCACCGCAGCCAAACCGGCTCCGAGCACCAGTTTGTTCTTCATCCGTTGTCCTCTCGATCGGTCGGACCCGTGGTCAAGTTCCGCGGAGTCCAGGCGATCCCATGTATAGCCGCGTAGGAAGCAGGGTTCGCGCCCCTCGTTCCACTCACCGGACTAGTGGCATTACGGGACGATAACGGCGCGCCCACCAACAGTGCCGAGCCGAACGGCCGCCATGGCATCGGCAATATGAGCCAAGTCGAACACCTGCACTGGCAGATGCAGCGTGCCGTTGGCCAGATCGGCGGCCAGGCCTGGGGCCAGCTCTCGAGCTAGCGCGTCATGGGCGATCCCATTAATAGGTATGAGTCGAACGTTGGCGACCAACCAGGCCGGCAGGTTCAACAGGCTTTCAGCACCCGCGCTGTAGCCCACCACCGCACAACTGCCTCCCGGGCGCACCAGGTTCAGGCGCGCTGCCAGCTCCGGCCCGCCGATGGTGTCGATGATGCAGTCCACCTCGGTCACCCCCTGCTCGGCCTCCCGCCCAGACTGGACCACTCGCACGCCATCTAAAAGCGGGCGGAAATCGACCGGTGACCGTGTGGCGGCGAACACCTCGCAGCCCAGTCGCGCTGCCAACTGAACTGCGATTGACCCAACGGCGCCGCGGGCACCGGTGACCAGGACGCGCATACCTGGCCGGGCCGCAGCTTCCCGCAGGGCGATTGCTGCAGTAGTCGTGGGGACGAAGAAGCCAGCAGCCAGCGGGAAGTCCAGCCCCGCCGGCATGGGTTCCAATGCTTCGATCGGCGCACTGACCAACTGCGCCCAAGACCCGTTGCGCACTACGCCAAGACCAGCACCGCGCACCAAGACGGCCGTGCCAGGCAGGACGTCGCTGTCGGCCGGCACCTGTTCGACCACCCCGGCGGCTTCCACACCGGGTGTGAACGGCAACTGCGGCAGAACAGGAAAGGCACCGGCAGCAACGTCCAGATCAAGGTGTCCGACCGCAGCAGCTTGAATGCGCACCAGCACTTCACCCGGTAGAGCCTGCGGATCAGCAAGCTCCTGGACTGTGGGCGGCTGCTGCCAGGACGAGACCACGACTGCACGCATAGGAACCTCAATTCACGGGCCGGTATTGGCAGGGGTCTGTGTTTGCCGTGGCCGCACTCTAGGGGCACAGTTCCTGAACTCACCTCTACCTGTACTCACCTGCACCTGCACTCACCTGCTCCTGCACACATCTAGCCGTCATGGCATGCTCCCGTCATGCGCCAGGGTTTTGCCGACACAACCTTCGGTCAGGTGTACTTCCGCGAAAGCGGAGCGGGGCTACCACTACTGCTGTTGCATCAGACACCACGCTCGGCTGATGAGTTCGCTGACGTTCAACCGCTGCTGGCTACCAAGCGTCGGACCATTGCCATGGACATGGTCGGCTTCGGCGCCAGTCCCCGCATGCCCGCACCGCAGTCGATCGAAACGATGGCCGCAGGTGGGCTTGCGCTCATGGACGCCTTGGGGATCGATCGTTTCGCGGTGATGGGCCACCACACAGGTGGCGCCGTGGCAATCGAGATTGCTGCGAGCGAGCCGGAACGTGTCACGCATCTGATTGCTTCAAATGCCCCCTGGACTGATGCAGCCTTTCGTCGTGACCATGCAGACGGTTCCGGTGTCGACGATGCGGAACGCACGTCCGACGGATCACACCTGCTGTCGCTGTGGGGCTTTCGTGCGCAGTTTTACCCACCGAATCGCCCCGACATCCTGGATCGCTTCATCCGCGATGCCCTGGCCCCGGGCCTTGATCCGGTGGAGGGCCATCGCGCCTGCGCGCGATACGTCATCGAGGATCGAATCGCCCTGGTAACCGCACCGGTCCTGCTCATCGGCGCTGAGGCTGATCCCTTTGCGATGCCGCACCTGCCCCACCTGCGCGCTGGTCTGACCCAGGCAGCCACCGTGGAAACCGTGATCATCCCTGGGGGCATGATCCCGCTGATGGAGCAGTGCCCGGAACCCGTCGCACAAGCCGTGCTGGCCTTCCTTGAGCAAAATCCGCGCGACTAGCGCAACTCACAGCAAGCCCACAGGTTCGACCCAACCGATTGCCAGGCTCGCCGGTCATAGTCCTGTCACGAGGTGGTCCCACCTCCCTTAACGACGAGAAGAGGACTGGACATGAAGATTTCGAAGCGGATTCGCACCACGGTCGCGGCCGTGGCCCTGCTGGGCACCGTCGCCATCGCCGGTGCCGGCGCAGCACAGGCAGCACCCGGCGGCGGAGGCCGCGGTGAACTTCGCGCATTGGTGCAGGCAGGCACCATCACCCAGGAGCAAGCCCGGACCATCGGCGAAGCGATGCACGAGGCTTGCGATGCCGCCAAGGCCAAAGCTATGGACGAGGCACTGAGCACGCTGGTTTCCGAGGGCACCATCAACCAGAGCCAGGCGGACGCCGTTGAGGCCGATCCGCGCGGCCTGATCGACCTGGTCGCCGACGGCACCATCAGCGTCGAGCAGCTCAAGGCGATTCGTACTGAGCTCAAGGAATACCAGAGCACGGACGTGCGCTCCACGGTCATCAACGGGCTCGTCGCCGACGGAACGCTCACTGCAGCCCAGGGTGCCGCGGTGCTGGCAGCACTGCCGGCAAAGGGTCCTCGCCGATAACCCCTGTCCTGACGCAAAACCTTCACGATCACCTTTTCCGGAAGCGGTTCCCCCACCGCTTCCGGAAAAGGTGCCTAGGCTTCGCTGCACGACCAAGCGGTCCAGAGTCTGGACTCGTCCGCAACTGGAGGTGGCATGGCCCCGCTCATCCTCGTTGTCGATGACGAGCCATCGGTCAATGACCTGATCTGCGATGCCATGCGCCTGGCCGGTTACCGAACAGCTGCCGCCGCTGACGGATTCCTGGCGCTACAGTTCCTTCGGTCAACAACACCAGATCTGGTGATCCTCGATATCAATATGCCGCGCATTGACGGCTTTGAGACCCTGCAACGCATGCGCCAGGCCGGCGACAACACGCCGGTGATAGTGCTCACCGCGCGCCAGGAGCGTGACGACACCCGCATGGGCTTCGAAGCTGGGGCCGACGACTTCGTCCATAAACCCTTCAGCATCGAGGAACTCGTCTGGCGGGTGCGCGCCGTGCTACGCCGCACCGGTCCCGATGCCGAGGACGTCATTTACGCAGTTGGCTCGGTGCGGTTGGATCCTGCTAGGCATACGGTGACCGTCGACGATGCACCGGTGGAGCTTTCCAGCACCGAGTTTCGACTCTTGGAAGTCTTCATGGAGAACCGCGGACTTGTGCTCGGCAAGGAGCGCCTTCTGGATCGCGTCTGGGGTGGCGCCGCCGAACCGAACGTGGTGGAAACCTACGTTTCCTATCTGCGGCGAAAACTCGGCGACGCGGTGACTATCCGGACGGTGCGCGGTGTCGGGTACCAACTTCAGGAAGCCACATGACGCTTCGCTGGCGCATCACCGCGGTGACAGTGCTGCTCGTCGCTTTGGCCGCGGGCGTGGTGGCGGGCTTTGCGTATACGACAGCCAAACGCATCCAGTACCAGACTCTTGACGCCGGGTTGCTTGCGGCTTCGGGCCAGGTCAGTCCCCGTGCCCTAGAACGTGGTGGGAGTCGACTCCCCTTGAGCACGTACCAGCCCTATGCAATCGCCTTGCTGCGCCCGCAGGACGAAACCGCAACCATGCTGCTGCCAGCCGGAAATGCCGATCAGCCGTTGGCACTTCCAACCATCACCCGAGAGCAGGCCCAGGCTAGGTCCGGCACCATCAGCATGCTGCCCGGCGAACCCACCTATCGGGCGATCATCAGGCCGTCCGGTCCGCGCCGTGCCTTGCTTATCGTGGCCGCACCTGTCGCCGAGATCGAGGCAGGACTGCGACAACTCGCGCTTGGACTGGCACTCGCTGTTGCTCTGACCGCGGCGATCGGCGGCCTTGGTGCCTGGTTCATCGTTCGGCGCTTTTTCCGACCAGTTGACGCCATGGTGCAGGCGGCGAGCGACATCGCCGCCGGAGACATGGACCTTCGGGTTCCGCAAGCCTCTGCTGGCACTGAACTGGGCGAACTCTCTCAAGCACTCAACGGCATGATCGAATCACTGACCACCTCGTTGACCGCTGTCGCCGATTCCGAGCGACGACTTCGCACCTTCGTCTCGGATGCCTCGCATGAGATCCGCACACCGCTAACCGCGATCCGCGGCTATATCGACCTCCTGCAGGTCGAGCGAACGAACCCCAGTGAACTCGAGCGCCGCGCGCTGGATCGGCTCACTTCCGAAAGTAGGCGCCTGGAGGGTCTCGTCACGCAGTTGCTGCTGCTCGATCGCATCGACGAGCAGGATGAGGAATGGAGTGAGTTCGACCTCGAACCGCTGGTGCGGGAATACTGCTCGGATCTGGCCCTCACCGACACCCGACCGCTGACACTAGACCTGGCACCAACGCTTATTCGCGGCAATGAAAGTCAGTGGCGTCAGGTCCTGGCAAACCTTGTCCAGAACATCCAACGTCATACGCCAGCACAATCCCAGGTCAACGTGCACCTGCACCACCAACGCGACGCACAGGGCGCACCGCTCGCGGTCTTGGAGATAGACGACGCCGGACCCGGTATCCCACCTGAGCGCCGCGCCTTCGCCACCCAACGATTCACACGCTTGGACCCTTCACGATCCAAACAGACTGGCGGCTTCGGCTTGGGCATGAGCATCATCACAGCTGTCGTGCAACGCCATGGCGGCAGCATCGAACTCGTCGACAGCCCCTTGGGTGGGCTACGCGTGCGTATTCAGGTAGGCACAAAGGCAAGTCACCTGAACTGACAACTAGAAACGGGGTTATTCAGTTACCGCCGGATGAATAGGACGACTACGTCAGTAGAGTCCCCCCAAACGATCTCACGGTCCTCGACGCAGCGTGCGAGCTATCGAGCTGCTACGTGTGAGTAATCGCAAGAGTGCCGCGGGTACATGCCGTGGCATGCTGAGTTACGGACCATCCACCCCGGTGAAGAAAGGCTTTGACTCGGGAGCGGGGTCAGCCATCGGCACTGCGACCCCCAACTGTTGCAGGACCGAGCGCAGAGTCGCCGGGCGATCCGTGATGAGCCCATCGACACCCATCTCAATCATCGTCTCCATGATTGCTGGGTCGTTGACGGTAAACGGCACCACACGCATGCCGAGGGAATGTGCTTCGGCGATCAGCTCGGGGGTGACCTCTTTGTAGTACGTGGAGAACACATCGGCTTGGATGGCATGCGCAGCCCTAAGCGGACTGTCTCCAAAATCGGTGAGATCAAGCCCGGCCATCCAGGGCGATGTTAGTTCGCTGGTGCGCCATTGGTAGTCACCTTCATCGCCTTCCAGGTTCCACTCAGGTTGGTTCGCAGTCAGTGCGACCGTGGCGATCGAAGCGTCGACTTTCTTCATTTCCTGCAAAGTTCGCCAATCAAACGACTGCAACATGACACGATCCTGCATGTTGTATTTCTGCACAAGGTCGTAGAACGCTTCCACCCACTCCTGCGGAGTCGGGTTCCCCGGATTGATCGGATACGGCGCCGACTTCGTTTCCACGGATAGAAAGACCGAGTCATTGCCCCAGTCACGCACGAGTTGGAACACCTCTTCAAGTGTCGCCAGACTCGTGCCGGGGATGGCCTTCTGGGTCTTCCCGTGGGCTTCGAAGTATCCATACGGCGCATCAGGACTCATCGTGCCCAGGTCGAACTTCTTGAGGTCCTCAAGCGTGGTGAAGCGAATATCCGGCTGCTCATCAACGGTGAGGTACTTGCCCCATGGATTCTTCGCTAAGTACGTCGACAACTTGTTGGAGTGATGCAGGACTGGGACTTGATCTGCCGTCAACACCATGTCCATCTCAAGGGTGCTGACTCCGACGGCGAGGGCGTATGCGAATGCCGGCAAGGTCTGCTCGGGTCGAGCGTCCCGACCGCCCATATGAGCCTGCAAGTCGAAGCCGGGTGGAAGATTGACCTGGCGGGCTTGCGGATCAGGACCACACGCGGCAAGAAGAACCGTGGTTCCCAGCAGAATGGTCAGCAACGCGCGTCGTAGGTTCATGGCCACCTCCACGATGAAAGGTCAGTTCGGCAGCGAATTGATGGCATGACCGAGAATGACGATTGCCGAGAACGTCGAGACCGTGGATTGCACCATGAACAGGATTTTGGTCCGATGACGCAGCGGCATGGTATCCGTCGGGCTGAATGCCAGTAGGTTGGTGAACGACACGTAGATGTAGTCCAACAGCGTCGGGGTCCACGTCGAGCCAGCAATTGCCTGCTGTGGGAACAGGAAATCAGGCGCCTCACTGCCACCGGCGGCCTCAACCGCAGGATCGGCGGCATCAAGCCACCAGTAGATGATGGCGAAACTAAACATATTGCTGGCCAACACAATGAACCCGCCGAGGAGCAGGGCAATTGGCGATTCACTGGAATTGCGGATGACGGCAATGAGCAGCGCGACCGCATTGAAAACGGTGACCCCGACCAACAGGACGAGGTACGCCTCCATAGACCACCGGAAAGCACGGGTGAGCAGCCCGCGTCTGGTTCCGATGATCCAAATGATTGGCAGTCCAGTCATCAGGATCACCGCGAAGGTACCGCGGGGGAAAACGTCAAGCGGCTGCGGCAGTAACAGCTGCAGGAACACGATGATGACCACCGTGCCCGCCACCCGCACGGAATCCCCCGCAGGCAAGACCGACATAGCCTGATGGTGTCATGCCGCGAGCATGCGTTTGACGCTCTAGTGGACGAGTCGGCCTATAAGCCGGATTCTGTGCCCGCAAGCGGGCGGTGATCATCCATCTGCGACTGCCGTTACCGACAGCCTGGTGCGGCCTACCAGCAGACATCGAGCGGGCAGCCCGTCTGCTTGAACCGGTTTCCCGCTTCACTTGGCCTTGCTCCGGGTGGGGTTTGCCGAGCCACGCCAGTCACCTGACGTGCTGGTGGTCTCTTACACCGCCGTTTCACCCTTACCAGGATTGCTCCTGGCGGTTTGCTTTCTGTGGCACTGTCCCGCGGGTTGCCCCGGGTGGGCGTTACCCACCACCCTGCCCTGTGGAGTCCGGACTTTCCTCGACGGGCTCATGACCCGCCGCGATCACCCGGCCGACTCGTCCTCGGCAAGCGTACGCCGAGGTGTACCGGCGTCGCCAATGAGGCAATGCGGGTGCGTCTGGCTGCCTCGGATCCCGAACTCATCCACTCAGTGCGGCCATCAAGTCAAGGGAGCGTGGTCAGCAGTTCGACGAGTGAACGAGGACTTATAGCCTTGAAACCCTCGACTCGGTGTGCAGCAAGATCTCGGTCTCCGGTTACCACCGCAAACGCCTTTGCAGAGACAACGAGATGAACGAGATAGGCATCACCTGCATCGAGGGGTGACTGCGCAGTGGTCTCTCGATCGTTCACAAACTCTGCGTTCATCTGCATAAGTTCAGCAAAGGAGAAAGCTTGCTCAATCGCGAAATATTTCCGGAACTTGTCTCGCTGCGAAACAGCCAGGAATTCCGTAATCAGCATGGGGGAGCAGACAGCCTGAAAATCACCAGCCAGCCATTTTCCCAGGGTTTGAGCCGGTGCTCCTTCGCGCGATATCAGTCCAGCGATCAAGACGCCAGGGTCTAAAACAACGCGAAGCACTAGGCACCGCGTCGTTGAGCTCGAACCTCTTTGGTTGCCAGGGCCAGCGCCTCGTCTGGATCGAGGCCAGGTCCCTGGGACCAGATTTGTTCGAGTAGTTCCAAACCGAGGTATCGCCGCAGTGCCTGCTCGACCACCTCCGAATCCTTCATGTCCTTGCGGGCCGCGAAGACGCGAGCTGACCTGAGGACATCCTCGTCTAGGTAGATTGTGGTTTTCGCTTTTCGCATTTTTCCATTATAAAGCCAGGCAGCATTCCTAAAGGGGATGCTCGGAACGGTAGACATTGGGCTGGGCAACATCGGTCACC
>JAGWVT010000037.1 GCA_018970765.1 Actinomycetales bacterium
GAACCCGTCGAGTTGGTGCAGGTGCTCTATGTGTCACCACTGAAGGCACTGGCCGTCGATGTGGAGCGGAACCTGCGTGGACCCTTGGTCGGCATTCAGCATGAAGCCGTACGACTTGCACAACCGCTGCGGCAGGTGCGCATCGGGGTGCGCACCGGTGACACCCCACCGCAGGATCGCCGGCAGATGGTTCAGCACCCACCGCAGATCTGCATCACCACGCCCGAATCGCTGTTCCTGCTGTTGACCTCGCAGGCTCGGTCAATGTTGACTGGCGTGCACACGGTGATCCTTGATGAGGTGCATGCCGTCGCGGGCACAAAACGCGGTGCGCATCTGGCGGTGTCATTGGAGCGCCTCGATGCGCTGCTGCCCAAACCTGCCCAGCGAATCGGCCTGTCGGCAACGGTGCGCCCCCTCGATGCTGTCGCGCGGTTTCTGCGTCCGCAGCGGCCCGCCACGATCGTGGCGCCGCCAACTGACAAGCAATGGGACCTGCGGGTGCAGGTAGCCGTCGATGACATGTCCGACCTGTCCACAGCTGGTGTCGACAGCGACCTCAGCGGAGATGCATCAGCATCACCACGGGTGTCAGCAGCCGAGCGTCGAAGTTCGATCTGGCCCGCAGTTGACGAGGTGCTGGCAGACCAGATCCAGCAGCACCACTCAACGCTGGTGTTCGCAAACTCACGGCGCCTAGCCGAGCGCATCACCGCGCGCATCAACGACATCGCCGCCGAACAGGATTTGCCACCTCTAGCACGGGCGCACCACGGGTCAGTGAGCCGTGAGCAACGCACGGCCATTGAGGAGGCGCTGAAGTCCGGTCATCTGCCTGCGGTCGTAGCGACCAGCTCGTTGGAACTAGGCATCGACATGGGGGCCATCGACTGCGTCGTCCAGGTACAGGCGCCGCCGAGCGTTGCCGCTGGGCTGCAGCGCGTGGGTCGTGCGGGGCATCAGGTTGGTGCAACCAGTCGCGGCATATTTCTACCTACACATCGGTCCGACCTGCAGGCCACCGCCGTGGTCACCGAGCGCATGCGCAGCGCACAGATCGAACCCTTGCGCATTCCGACGAATCCACTCGACGTCCTGGCTCAGCAGATCGTGGCGATGGTGGCGATGGACGACTGGACGGTCGAGGCACTGTTGGATTTGCTGCGCCGCAGTGCACCGTTCACCACCTTGACAGCATCGGTGTACGAAGCAGTGTTAGACATGCTGAGCGGCCGCTACCCGTCGGAGGACTTTGCCGAATTACGCCCGCGCCTGGTGTGGGATCGACAGACCAACCGCCTGACCGGTCGACCGGGGGCACAGCGCTTGGCCGTCACCAGCGGCGGCACCATCCCCGATCGCGGGCTGTTTGGAGTCTTTCTCGCCGGGACCGCACCGGGTTCGCCCGGTGCGCGGGTTGGTGAACTGGACGAGGAGATGGTCTACGAGTCGCGCGTGGGTGAGGTCATCGCACTGGGTGCCTCCAGCTGGCGGATCGAACAGATCACGCACGATCGTGTGCTCGTCAGCCCGGCGCCAGGCGTGCCTGGACGCGTACCGTTCTGGCACGGCGACTCCGCGAGCAGACATGCCGAGTTAGGTGCTGCGATTGGCGCGTTCACGCGCGAAATCACCGGAATCGCGAACATTCCTGCGCAGGCACGACTGGCCGCGAGCGGGCTTGATGAACGCGCAGCCAACAACCTCCTGGCTTACCTCGCCGAGCAGCGCAGCAGTACCGAGGTGTTGCCGGACGACCGGACGATCGTCGTCGAGCGATTCCGCGACGAGCTGGGTGACTGGCGCGTGGTCGTGCACAGTCCATTTGGCGCGGCCGTCCATGGTCCCTGGGCGCTGGCACTGCTCGCGCGATTACGACAGATCACTGAAGTCGACGCACAGGTGATGCACGCCGACGACGGCATCGTGCTCCGACTGCCGGATACGGATGACGACACCCTTGTTCGGGCCGTAGCGGAATGCCTAGTGGTCGAGCCCGAAGAGTTGGAGGCGCTGGTCGCACAGGAGGTAGCTGGAACAGCGCTGTTCGCCGCACGATTCCGCGAAGCCGCGGCACGTGCCCTGCTGTTGCCACGGCGTCGGCCCGGCCGACGCTCACCGCTATGGCAGCAACGACAACGATCCGCGCACCTACTTGCCGTGGCCAGCCGATATCCAGACTTCCCGATCGTGCTCGAGGCAGTTCGCGAATGCCTGCAAGACGCCTATGACCTGCCAGCGCTGCGCGACCTGCTGGAGCGAATGAGGAGCGGCGAGGTGCGGATCGTCGATGTGGCCACCGCGCAGCCGTCACCATTCGCGCGCTCACTCCTGCTGGGCTATGTCGCGACGTTCCTGTATGACGGAGATGCACCCCTTGCCGAACGCAAGGCTGCCGCACTCGCCCTAGACCCGAGCCTGCTCTCCGAACTGCTCGGCAGTGTGGAACTTAGCGAACTGCTGGAACCGGACGCCATCGAGCAGGTCGAAGCCGA
The DNA here is from genome assembly GCA_018970765.1 of Actinomycetales bacterium. GTDB lineage: Bacteria > Actinomycetota > Actinomycetes > S36-B12 > S36-B12 > REEB426. The sequence goes on from JAGWVT010000037.1 coordinate 2,496, forward strand.
ACTGCAGCACCTGGCCAGCGGCTACCGGGCACGCGACCTCGAGGATGCCGCCGATCTGATTCGACTGATCGGACCACTACGCCTGGACGCACTACCGCAGCGAGGCATCCTCCCCGAATGGATCGATGAACTCGCTGAACAGCGACGATCGATTCAGGTGCGCATCGGCGGCACCGACCACGTCGCGGCCATCGAGGATGCCGGACGCCTGCGTGACGGCCTGGGCGTGGCACTGCCGCAAGGAATCCCCGATGCGTATCTGCGCGCAGTTCACGACCCGATTGGCGATCTGGCCGCACGCTTTGCACGATCACATGGGCCTTTCAGTACTTCGGACTTCGCAGCGGCTACTGCCCTACCCATTGCCGCAGCGCAGGCGGCATTGGATGCCCTACTGACTCAGGGACGCCTCACTCGGTTCGACAGCGGTCCGACGCCGACTGCCCGCTGGTGCGATGTCGAAGTACTGCGCCGCATCCGACGTCGCAGCATTGCGCATCTTCGCCACATGGCCGAACCTGTGCCGGCCGAACAGTACGCGCAATTCCTACCCGGGTGGCAGCAGGTTGCGGCCTTCGACCTTCACCGCTCCAGCACCACGACCCGTGAAGGGCAGGCCGGAGCCGCACATGGCCCAGTACCAACCCTGCAGGGCCCCGATGGGGTCTTCACAGTGGTCGAACAGTTGGCCGGTGTTGCCCTGCCCTGGTCGGTTTGGCAAACCAATGTGTTTCCGCAGCGCGTGCGGGACTTCACGCCCGCATTGCTGGACAGCTTGATCAGTGGTGGTGAAGTCATCTGGTGGGGCGCGGGTGGCGCAAGTCCGCAGGATGCAACCATCGTGCTGGCTCCGTCGGACTTGGCGCCTGCACTTTGGGAATTGTCGGCATCGGATCCGTCGAATGCAGTACCCCAGTCACCCACCGACCTGGCAACAGTCATTGAATCAGTGCTGCCGGTTGGCGCAGCCATGTTTTTCCGCGACATCGTGGACTGTGTGAGCGCGCAGCCGGAATTAGATGCAGCAACGGTCAGCGATGCCGCTGTCGAAGCCGCGATCTGGCAACTGCTCTGGCGAGGTCGCATCACGAATGACACGTTGGCACCGCTTCGCCTGCGTCGTGCAGGCCGCGCGACTACATCGGCCACAGCAGGCACACACCCGCCCCGCCTGAATCGCGCAGGCCGACCCGCTCGCATCAGTCGCTCCGGCCTGCGACTGCCGACACGGCAGGGGCCACCCGGCATGGCCGGCCGATGGTCGCTGCTTGGCCGCAGCGCATCGCTCAGCGAAACGGAACGTCAGGCAACCTGGGCAGTCGTGCTGTTGGAACGCTACGGCGTGGTGACTCGGGGTTCAGTTGCTGCGGAGGGCTTGAGCGGGGGCTTCCAAGCGGCCTATCGAGTGCTGCATTCCTTTGAGGAAGCCGGCCGCGCGCAGCGCACCTATGCGGTCGCCGGGCTGGGTGCCGCGCAGTTCGGCAGCGCGGTGGCAATCGATCGACTGCGCGCACCGCAGACCGGCAGACATGCACACGTCCTTGCCGCCATGGATCCAGCAAACGCCTACGGCGCGGCACTTCCTTGGCCTGCGCCCGCACAGGAAGCCGCGACACGCCATCGACCCGGCCGACGCGTGGGTGCGCATGTGCTGCTCATCGACGGCACCCTGGTCGGCTACCTGGAACGCGGTGGGGCAACACTGCTCACCTGGCCCGAGCAGGACCACACGCATGCAGATGTGTTGCGACTGCTCGCCAACGCACACCGCGCCCACCTCGTACCACGTGTTGCGCTCACCAGCATCGACGGCGTCACTGAGATCGACCCAGGTCCCCTACGTGAAGCGGGCTACGTCTTCACACCGAATGGTTGGCAGGTCAGTCGTGCCGGAGGGTGACACCATTTGGCGGGCAGCCGACCGACTGAACACCGCGCTGGCCGGGCAGGTCATTACCGAAAGCGACTTTCGCATCCCGCAACTGGCCACCGCCAGCATCACGGGCGCGACCATGCTCCACGTACGCGCCCGTGGCAAACACCTCTTGATGCGGCTCAATGATCAGCGGACGCTACACACTCATCTGGGCATGGATGGCTCCTGGCGCATCGAACACCCCGAGACCAGGTGGGTGCGGCACACAGTGCGCCTCATGCTGGCAACTCAGCGGTGGCGGGCGGTTGGGCATCTGCTGCCGACCGTCGATCTCCTCGCCACCGCGCGCGAGGACACCGTGGTCGGTCACCTCGGGCCCGACCTGCTGGGCGAGGACTGGAACACCGACCTGGCCATCAGCAATCTGCTGCGTGATGGCAGTGCTCCCGTCTCGCAAGCCCTGCTCGATCAGCGAAACCTCGCTGGGATCGGCAACGTCTATGCCAGCGAACTGCCGTTCCTGATCGGCGTGCATCCGGCGACCCCGATCAACCAGGTGACGGATCTACCGGAACTGCTGCGGCTCGCCCAACAACATTTGCGCCGTAACTGTCACACCAGGCGACGAACCACAACGGGTTGGGAGCAGCCAGATCAAGCGCTCTATGTGTACGGGCGCGCGGGGCGCGCGTGCAGGCGTTGCGGATCGACGATCGCACGGAGTACTCAGCAGGATCGCGTGCGGTACTGGTGCCCGACCTGCCAACCCGGGTAACGAGGCGTTCATGAACAGTTCGTTCGCCGACGACCTTCTCGTCGCCGCAACGTCACGGGCCTTGGCCATACTCGTCTAGCACGCTTGCCGTGCCTCACGAGCTGTGGCGTCGGCTTCCCAGGTCGGAGCCGACGTCACAGCACTACTAGACGAGGATGACCTGTGGTCCGGTCCGCTCTTCGGCCTGAGCAAGGTGCGAACTGACCGACGAGAGCACGTCACTGAGGGGCACGTCGAGGGCGCCACAGATCGCAGCGAGCAACTCGCTCGATGCTTCCTTCTGGCCACGCTCGACTTCAGAGAGATAACCCAGGGATACGGATGCGGCAGCAGATACCTCACGCAGGGTCCGGCCTTGGTCCTGGCGACGGCGACGCAGTTCATCACCAATCACATGCCTGAGCACAATCATGCAAGACCTCCCTTCCTACGCTTCGACGTCCAACTGCAGACTTTCGATTGCACCATCTACGTTAACCGCCGGTGTGCCCAGGGTATTCCCCCTCGCTATCGGCCACCACCCCAGCCGCCAGCCTGAGGAGAGCCTGGGTGGTCGAACGGCGAACCCGGGCCCGCGAGCCGCGGATACGCAATTGCTGGCTGACGGTTCGCCCACTGGATTGGTCGTGCACGGCAATCCACACCGTTCCCGGGGGTTGACCATCCAGCGGGTCCGGACCGGCGACCCCCGTGGTGGCCAGCCCGAGGTCTGCCGTCAGGACTCGGCAGGCCGACTGGGCCATGGCCTGGGCGACCTCCTGGCTCACCACATGCGCACATTGCTGGGCACTCAGGCCCAGCAGGCTCGCCTTAATGTCGGTTGCGTAGGCCACGACCCCACCGCGCAGGACCGCAGAGCAGCCCGGGATAGTTGCCAACGTCGCCGCGACTTGGCCCGCGGTCAGTGATTCTGCGGTAGCCAGCGTTCGTTGCCGGGCGCGAAGGGTGCCGATGAGGCTGGCTGCCTGGGCGGGACCTGGGTCGAACAGGATCGCGCCAGCCCGCCAGCAAATCGACACACCCGTGACCACGGTCAGCACCAGAGCGACCGCCAGCGCGATCCAACACAGCAGGTTCCACCACGGGAATTGTCCCTGGCTAACCAGCAACATGGTGATCGCCACGATCTGGGACACCGTCTTGGTCTTGCCCCAGCGATCGGCGGCCAATACCGCACGCCCACTGGCCGCAAGTCTCAGCACGGTCACGGCGAGTTCTCGGACAGCGATGACGCTGGTCACCCACCAGGGCACTTGACCGGACCAACTCAACAGGATCAGGGCACTGAGCACCAACGCCTTATCCGCGATGGGGTCAGCCAACCGACCGAAGTCAGTCACCAGCCCACGACTACGAGCAATCTTTCCGTCGACCAGATCGGTAAGTGAGGCGCCAAGGAACACGGCAGCTGCCAGGAGCCGGGTCAACACCGTTCCGGGTATGACCATCAACCAGATGAGGATCGGCACGCAGAGCAGGCGCGAGATCGTCAGCAGATTTGCAATATTCAGCAGCGGCACCTGCCCCTGCCGCGATGAACCTGTGGTCATGAATCCAACTGACTCGCGACCAGCTGACCTGCGACCAACTCAGCCACTAGATCCAAACCATCTACAGCTACGACCACTGCATCGATCAGGGCACCTCGCTCGGGTATCCGAGCACCCGCAGGCAGGGTCAACAACGTCGCGGGATCCTGCGGCCCCTGATGACCGGCACGTCCGACCAAGACCGGCCAGTTGTCGGTGTCTTCCTGCTCGGAGTCCTCCTGATCAGTGACGAGAACCTCGAGCCGCTCGCCGAGGCGCTGCCCAGCCCGCTCCGTCATCAATGCGTCCGCCAGAGCCTGCACCCGATGGGCGCGCTCCTGCACCACCTCACTGTCGACCTTGTCGGTGAATCCGGCGGCCTCGGTGCCCTCCTCATCGCTGTACGCAAAGACGCCGATGGCGTCCAGCGCCGCAGCGTCGAGGAATGCGCAGAGCTCGTCGACATCAGCTTCGGTCTCACCCGGAAAGCCGACGATGACGTTGCTGCGCACGCCGGCATCAGGGCGCAGCGTGCGAATGGCCGTCAGCAATTCCAGGAAATCGTCGGTGCCACCGAATCGACGCATGCGGCGCAGCAACGAGCTACTGGCATGCTGAAAGGAGAGATCGAAATACGGCAGCACCGTGGGGGTCTGGGCAATGGCAGCGACCAGGGTTGGTCGCATTTCCGCTGGTTGGAGATAGGCAATGCGAACACGGGGCACCACCTGCATGCGACCAAGTTCGGCGAGCAGTGCCTCAAGTAGGCGCGGATTACCCAGATCCTTGCCGTACGACGTGGAGTTCTCACTGACCAGGACGACCTCCTGCACACCTTGGTCGGCGAGCCAGGTGATCTCAGTCAGCACCTCTGGGACAGGACGCGAGACGAATGCGCCTCGAAATGACGGGATCGCGCAGAATGCGCATCGTCGATCGCATCCGGAGGCAAGCTTCACTGGCGCGATCGGTGCGTCGTCAAGGCGATGGCGCAGGATCGGCGGCCGCCAGCCACGCGGCCCCGCGTCAGTCCGGGTGGTGGTTGCCGCCGGTGAGTGACCGGGCACGTGGTGGTCTGCGATGCGACGCCCCACCGGGCTGATGGGTAGCAGGGTGCGGCGATCCTTGGGTTCGTGAGACGGCAGGTGCTCTCCCGCTAGGACGGCATTGAGACGCTCACTGATCTGCGGGTAATCGTCAAAACTCAGGACCGCATCGGCTTCGGTGAGCACGTCGGCGAGTTCACGGCCGTAGCGCTCGGCTAGACAGCCCACCGCCACGACGCGGCTGCCCTGCTCGGCTGCCGCGATGACAGCGTCGATGGATTCCTGCTTGGCCGCATCGATGAATCCGCAGGTGTTGATCAGGACCGCATCAGCACCCGTGGGATCGTCAACAAGTTGCCAGCCCTCGGCGAGCAGTCGGCCGGCCAGTTCCTCAGAGTCCACCTCATTGCGCGCACAGCCCAGCGTGACCAGGGCAACTGAACGCGACATTAGGCCAGCCTAGAGAGGTCCTCCCCTAGCGTCGCCCCTGCGGACTTCCCTGGTCCTCGTACTGCTGCACTAAGGCCTCAGGCTCCAGGCCGAGCACCTTGGCCAGGGTGCGCAGGTGGCCGCGCACGTACGCACGCCCACCACACACACTGAAGTCGTCTTCCTCCATGGAACGCAGCACCGTGGGACGTAACCGCGTACGAGTGGCGACATCGTCGATATCCAAACCGGCATCGATTCGAGCTGCAGAAAGTGTCGCACCGACCGACACACCGGCCAATGCTTCGATCCCCGGATAGGCGTTGTCGAAGGTGCAGTCCATCGCCGCCCACGGATCACGCCGGAAGCGTCCAGCGCGGTGCCGGCCGTCGCGTTGCCGTTCCTCACCTGGTGCGGTGAAGCCCCGAACAACCGGAGCCAGTGCGTGTAACAGTGACATCATCCACCTCTCAACATGGTGAGGACCTCAGCAAGGTCCTCGGGCTTGATCAACACGTCACGTGCTTTGGATCCCTCACTGGGGCCGACGATCCCGCGGGATTCCATGAGGTCCATCAGGCGTCCAGCCTTGGCGAACCCAACGCGAAGTTTGCGTTGCAGCATCGAAGTCGAACCGAACTGCGTGGATACGACCAGTTCCACGGCCTGAAGCAGCAGGTCGAGGTCATCACCAATTTCCGCGTCCACGGTGTTGGCGCTCTTCGCTGGTGCGGTGACACCTTCCACGTACTGCGCCTGCCCCTGCTCTTTGCAGTGCTCGACAACGGCGCGAATCTCCTTCTCGGCCACGAATGCGCCCTGGGTCCGCACAGGGCGACTGGCACCCATGGGCAGGAATAGCGCATCACCTTGTCCGACCAACTTCTCGGCACCTGGTTGGTCCAGGATGACGCGACTGTCTGCCAGGCTGGACGTCGCAAATGCCAATCGACTGGGCACATTGGCTTTGATCAGACCGGTGACGACATCGACGCTGGGGCGCTGCGTGGCCAGCACCAGGTGAATGCCGGCGGCGCGAGCAAGTTGCGTGATGCGAACCACGGAGTCTTCGACATCGCGAGGGGCCACCATCATCAGATCGGCGAGCTCGTCGACGATCACCAGCAGGTATGGATAGGGGCGCAGCGTGCGCTCGCTACCCGGAAGTGGCTTGACTTTGCCGGCTCGCACAGCGCGGTTGAAATCGTCAATATGGCGGAAGCCAAAGTTGGCCAGGTCGTCGTAGCGACGATCCATCTCCGAGACCACCCACTGCAAGGCATCGGCGGCCTTCTTCGGATTGGTGATGATCGGCGTGATCAGGTGCGGGATGCCCTCGTAGATGCTCAACTCCACTCGCTTGGGATCCACCAGGATCATCCGCACCTCCGCAGGGGTAGCGCGCATGAGCACCGAGGTGATCAACGAGTTGATGCAACTGGACTTACCGGCGCCGGTCGCTCCCGCTACCAGCAAGTGCGGCATCTTGGCCAGGTTGGCGACGACGAACTCACCTTCGACGTCCTTACCCAGCGCAACGATCATCGGGTGCTGCTCACTGGTGGCGATGGGACTGCGCAGCACGTCACCCAGGGCCACGAGCTCGCGATCGGTGTTCGGGATCTCAATACCGATTGCTTTCTTGCCCGGGATTGGGCTGAGAATTCGAACCTCGGCGCTGGCCACCGCATAGGAGATGTTCTTGCTCAGTGCAGTAACACGCTCGACCTTGACACTTGGTCCAAGTTCGATTTCGTAGCGCGTCACCGTCGGACCACGCATGAATCCGGTCACCTGAGCGTCGATTCCGAACTGCTCGAGGACCTCAGTCAGCGCTTGGACGACCTGCTCGTTTGCGCGCGTTGCCGTCTTGTGCTCCGGACCGCGACCCAGCATGCGTAGGGCGGGCAGGCGATAGCGCGAGCCGGCATCCAACGACAGTTGTCGGCCAGTCTTGGCCGGCGGCGCTGCGGCAGCCGGGCGTTCGAGTTGGACGGTCTCGGCATTTGGAGCGGCAGCTGCCACCGGGGCGATCACTTCGGTGATGGCGCGCGCCGGATGGACCCCGCGCGCAGCGGCGGCCGTTGGTGCGTTAGTCAGATGTGCCTGGCCGTCGAACAGCGAATCGGCCTTGGGCACATCCTCGCGACGAATACTCGGTGCCGATCCGCTTGGGGCTACCCCGGCGAGTAGCACGGCCGCTGGGCGAGCCTCTCCCGTGCGATGGACTGTGTGGTCCTCGCCGGCAATGATCGGTGAGGCGAACGCCTCATCACGGGCCAGTTGCCCGGTCAACTCGAGTCGGGCCGCGGTGCGCTCAGCGCGTCGCTGCGCGTGCTGCTCGACGAGTTGACGTGAGCGCAACCAACCGATGCGGCGCAGTCGAGCGAGTGTCATGGAGGTCAACAGCAGCAGTCCAAAGGTCAGTAGCAGAGCGAGGATGACCGCGGTGATCGCCGGCCCAAGTGCATAACTGAGCGGTGCGGTGGATGCCCAGCCGATCAACCCGCCGGCCGGATCCATCAGTTCGCCACCGTCACCCGGGCCCGGGCGACCACGACCCAGATGCCACAGGCCCAGCACACCAACCATGGCAGCGCAACCACCAAGGATGACGCGCGAGGTGGCCCGCCGATCCTCCGGATTGCGCAGTACCTGCCAGGCCAGCGCCAGCAGAACTACAGGCAAGGCCCAGTCCCAAAACCCGAACAAGCCCTGCGCGGCGAAGCTCGCCCAACCGAGCACGAGCGCGTCGACACCGAACCACACACCTGCCGCCAGTGCGCAGGCCATGGCGAGCAGGGTCAGGGCGAAGCCGTCACGGCGGTGAGCCGGATCGAGATCTGCCGCGCGATTGCCCATCGCGCGCGTCGCAGCCCCGAGCCCGTGGGCCAACAGCATCCATCCGGACCGCAACCCACGACCGAGACCCCCCAGCAGACGGGCCAACAGACTTGGCCGCTGACTACGACTGCGCGGCCTACGCGCTGAGCTACGCGCTGGCCTGCGCGCAGGACCCGGGCGTCCGCTCGGCCGTCTGGTGGACCGTCTGGTGGGGTTTCGCCGGTCGGTCGAGCCCTGGGGAGGGCGACGGGAACTGCCTCGACCGGGTGCGGCGGATCGACTGCTCGGGCCAGGCTTTGCCGGAGCGCGCCGGGGCGCTGATCCTGCCCGACCGGAGCGACCCCCACTCGTGGCACGCGGAGGTGCCGTGCGGGAGGCACGTGGGGACGCTGTCCGGGCGGGCATGTCTGGGAGCGTATCCCTCAGACCACTTAAGTCACGTCAGTCACACACGTAACAATTTTCGTGTCGCGCCTGATCTAGGCCTCCACCACCACGGGCACGATCATCGGCCGGCGACGGTGGGTGTTGCTCACCCAGCGGCCCACATGGCGGCGGATCACCTGTTGCAGGGCATACGTGTCGCTGGCGCCGTCCCGCAGGGCCTCCTCCACGGCCCGACGAACCGCGGTGATCACCGGCTCGTAGGTGGCCTCGTCCAGCCCTAGCCCCCGGGCATGGATCTCGGGGCCCACCACCACCTCGGAGCGCACCAGGTCGACCGCGCAGAAGATCGAGATGAAGCCCTCCTCGCCGAGGATCCGTCGATCCTTCAGCAACGTTTCGGTGACGTCCCCAACGCTGGAGCCGTCCACGTAAATGTGCCCAACTGGCACAAAACCGCTGATTTCGGCCTTGCCGTCCACCAGGTCGATCGTCACCCCGTCGTCGGCCAGCAGGATCCGATCGGCCGCGATTCCGACCTGTTGAGCGAGCCCGGCGTTAGCTCGCAGGTGCCGCCATTCGCCGTGCACCGGCATCACGTGGCGCGGCTTGACGATGTTGTAGAGGTAGCGAAGCTCGCCGGCCGATGCGTGGCCGCTGACATGGACGAGGGCGTTACCGCGGTGCACCACGTTGGCACCCAATTTGGTCAACTCGTTGATGACACGGTTGACGGCCTGCTCGTTGCCGGGAATTAAGGACGAGGCCAGGATGACCGTGTCACCGGGACCGACACTGATCTGGTGGTCGCGATTGGCGATGCGCGACAACACCGCCATCGGCTCGCCCTGCGATCCGGTGCAGACCAGCACGGAACGTTCATCGGGTAGGTCGGCGAGCTGTTCGCTGGTCACCAACGTGCCATCCGGTATGTGCAGGAAACCCAGGTCTCGAGCTACACCCATGTTGCGAATCATTGATCGACCCACCCAGGCAACCTTGCGTCCGTGCTGCGCAGCCAAATCAACCACCTGCTGAACACGATGCACATGCGAGGCGAATGAGGCGACGATGATGCGGCCCTGCGCGCGATGGAACACCGAATCGAGCACCGGAACGATCTCGCGTTCACTTGGCACGAAGCCGGGCACTTCCGCGTTGGTGCTGTCAACCATCAGCAGGTCCACACCACGGTCACCCAGTCGAGCAAAGCCGTTCAGGTCGGTAATCCGCCCGTCAAGCGGCACCTGATCCATTTTGAAATCACCGGTATGCAGCACGACGCCAGCCGGCGTCGACACGGCCAGAGCAAGGGCATCTGGGATCGAATGATTGACGGCGAGGAATTCCACACCGAAGGGGCCGAGGCTCACCTGCTCACCCTCGGCAACGGTGCGCGAGTTCAGCGTCAAACGATGCTCGCGCACCTTTGCCTGCAGCAGCGCCAGCGTCAGACGTGAACCGAGCACGGGCAGGTCGGGCCGCTGTCGGAGCAGGTAGGGCACGGCGCCGATGTGATCCTCATGACCGTGGGTCAGCAGCAGCGCTTCGACATCGTCCAGTCGTTCGGCGATCGGCGCGAAGTCGGGCAGGATCACGTCGATGCCCAACTGCGACTCTTCGGGGAACAGGACTCCGCAGTCGATGATCAGCAGGCGTCCGGCGAATTCCAGGACCGCCATATTGCGGCCGATTTCGCCCAGGCCGCCTAACGCCATAACCCGCAGTGCGCCCTGCGGAAGGGCAGGTGGTGGTCCGAGTTCCGGATGGATCACGAGGAGGTGCCAACGGCGTTACTGAAGCCGGCAACGCCGCCGGCCGCCAGATCGATGCGCAACTGAGTGCGCTGCTCGGCAGTGGCATCGACCAGAGGCAGCCGCACTGGACCCGCTGGCAGGCCTAGGTCGGCTAGCGCTGCCTTGGTCAGGATGACTCCCTGCGTACGGAACATTCCCGTGTACACCGGCAGCAGCGCACGGTTCAGCTGCTGTGCTTGCGCCACATCGCCACGCTGCAGCGCCTGCGCCATGGCCTTCAATCGATCACCGACCAGGTGGCCGACCACCGAGATCATTCCTGCCGCACCCAATGCCAGCAGGGGCAGGTTGAGAATGTCGTCTCCGGAGTACCAGGCGAGACCACTTCGTGCCATCGCCCATTGGGCGGCATCCAAGTCACCCTTAGCGTCCTTGTTGGCGATGATGCGCGGATGCTCGGCGATTCGCACGAGTGTCTCGGTTTCGATGGCCACACCGGTGCGCTTAGGGATGTCGTAGGTGAGCATCGGCAGATCCGTCGCATCGGCGATCGCATGGAAATGGCGGATCAGGCCCTCCTGCGGCGGACGGTTGTAATAGGGGCTCACCGCCATCACCGCGTGCGCACCCAGGCGCTCGGCTGACCGCGCCGCTTGGATCGAGTGGGCCGTGTCATTCGTGCCAACGCCGGCTACCACGGTCGCCCGATCGCCGACCGCCGCCACGACCACGCGCACCACGTCGTCGTTCTCCTGATCGGTTGTGGTTGCCGACTCCCCCGTCGTTCCGTTGACCACTAGGCCGTCGTGCCCCAACTGGTCAACAAGATGCACGGCCAGTCGTTCGGCACCGGCCAGGTCCAGGCTGCCATCGGCGTGGAACGGCGTGACCATTGCCGTCAACATCACGCCAAGTGGTGCCTGCTGCGTCGTCGGTCCGGGCATGTAGTCAAGGCTACCGTCAGGGGGCCACTCGACCATTGGCAACGAACGCCGCATGCGTAATGGGCATCAAGCGAGCCCACTCCTCTTCATAGCGTTCGGCCACCATCTCGATCTCGCGCTGCGGGTAGGAGGGAAAGTGCGAGTCCGGTACCCGGCGACGCAGTGACAGGAAGTTCATCATGGAGCGTGCATTCAAGGTGACGTAGGCGCCGGAAAAGATAGACACTGGCAGCACCATGCGTGCCACCTCGCGGGCTATTCCCGCCTGCAGCATCTGCTGGTAGCGGCGATAGGCATCGGCGCAGGATTCACGCATGCTCGCGTCGATGAGTGCGTACTGCTCGGGGCTACCCGGCAGAAACTCGTAGGCACCGGCCTTGCCGACCTGGATAACGTTCCGATCGGCATTTGGCACGTAGAAGATCGGTCGCAATTCGCGGTAGCGACCGGACTCTTCGTTGTAGCTGGCGATCCGATGACGCATGTGCTCGCGCCAGACAAACAGCGGCGCATGGACGAAGAACGTCATGGACGTGTGCTCGAAGGGCGAACCGTGTCGCTCGCGCATCAGGAAGTTGATCAACCCAGCCGAGGCCGTGGCGTCAGCGTTCACATCGGCGAGGGACTGCTCGCCCGCCGTCGAAACGCGTGCCGCGAAGATGACATCGGCATCCTGGGCGCTGGCTCGCACCAATTCCACTGTGACGTCACTGCGAAAGGTAATTGGCTGGTCCTCGACGGCGCCCGCATCCTTATCGGGGATTGCTGGATCGTGGGTCGCTGGATCGGGGATCGCTGGGCTCACCGTCGAACCCTAACGAGAACCCAACTGCTGTTGCCGGGTCCGGCGAGCCCCCCGCGCCCGCCGGACCCGACCACGACACTCCTGGCATCAAGGCTGAGCCTTGAGCGCCGAATGTGCTTGACATTTCAGCGCATGGCTCCAGGAGAAGCCAGCCTTCGATGTCCCCATCGGGAGGGACGGAATCGGACACAGGGCAGCCAACTTTCATCCCGCCTGCGTTATACCTGCGGCCCCTCGACGAACCCATCCCGTTGCGCCTCGATGAACAACTCAGTCCGAGTTCTTGCCTGCCGACCGACCTGGGCGTATTTCTCGCGGACGCGATCGAGGTACTCCTTCGCCGTGTGCGGGGAGATCCCCAACCGCCCGGCGACGGCGGCAAGCTTCAACCCGCCGGCGTACAACAGCAGTGTCTCCCGTTCCCGGGGGCTGAGGTCGGGCGTGCGCGAGAAATTGGCCAGAATCCCCGCCACCAGGGGCGTGACATGGAACGTCCCCGCACTTGCGTCAACCAACGCTGCCCGCAGATCCTCGACCGTGCTGGGTGCGGGCAGCAGGCCAAGGACACCCGCATCGAACGACATCCGTGCTCGGGCCAGATCAAGCGGCGTGCCGAACATCAGCACCCGCCGGCCTTCCCGGGCCAGGTCTACCGCCATCCGCTCACCGGCTATGCCCGCGGAATCGACGGCAACGATGAACACGTCAGGGTTTGCTAGACGCGCCGATCCACACTCGGGTCCGGCGTAGACCACCTGGGTGGTGAGCGATCCAGAGGCGTGCTGCTCCAGCAGTAAGGCCAAGCCACTGCGCAGCAACGTTCGGTCATCGAGAATTGCCAGGCGGATCACTGGGCTCCGATCAGGCTGGCTAGCTTGCGGCCGCAATGACCCCCCCCCCCCATCCCTTCAAGCCCAATTTCGGGCATACCGAACACCCCCGCCAGAGTCCTGCTGCTGTCAATACCCTGCCGGCGGCACCAAGAGGCCTGTGCTGTCGCCGGTCGTTCCCGCTAGCGAAGTGTGTCCGATGGGCCCGACATCGGCGGAATATTAGGGCAATCGGCACGGCTATAGCCGGTTACTAGCCTGTGGAGAACCTCGAACTCAAAAGGACCCCCGGGTTCATGACCCCCGGCGGGTCCACCGCCTGCCGGATGGCATTGAGCACCGCGATACCCACATCGCCCACTTCATCGGCAAGCCACGGCGCGTGATCCCTACCGACCGCATGGTGGTGAGTGATGGTGCCCTGCTCGGCGACGATGGCATCCATCGCCGCGCACTTGGCCCGCCACCAGACGGCGGCGGCCAGGTCGGGGTCCGCGGGCGCCTGAGCGAGGACCGTCCAGTACAGGCTGGCACCGGTTTCGTAGACATGGGAAATGTGCACCATGACGAAACTTGCGCACCCATCGCTGGCCAGGGCACCGGTGATGGCATCACGAACAGCAACGTGCAACGCCATGACACGCGACCAGGTGCTGGCCGATTCGAGCGTCTCCACGAGATAGCCGTGATCCATTAGCAGATCGCGCACAGCAGGGCCGGCGAATCGTCCCCGCTCCCAGGACCGACCGCCTGATCGACCCAATCCGCGAACACCGTGCTGGTGCAGCAGGCGCCAGGCAGCACGGCGGCGGGCGCGTAACAGGGGCGTTGTCGCGGCCTCCCAGCCCAGGATGATCAACGCCCCACGCTGCGTGGGCGGGTCAAACCCGCGGCTGCGGAGCACCCTGGTTTGCAGTGTGTGCCGGACCCTGGTCGACAGACCGGCATCATCATGTCCCGCCATGGCCAGGCTCGCCACGGTCTCCTGGTGATCGGATAGCCGCATCACCGTTGCCGAAACACCCGCCTGGGCCAAGGCTCGGAACGCGTCGATGCCTGACTGGAAAGTGGGCGCAAGCGCAGCCTCGTAGTGGCGGGCCGCGGGCAGGCCGCGAACGCGCAGAGTGAGTTCAGTGATGACACCCAAGGCGCCTTCACTTCCCAGGGCCAGGTCGAGCATTCCGGGTCCAGCTGCGCTAGCCGGCGCTCGGCCCAGCTCCCAGCTGCCAACCGGCGTGGCCAGGCGCAGCCCGTGAACCATGGCACTGAAGCGCCCGTACCCCGTCGACGCCTGGCCGGAGGAACGCGTCGCGGCATATCCACCGACGCTGGCGCGTTCCCAGGATTGTGGAAAGTGGCCCAGCGTCAGACCGTGTTCAGCCAATTGCGCCTCCAACGCCGGGCCGCGTATCCCGGCCTGCACGCGCACCAGGTGCGCGTCGGCATCGAGGTCCAACACCCGCTGCATTTGGGCCGTACTAATCGCCATGACGCCGACATGATCGTCAACCTGCACACGCAGCCCTCCGACAACAGAGGTACCACCGCCAAATGGCACGACGGCGATATTGGACTGGGCACAGGTATCGATTAACGCCTGAACCTGATCGTGTGTGCGCGGGAACGCAACCGCATCAGGAAAGAGCAACGTCGTGCCACTTCGCTGCGCCAGCAGATCGCGATAGGCCATGCCGCCGACATGGCGAAGGCGCACTTCATCGGTGGCATCGATATGTACGCCGCTTGACTGCAGTTCCGCGAGTTGATCGTCGGTGATCCGAGTCGCCGGGACGGCAATGTGCGCAGGGTCCGACGCAGTCGATGTATGGCCGGCACCGAGCAGGTCATGTAGATACTCCCAGGCGCTACGGGGCAGCGTTGGCAGTGGTCGACCCCAACCAGCAAAGGGCGGGCGGTCATCGAGGTTTGCCACTATGGAAGCCTGGCATACGTGCAGTTCTCGGCAGATCTCACACCGCAGCGACGGCAGCAGGATCTGCAGTTCCTACAAGAACTTCAGATCCGGGGATCTCGGGTTGACCTGGTGGTAGTTGGCGGCGGGATCACCGGCGCAGGTGTCGCCCTTGACGCGGCTTCCCGCGGACTGCAGGTGGTGCTGCTCGAAGGCGTTGACCTGGCTTTCGGGACCTCGCGTTGGTCAAGCAAACTCGTCCACGGCGGCCTGCGGTACCTGGCTAACGGCCAGGTCCATGTGGCTTGGGAATCCGCCGTCGAGCGTGGCCGACTCATGCGCCGGATTGCGCCGCACCTCGTGCAACCCATGGCGCAGGTGCTGCCCATCATGCGGGGCGACTCGGCACGCGGTGCTGCGATCATGCGCGCGGGACTGATGGCCGGTGATCTGCTTCGGGCCTTTGCCGGAACACCCGGTCGCCTCCTGCCGCACTCCCGTCGACTCACCGCGGAACAGACCATGGGTTGGGTACCGGCATTGGCCCGACGTGACCTGAAGGCGGGCCTGCTCTCCTGGGACGGCCGACTCGAGGACGATGCACGTCTGGTCGTTGCCGTGGCACGCACCGCCGCGTCCTTTGGTGCGCGCATCATCACCGGTGCGCAGGTCACCGGTGCAACTGGCACCGGGGTTAGCGTCCTGATCGACGGTAGCGCGATCGAAGTCCCGACAAGATCGGTGATCAGTGCCGTTGGAGTCTGGGCCGAATCCTTCGACCCAACACTGTCGGTTACACCGTCGCAGGGCAGTCACCTACTGCTCGCCGCGGAGCGACTCGATCATCCACGGGCCGCGCTCACCGTGCCAGTGCCGGACATGCACGGTCGCTACTGCTTCGTCCTCCCCCGGCCCGACAACCTGCTACTTGCCGGCATCACCGATATCGAGGTGCCAGGTGCAATCCCCTCCGTACCGACACCGACGCCATCCGAGGAAGCCTGGATCCTGCAGCAGGTATCGCGAGTGCTGGCGCGCCCCGTGAGCGAGCAGGATGTCATCGGACGATTCGCCGGCCTGCGCCCGCTGGTCACCGTTGGCGATGCGCACGGACCCACGTCGGATATTTCCCGACGTCACCTGGTACGTCGCGACGACTCCGGCATCGTGACCATCGCGGGCGGAAAACTCACCACCTACCGGCGGATGGCACAGGACGCCGTCGATGCGATCAGCGACCGCAAATGTGTGACGGCCGATCTGCCTCTTATCGGAGCCGACGGTGACACTGCGGCCACGTTGCCGGATTGGGCGAGCCGCCTGGTGCGTCGCTACGGCTCGGAGGCTTCACGCTTGGTCGCGATGGCGCAAGATGACGCGCTGCTCCGCGAGCCGGTGGCACCGCAGGTCCCTGTCCTCGGCGTCGAAATCGCTTTTGCGATTGCTTGCGAGGGTGCACGCAGTTTCGATGACGTCGTCCAGCGGCGCACGCGACTTAGCCTTGTTCCCGCCCAGTTGGCGGCGGCAGAACCGCGCGTACGCGAGATCCTGGCACGCACGGTTTATCAGTAAAAGCTCACCACTAGTCTGGCAGCCCGCGAGGGAGGTGCAGGTGAGCAACCGTCGGCAGGTGACGGTGAATGCCTTCGGTATCGGTGTGGCCACCGGCGCCTACGGCATTTCCTTCGGTGCGATTGCCATCGCTTCAGGTTTGAGCCCATGGCAGACGCAGTTGCTCTCACTAGGCATGTTCACCGGTGCCTCCCAGTTCGCCCTCGTCGGTGTGCTGGGTGCCGGAGGTGGGGCAGTCGCTGCAGTCCTCACCGCGTTCCTCATCGGAACGCGCAATGGCCTGTACTCCATGCACGTGGCGCAGAGCCTGCAGTTCCGCGGGTGGCGGGTTCCGGTGGCTGCTCAACTGACCATTGATGAATCCACCGCCATGGCGATGGCCCAGCAGGAGCGACCACTGGCACGTCACGCATTCTGGGCAACCGGAATCGCCGTGTTCATTTGTTGGAACGTCGGCACCGCACTGGGTTGGCTCGGTGCGTCGTTCATCGGCGATCCACGAACCCTTGGATTGGACGCAGCGATCCCGGCAGGTTTCATCGCCCTGCTCTGGCCGCGCCTGCGCGGGAGACTGCCCATTGTTGTCGCGATCGTCGGAGCTGGCCTCGCACTGGCTCTCGTGCCATTCGCACCGGCAGGTGTGCCGATCCTGGCTTCAAGCCTGGTGGCCGCGGTCGCCGGTTTGCTGAGTCGGGAGTCCCGGTGATCTGGGCTGCCGTCATCGTCGGGACGGCCGCCTGTTACGCCACGAAGCTCACTGGCGCATTGATTCCCCAGCGCACGTTGGAGCATCCGACGCTGCAACGAATCGTGGGACTACTACCCGTGGCGATGCTGGCCGCCCTGGTGGCCGTGCAGACTTTTGCAGACGACTCGGCGCTGGTCATCGACGCCCGGCTCGCCGGGCTGCTGGCCGCCATAACCGCGCTGCTGCTGCGCGCACCATTTCTCGTCGTGGTGCTGGTGGCCGCCGCAGTTGCGGCAGGTCTGCGCGCAACGGGTCTGGCCACGTGAACGACCAGTCGCGTCCGGGGATCTTTCGAGCGATCTGGCCACCCGAGCCGACCAGCAATGCGCCAATCGGCAACCGCCTGCATCGCCTACCTTCGCGCGGCCCTGCGCACCTGCTGCTGTTGTTGGCTGCCACCGGGCTGGTGCTGACCCTGCTTCCCGCCGCGGTCCTGGCAGCGATGTCGCTGCGCGCGCCCCTGCCGGCCATCGTGACTGGCCTAGTGGCCGCCGCGATGCTTACTCTGCTGCTGCGCGCTTGGGTACGTGGCACCTACGTCAACGATCAGGGCTATCTCGTTCGACGCATGCTCGCCTCTCAACGGGGGCGTTGGGTCGATGTTCGTGCCGTGACCCGAGAACGTGGCCGACTCGTCCTGTTGCGAGCGGACAACCGAAACGTCACAACACAGGTCGGTACAGGCACACTGGACACACTGCTGCGCGCCGAGGCAGCAGACATGGCCATGCTGCGGCTGCAGGACCTGTGGGCGGCTGGTCGCATCAGCACCAGTTAATCGTCGAGATACGCGTCCAAACCGACAGTCAGACCGGGGTGATCGGCAACCCGACGAATGCCAAGCAGCACACCGGGCATAAACGACGTGCGATCCATCGAGTCGTGCCGGATGGTGAGCACTTCACCTGGGCCACCCAAGATGACTTCTTGGTGCGCAATCAGCCCGCGCGCGCGGACCGCGTGGACCCGCACGCCAGCAACGTCCGCACCGCGAGCACCTGGGAGTTCGTGCCGAGTCGCATCAGGGCTTGTTCGACCATCGCGTGCCCGGGAAATGCGCTCGGCGGTGTGCCGGGCGGTGCCGGAGGGTGCATCCGCCTTATCAGGATGGTGCAGTTCGATGATCTCGACGGAGTCGAAATACGGGGCAGCCTGCTCGGCAAACCGCATCATCAGCACCGCTCCGATGCCGAAGTTCGGAGCGATCAAGACACCAACACCCGGAGCCTGCCGACACCAGGCCTCAACCTGTGCGAGTCGTTGATCATCGAAGCCCGTCGTCCCCACCACGCAGTGAATGCCACGACCAATGCAGTACTCCAGGGTTTCCATCACGACATCCGGAGTCGTGAAGTCCACCATGACCTTCGCCTGGTCGAGCTGGCTGCGGTCGTCGCCAAGATCGATTGCGCAGGCCAGGGCACAGTCAGGTGCCGCCTGCACCGCTTCCACCACCGTCGCACCCATGCGACCCGCAGATCCCACCACTGCGACCTCGATCGGCGACGACGATTGGCTACTCATGCTGCAGTCCTGCTCGCCCACCCACCTGGAACGCTGCCGCGTCATCGAACGGCCCCACCACAGCGAGTAACTCCTCTTGGTCCAAGATCTCCTTGGCTACCTGCTGAATCTCCTCGATTGTCACCGCGTCAACCCGCTGCAGAACCTCGTCAATGCTCAGCAGGGGATCACCATGGATCTGGGATCGGGCAATCCGGGTCATCCGCGAACTCACGTCTTCCTGGCCCAGAACCGTCGAGCCCTTGACCTGACCTCTCCCCCGGGCAATCTCGTCCTCACTGAGACCCTGCGTGATGACCGCTTGAACCTGGTCCCGACACACGTCGAGTGCGGTTGGAAGTTTGCTCGGTAGACACCCGACGTACATGCCAAAAAGACCGTTGTCCGCGAATCCTTGTGCAAAGGCGTAGACCGCATAGGCCAAGCCCCGCTTCTCGCGGACCTCTTGAAACAGTCGACTACTCATGCCACCGCCGAATGCGGTCGACAGCACCGCCATCGCATATCGACGATCATCGATACGAGGTATTCCTGGATAGCCCAAAACGACATGGGCCTGCTCGGTGGGACGCTGGACAAGGTGGACGCCTTGACCATGCCGCGTAGCCTGCCCGCGTTGCCGAGGAGCCGCTGGCGCAATGTCCTCGGTGAGCCTGGAACCGAATGCCCGCAGGACAACGTCGACGACCTGTTGATGGTCGACGTTCCCGGCCACTGAGACAACCATGCACTCGGGTCGATAAGTCGAGCGGTAGAACCCATCGATCGCATCGCGGGTGATGGCTTCGATGGTGTCGATCGTGCCGAGCACGGGTGTGGACAGCGGGCTGTCCACGAACAGGGCTGAGGTGAACGCCTCGTGCACCACGTCACCGGGATCGTCATCGTTCATGGCGATTTCTTCAAGAATGACACCGCGCTCGGCTTCCACGTCCTCAGAGCGAATGAGTGCATCGGTCACCACGTCACAGATGACGTCAAGAGCCAGATCGATGTCTTCATCCAGGACGCGCGCGTGGTAACAGGTGTACTCCTTGGTGGTGAACGCGTTCAGTTCACCACCAACGGCCTCGATCGACGCGCTGATATCCAGTGCACTGCGCCGACTGGTGCCCTTGAACAGCAGATGTTCGAGATAGTGCGCCGAGCCCAGTGCGTCGCCTGATTCATCGCGCGACCCGACCTGAACCCACACGCCGACTGCCACCGAACGCACCCCGGGCACGCGTTCAGTGATCACGCGCAGCCCACCGGGCAGTGTGGTCAGCTGAACCAGACTGCCGCCTTCCAGCAGAGTCTGGGTGCTACTCGCCACTCGCCTCGCCCTGTCCCTCCGCGAGGACCGGGACTAGCGCCAGTTTGCCGCGCGGGTCAATTTCCTTGATCTCGACCTGAACCTTGTCGCCTACCTTGAGGACCTCTTCGACATTCTCAATGCGCTTACCGCCCGCAAGTTTCTTGACCTCTGAGATGTGCAGCAGGCCGTCTTTGCCGGGTACCAGTGAGACAAACGCACCGAAGGTGGTGGTCTTCACAACCGTCCCGAGGTACCGCTCACCCACCTCAGGCATGGTCGGATTGGCAATCTGGTTGATGGTGCTGCGGGCCGCCTCAGCTGAGGGTCCGTCGGTCGCTCCGATGTAGATCGTGCCGTCATCCTCGATCGTGATGTCGGCGCCGGTGTCCTCCTGGATCTGGTTGATGATCTTGCCCTT
>JAGWVT010000124.1 GCA_018970765.1 Actinomycetales bacterium
CTGCTGCTCGTGCCAACCGGCTGGGACGGCGACCTGGATGAGTGCCGGGCTGGCAGCCCATCGGCCGAAAATCAGCAGGCGGTCCTCAGCGCCGTCAACTACATGCGGACCATGGCCGGCCTGGCCCCAGTTCGCATAAGCGAGAAACTCTCCAAGCGTTCCCAGGACGCAGCCTTGATCATGGCTGCCAACGACATCATCACGCATGACCTACCGGACAGTGCGCGATGTTGGACCAAGGACGGGTACCTCGGTGCCAAGAACGGCAACCTCGCTCTTGGGTACGGGTGGCCGCCCGGATCGTTGGCGACGGTGACGGGGGCGCGTGCGGTGGTCAGTTATATGAAGGATGGTGGGGTCGGCAACGGCCCGGTCGGCCATAGACGCTGGCTACTGTTTCAAAAGCTTGCTGAGATCGGCAGCGGTGATACCGATATCTCGAATTCCATTTACGTGATCGGCACGGATCGGCAACAGAGTTCGCCGACGTGGGTGGCGTGGCCGACCGCCGGCTACTTCCCACGTGAGTTGGAGCCTGCTGGCCGCTGGTCGCTGACCTACCCGAACGCGGACTTCCGCCGCGCCCAGGTGACCGTGCAGACACCTCAGGGGTCGATCCCGGTAGATCAAGTGCGCATCAGAAATGGCTACGGTGACAACACCATTTCGTGGGATATGCAATTACCACCGGAGTACGCCGCTGATGATGCCAGTGACTACCCGGTTCAGGTCCAGGTCACCGGTATCCGCGTGGGTGGCAAGAAGGTTACGAAGGAGTGGACCACCACATTGGTCAAGGCAACCCCGTAACCGGCTGCTGCGTCGATCAGCCGTTAAGCCCGGCAACGAGGTTGACGGTGACGGCCAGGATCGTGGTAACAAACAGGAATGAGAGCAGGCTGTGCTGCAGCACTGCGATACGGAAGCGCCGATCGCGGAGGTTGGTATCGGATACCTGGAATGTCATGCCGATACTAAAGGCGACGTAGGCGAAGTCTGCGTAGGTCGGTTGGTCCGGGCCGTTGAAATCAATGCCACCGTAGGGCGGTGAGTAGTAAAGGCGCGCGTAACGCAGCGTGAATACGGTGTGCAGGACCGCCCAGGCCAGCACCACCGACGTAATTCCCAGGAACGTCTTGAAACCGCGTTCGCCGAGTGTGGCGGTGCCTGGGTGGGCGAGCACTAGTGCCACGGTAGCCAGGCTGACGACCGCAGCCAGGATGATGATGATGTCGTCAATGAGGATGCCGGAGTCTTCGTCAGCCGCTACCTCCTTGGTGCGTTCGGCATCCAGGGGCCAGATGTCACGCCACCGAAGGATGAGAAAGACCAATGCCGCTGCATCCCAGCCCAGGGAGGGCGCGTAGTTGCGATGCAAAACCAAGGGGATGAGGAAACCGACGATGAGGCCGGTCACGGCCGCGGCCACGAGTTGCAGCCGACTGCGCCTGCGCATGACTGCAGCGTAGGCGGCTAGGCCATCACATCACCGCAGTTGGGGCCCAAGGTTTGACCAACGTAGAGATTGCCCCCCGGCTCACTGGCTAAGAGCACCGCCGTAGGTGCCACTTCGGCGGCGAGGCCGAAACGTCCGATAGGCATTGCTGCCTCGTTTCCTGCGCGCTCGGAGGCACTGAGCCCACGCACCATGGCAGATTCGAAGGGTCCGGGTGCAATGGCATTGACCAGCACGTTGTGTGGTGCGAGTTCACGCGCCAATGACTTCATCAATCCGAGCACGCCGGCCTTGGCGGCGCAGTAATGCGGAAACTCAGCCATCCCCTTACTGCCGAGGTTCGAGCCGATCAGGATGATCCGCCCCCAATGCGCGGCCACCATCGCAGGAATCACCTGTTGGCAGGCTAGGAACGCGCCGGTCAGGTGGATCTGCAGCATCTCCTGCCATTGCGCCAGGGCAAGATCGACTGTCGGTGCTCGGTGAATGGTGCCTGCGCTGTACACGAGGATTTCAATCGGCCCGTCGAGCAGGTGCGTAGCCTGCTGGAAGGCAGGCACGAACTGGTGTGCATCGCGCACGTCGAGGGCGACCGAATCGGCATCGTCTCCGGTCGCCGCATAATCGGCGAGGACTACCTGAGCACCCTCAGCACGGAACGCATCGGCAATCGCGCCCCCTAGTGCGCCAGCCCCACCAATGATCAGTGCTCGGCGGCCAAGAAGCCCGTCAGGTAACTGATCACGAACCATTGCCCCGCCAGGGATCTGCCACCTTCCAAGCCGCATCGAGCACGTCGAGTTGGTGCTGCACACTTCGCGTGAAGATCATCCGAGCGTGGTGGATCTGTTCGGCGCTGGCGTGCGCGAGCCCGCCCTCGAAGGTCTCCACGAGAGTGCTGGAAAAGTCGAATTGGCTGGGCCGTTCGTAGTACTCAAGCCATTGCACATAGATCGGATCCAAACCCGCCTTGGGTGCGGGCTCGGCCATGGCGCCGGTGAACCCGGCGGCACAGGGCAGTAGCGCTGCGCAGATCGTCGCTACGTCTTCCTCATGGGCAACGCGAATGAGGTGGTTCATGTAACCCTCACGTGCCGGACCTGCTGCCCATCGGTCGTAGGTCCAGGGTGCCTGCAGCGTCGCTAGCAGCTCTTCCTCGAATGCTGCTTCATCAGCAATGAATCCGCGCATAGTGAGCAGCTTCTCCGGGTCAGGGGCCTTACTCGCGGCCAGGACCAGGGCATTTAGGAAGTCGCGTTGGTAGGGCATGTCCTGAGCCAAGAAGAAGGTGAACTGGTCGCGACGCAGTGACCCGTCGTGGATGGCATCCATCCAGGGATGGTGAAGGTAGTCCTGCCAGAGTGGCCCGGCACCGTTCACGAAGTCTTCGAAGAGGCGCGTCATAGACCCATCCTGGTGCTGTGCTGGGCAGGCGTCCTTGTATTGAACGAAGCGTGCTGCCCGGTTGCCGCGCCGGGGGTCCCGGTTACGGTAGGAAAATGCCCCGTTCCTGGACAGTGCTGACGGCTGCCCTGGTTCTGCTTGTCAGTGCCGAAGGCTCCGCTCAGGCCGTGCGGCCCGCCGATGACGCGAATACCGGCGGGGGCATGCCCATGATCGCCGGAGCCGCCGATCCACTGATGGCGCCGAAAGCCGTTGCTGGACGAGTCTGCCCCACCAAGGAGTTCACGGTTGGCGATGGCTGGGGCGCTGATCGCGGTCGGCGCAAGCATCGGGGGATCGACCTGTCGGCACCTCGGGGCACGGGGATCTTTGCCGTCGAAGCCGGACGCATCAATCGGACCAAGAAGCAGGCCAATGGCGCGTTGCAGATCGTGCTACGCGGCGCAAGCGGGAGCAAGTATTACTACGGGCATATGGATCACGTCTTCATTAAGGGTGGTCAGCGGGTGAAAGCCGGTGAGGTCATCGGCACTATGGGTGACACCGGCTCACCGGGCGCCGTGCACCTGCACTTCGAGTACTGGAAGAGTGGCCGAGAGTCCGATGCGATCAACCCTGCTCGATTCGTCAAACGGCACTGCAAGGGCTCGTACGCCCAATAAGCAGCCCAGTCGTTGCGTGCAAT
The DNA here is from genome assembly GCA_018970765.1 of Actinomycetales bacterium. Classification (GTDB taxonomy): domain Bacteria; phylum Actinomycetota; class Actinomycetes; order S36-B12; family S36-B12; genus REEB426. Next base: position 3,546 of record JAGWVT010000124.1, read on the forward strand.
GAGCGTCTGATGAAGCCATGCTGCGGTAGCGTGCAGGCGAGGTGACCATGCCGGATCCAGTGTTTGATGACCAACAAGCAGCGCGTGCGGCTGCGCAACCTGCACCAGCGCCGCACCTGCCACGCCCCGCGACTTCGCCCGCAGCCCTGGGCCACGCGGGCACTCGTCCGAATACCGGGGGTGCCGCCCCATATGCGCATCTGCTCGCCCCGTCCGCCGCAGGCGGTGCCCCGGCTATTCCGGAGAGTGCCTTTGAGACCGATAACTCGACGGATAACCCATGGGCGCGTCCGATGACCAAAGAGGT
>JAGWVT010000038.1 GCA_018970765.1 Actinomycetales bacterium
CACACAAGCACCACCAACCACCACTGTGGGGGGCCGGACACACCGGCCCCCCACAGTCATCTACGGCCATTCAAAGGAAGACCGCCCTTCGGTCCCCCTGCTGTGATAGTTATGCGCCATGAAGATGACCAGCCCACTCACGCGGCGCCTGCGCCGCACCGCGACCGCAGCCCTGGCCAGCACCGCCCTTGTCGGTAGTGCACTCCTGGCAGCACCCATTGCCTCCGCCGTTGCCGGCGATGTATCCCTAAGCGTCAACGTGCCAACAACTGGAGGGGGCGGTCTGACGCTGTATGCGGACGTTGCCCTCGGCCCGGACGGCAACCTCTGGACGACGAACGTGGTCTCCAACAGCATCAGTCGAGTAGCGCCAACCGGCGGTCTCGCCACCACATTCGTCGCGCCCACCGCAGGGTTGCCCACGGGGATAACTGCGGGTCCGGACGGAGCCATGTGGTTCAGTTACGGGACCGCGACCAAGATCGGCCGAATCGACATGAGCGGCAACTTCACCGAGTTCAATTTCACCTCGGGTACAGGCGCCTATGACATCGCTGCCGGGCCGGACGGCAATCTTTGGTTCACCGAGATCGGCTCTACCAAGATCGGTCGAATGTCCACGACTGGTTCGGTCACGGAGTTCGATGCAGGAGTGCCCACGCATTTCATTGCAGCTGGCCCATCAGGAAGCAACAAGATGTACTTCACTGGAGCACCCGGTTCACCGAAGGTCGGTCTCATTTCCACCGGTGGTGCACCGTCACTGGTCAATGCCCCGGCTGGCGTGACGGGAACCTTCGGGATCACGACATCAGAAGACAAAGTGTGGTTCATCGAGGCAGTCGGCGCGACAAGCAAATTAGCGCAACTCGTGGGAGACACCACGATCCAGGAAACCGTACTAAGCGGAGCCGTCCTCCCAGCCGGGATCACGGCCGGGGTCCAGGGTGCAACGTTCGTCTCGGACCTTGGTGGATCCTCCGTGATTCAAATGACTCCTGCCGGTGCAGTCCAGGCGACCTACCCTGTGGGCGTCGCCCCCGTGAATGGCGTTCTTGGCGGTGACGGGAACCTGTGGATTCGCTCTGAGACCAAGCTCACCCGCATGTTGACGGGTGTGGTGCCGGCGTTGTCGGCGGCGCCAGCGGTGACGCCGGCGTCTGGGGTCACGGTCGGTACGTCCATGTCGACCTCGAATGGCACCTGGAAGTACGCCGCTACCGCCTACGCCTACGCCTGGCAGCGGTGCACCTCCACCGACGTAACCACCTGCGCGGCCATCACCGGAGCCACCGCGGCGCAATACACCGCATCCAGCGATGACAACGGCAAGTACGTGCGCTCCTCGGTCACCGCAACCAACGCCAACGGCGCCTCACAAGCCGCCTACTCCGCGCTGGTCCAAGTCGGCTCCAGCACCCCACCGGCACCACCGGCACCGCCGACACCCGCACCGGCCACCGGACCGGAGGCCAGCATCGGATCAGGCGCCACCGCCGAACTTGACGTGCCCACCACGCTCAAGCGCGGCAAGCGCGGCACCCTGGAAGTCGTCTTCACCGTCACCGACGTCCAAGGCACCGTGACCTTCAAGATCGTCAAGGGCTCCAAGTCCAAGACCATCACCGGAGTGGCCGTCACCGCCGGAGACGCAAAAACCTCCTGGAAAGTCCCCAGCAACTGGCCGAAGGGGTCCACCACCGTGACCGCAACCTTCACCCCGGCCACCGGCAGCCCCTACCAAGGCGCCAACGTCAAAGCAGCAATCTCCATCAAATAGGCAGCACCAACACACAAGCACCACCAACCACCACTGTGGGGGGCCGGACACACCGGCCCCCCACAGTCATCTACGACGGGTCGCCTGAACTAGTGCGCCGATTCGGCTAAGGCGGTCTTGATATCCGGGACCAGTTCCGTTGGGGTGGCTTTCGGCGCGTACCGCTGCACGGTCTTGCCGTCCGCATGGACGAGGAACTTGGTGAAGTTCCACTTGATCGCCGGCCCGAGCAATCCGCCAGCACGGGCCTTGCACCAGGCGAAGATTGGGTGAGTGTTTTTGCCGTTGACATCAATCTTGGTCGAAATCGGGAACGTCACCCCGTAGTTCACGGAACAGAACTGCTCAATCTGCGCATCATCGCCCGGCTCCTGGTGTGCGAACTGGTCGCATGGGAATCCGAGCACGACCAAACCTTGCGGACCGAACTCCTCGTGGAGTTTTTGCAGGCCCTCATATTGGGGCGTGAATCCACACTTACTCGCCGTGTTGACAATAAGCACCGGTTGCCCGGCGTACTGCTGGAGGCTGACCTCCTTGCCGTGATTGTCAATAAAGGTGAGATCAGCAAAGGACGGGGCATCGGATCGGCTCATACCGCGATGCTGCCACGTACAAGGGCACTCGGCATTTGCGGTTGCCCGGTTTCTAGTTGAAGGTTAAACTAACAATATGCCTGCGATCACCGCCGATCCCCTGCAACTCCCACGCCTCCAGCCGTCCCTCGATGCGACGCCTCGTCGTGTCAAGGTTGTTATCTCCGCGCCCCAAGGCTTGGAGGGTGAGGGCTTTCCGGTGCGGCGGGCATTCGCCGGCATCGAAGCTAGTGACCTAGACCCATTCATTCACATGGACCAGATGGGTGAAGTTGAATACGCCCCGGGCGAACCCAAGGGCACACCATGGCACCCCCATCGCGGATTCGAAACCTTCACCTACCTGATTGACGGACAGTTCCTTCATCAGGATTCGCACGGCGGCGGCGGCACGATCCTTGATGGCGGTACCCAGTACATGACCGCGGGCGATGGCATCCTGCACATCGAAACACCGCCTGAGCACCTGGTTGAGACCGGTGGGCTCTTCCATGGCATCCAGCTCTGGATAAACCTGCCCCAGGCTAAGAAGCGCATCGATCCCCAGTATCAGGATCTGCAGGGTCAGGACAGTGTGCTGGTCACCAGTGCGGATGGCGGCGCCATCGTCCGAGTGCTGGCCGGTGAAATCGCCGGGCATCGCGGTCCGGGGATTTCGCACACGCCTCTTTCGATCGCACATGTGACCTTGGCACCGGGTGCCCGCATCGACATTCCGTGGCGCAGGGATTTCAATGCACTGGTTTATGCGCTCAGTGGTTTTGGCACCATCGGTGCGGAGCAGCATCCGCTTCGCACCGGCCAAACTGCGGTGCTCGTTGATGGCGACACGTTGCGCATCCAGGCCTCGGGGAGCCAGGAATCGCGATCACCAAATCTGGAGTTGTTCATTATTGGCGGTGTTCCCCTGCGCGAGCCGGTCTTCCAGTACGGACCTTTCGTCATGTCAACCAAGGCCGAAGTCATCGAAGCCTTTGAGGACTTCCAGGCGGGTCGATTTGGCCAGATTCCAAGCAACGCGATCCAACCGCACCGCCCTCAGCAGTAGTCAGTAGTTGCAAGCTTCACAGCTACGTTCGGTGGACCAGTCATGACCTGTCTGCCAGGCAAACGCCAGGCTGACGGCGGGTCTCAGCGCTGATTCCTCCAGAGAGTGCTGTCACGGGTGCGTACCGAATGCGCGCCAACGGCAACCGGAGGAAGTATGCGAATGGTTAAACGCGGGACGGTGGGCATCATCGTCGCGACGACTGTCCTGGCTGGCGCTGGTACAGCCATAGCCTTGGAAGCGCTGAACGTCAACGTCCCGATTCTCCCCGCTGTGGGTGAAGCCTCTGCTCGAGCTTGTGACAACGATGGTGTTTCGACGGGGTTCACGTATGGCAATTCCAGCAACAAGGGAATCAAAGTTGTCGGAGCCACCGTGTCAGATATCGCGGCGGACTGTAAGCGCGCGACGGTTGAGTTCGTGTTGGGCGGCAATGTCGTTTCGGCCTTCAATGGAACAGTGGCTGGTGGAAGTTCGACGATTGCAACCAACATTTTCACGAACGAGTTCGACAATGTGCGCGTAACAGTGCAGCCGTAACGTGGTGATATGAGTGAGGGGCCGACCAGATGGTCGGCCCCTCACTCATGAGTCCTCTCGACTCAGGACCTGCCTAGGCAACCTGCAATGACGAGATGCTCCGGTTCAGCCACTCCACGTCCAGGTCGGTGTTGTACTGGCAGGCCAGCAACACGTACTTGCCCTGAGCGGGATAACTACGAATCTCGATGTAGAGATTCATGTCGGAACCCTTGCAACCCTGGTAGTCCCGGCCGAGGTAACTGAAGTCTCCGGCGTCGGTCCACTCGTAGTCCGTAGAGTCCGTGCAGGTGCTGGTCACGGACCCAAGCCCATCACCGGCTTCGATGTCCTTCAGGTAGCCCTCCATGGCCTTCTGATCAAGTGTGCCGTCATAGAGGTAGTACTCGATACCCGAGATGGTCCCATCGAAGTATTCATCCAGACTGGATGAGGCGACGAGCAAACCGACTGCATCACCGGTGGATTCGACATTGAGATCGCCCCAGGATGCCGGGATGTCCGCGCTGAGCGACCCGCTGTTGTCTGTCACCGTGACGAACTCCGACGAGCCTTCGGCTGAACCTCCGCCAGTGGTGTTCTCGTTGCTGAGCGCTGAGATCGCTACCAGGGTCTTCTCAGGGTTATTCAACTCGCCCTCAAGGATCTCACCGGTTCCCGGACGGAATACCTGAATCTTGATTGGCTTGTCGGTGCCCTTGGTGCGCAGCACGTCGCAGTAGCCGGCCTTTGTGGCACCGACGGCTTCGACATCCTTGCTCTTCACGACGTCACGTCCCTCGAGTTGCAGCACGATATCGCCGGGCTGCACACCCACATTGCTGGCTGGACTGCCGGAGCGAACACCGGAAACCCAAAGGCCAGCCACCCCTGAATCTGGGTTATAGAACGCTTCACCGTTAATGCCGATGGAATCCTGATCCTGCCCCTTGGCAAGGACCTCAACGATGGATTTCGCAAGCGCAGCTGGAATGGCAAAGAACTGCTCCGTACCAGTGCCTGGGTCGAAGCCTGCGTAGTTGATGCCGACCACGCGACCATTCTCGGTGATGAGCGGCCCGCCGGAATTTCCGGGCTGGATCTGCGCAGTGTGCTGGAGCACGTAGTCAAGACTCGCCCAGGCCGTGTCGCCATTGGCTTTCTCTTTAGCGATCGATCCGTCAACGATGGTGTACTGCGGATCACCAAGCGGGAAGCCGGCGGCCCAAACGTTGGTTGCAGCCTTCACCGCATCGGAGGCCCAACTCAGGAATGGGAATGCATCACCATTGAGGTCGATGACGGCCAAGTCGTTGCACTCCGATACGCCAAGGATCTTGGCATTGATCGGGTCAGTCGCTCCACCGACATAGACGTCAATTGAGCCGGCGCCTTCCACGACGTGGGCGTTTGTGACGGCAAGTCCCGATGGATCGATGATGAAACCGCTGCCGCTGCCGGCCTCCTGAACCATTTCACCGGTATCCGGGGAGGCATATGAGCCGTCGGCAACGATCTGGATGACTGCAGGCTGGGCATCGAGGTGCGACCCGATCGCGCCATCCTGGGCTTGTGCTGGTGCTGAGCCGGATGCATCGGTCGCCTCCCCTCCACCGCCGCCGCAGGCTGTGGCCGCGCCGAGGATGAGGGCAACCCCCGCGGCCTGTGCGATAAACCAAGGACGTGAGTATGAGCGTTTCATGCGGCGAGGGTAGCCCCCATCGCCTCATGATGAGACGCCAACCCGCTGAAATGCCCGCTGATCGTTATCGCGAAACGATCACCGCAGCAACGACTATCAGAATGGCCAGCCCCACCGCCAGGCCCAGGAATACGCTCCTACGTTGGCGCTTGCGAAATGCGGGTTTACCAGTCCCCGATGCGATCTCGCCTGCTCGCTCGAGGCGTTCATGTTCCTGGGCGATTCGACGAGCCTTGTCCGCTCGCTCCTGCGCGCTGGGCTCGGGTCGTCCCCCTCGAATGAAGGCTTCGTCGAAGACCGGGTCTTGGTCCCCGTTACTCATTGACACACGCTCATTTTGACTGATCGGCCTAGCCATGCGCCAGCGGCCTCAGCGCAGGAGTTGCACAAGCGCGGTCAAGAGCGGTGCAACCACTAGAGCTGGAAGCATGTCACCAACTGGCACGGCCTTGATTCTCAGCAGTCGAAGTCCTACGCCGATGAGAAGCACTCCACCCGTCGCCGTGATGGAGGAGATCAACGCTGCGGCCAGGAAAGACCCGAGCAAGGCGCCCAGAATCGTGAAGAGGCCCTGCACGATGCCGACTGACAGTGCGGAGGCCGCAACACCCCAACCCAGCGAGGCCGCAAACGCCAGGGAGCCGAACCCGTCGAGAATCGACTTCAGGGCTAGTTGATCAATGCCCTGACCAAGGCCGTCCGACAACGATCCCAGAATTGCCAGGGGACCGATGCAGAAGATCAAAGAGGCATCGACGAAACCCTCCACGAAGCGTCCGCGACTGCTGTCGTCTTTGCCTCGGCCCAAGCGTGCCTGCAGCCAGCCGCCGAACTGTTCTAGGCGATGCTCGATGTTCAGGAGCGACCCGACGATGCCGCCGATCAGAAGTGCCCCCAGCACAACCAGCAGGGGCGCTCCGGCCGCCTCCTTGAACGGCTCATCGAGCAGTGCCACCACGTTCAAGGCACCAATAACCAACGTGACCAGGCCCATGGCGTCGGTGACCGTGCCCCGGGTGCGCTCTGGAAGGCGATGCCCAATGAGTACCCCGAGCGCCGAGCCGATCAGGATGGCAACAACGTTGAGCAGGGTGCCCAACCCGATCACACTTGAGGTCACCGCCAGATCATTCCTCTCATGCTATAGTTGAACTCTCAACTATCTGGGGAGAGTCGTGTTCAACCCACCTACGGTGCCCGCTGGAGCCTTTGACGCACTCGCGCCGAGCCTTCGCGAGCGCAGCCGTAACCAGGTCGCTTGGTCACCGGATGCCGAAGACTCAACTCCCCTGCCAACCATGTTCATCAGCCATGGAGCGCCGCCGCTGCTCGACGACGCGGCTTGGATGACGCAACTGTCCGACTGGTCTCTGGCTCTACCGAAGCCACGGGCGATCCTGATCGTCTCTGCCCACTGGGAGTCAGCCCCGCTGATGCTGTCCTGCCCCGACGCCGGCACCGAGTTGGTGTACGACTTCGGTGGATTCGCTCCGCGCTACTACACCCTGCAATACCGGACCCCTGATGCCCACGAGCTAGCAGCGATGGTTCGTGCCTGCATCCCTGAGGGCACAACCCTTCACCAACACAACAGTCGAGGTCTGGATCACGGAGCATGGATCCCGCTGATGGTGATGTACCCACTCGGCGATGTCCCGGTGCTTCAACTCAGCCTGCCAACTTCGGACCCAGCGGCACTGCTGGCGCTCGGCGCGCGTCTGCGGCCCCTGCGAGAGGCCGGAGTGCTCATCATCGGGTCGGGCTTCATGACGCACGGTCTGCCGTTCCTCACGCGAGAGGTTCTCGCAGGTCAGGTGCCTGGTTGGTCACGCGAATTCGATGCCTGGGCTGCCGATGCACTGCAAACTGGTGACCTAGACACTCTCAGTGCGTACCTAAGCAAGGCCCCAGGCATGCCCTACGCGCATCCAACGGTCGAGCACTACATCCCGATGTTCGTATCCCTAGGTGCGGCCCAGGCACCTGACCTGCCCCCGACTCAGGTAATTGAGGGTTGGTTTATGGGACTGTCGAAACGGTCATTCCAAGTTGCCTGAACGCTCCTGAAGACTTCACAGCACCACAGCGGTGCCCTACGCCTTCGATCTGACATGCTTTGCTTCTCGCATCTAGGGGAGGATCCATGGCTGCAAACAATCGTCCTGCGGGAGTCACGCTCGTCGGATTCCTGATCGTCCTCGTAGGCCTGGCCTATGTGGTGCTGTCAGTCCTCGGGTTGATCGCACGCGGCTCTGAAGTAGCTATCGGCCTCGGAGGGCTCCTCGTCGCACTAGCCGTCGGCATCGTCTACCTTCTGGTCGCCAAGGGCATCTTCAACGGCAACAAGTTCAGCCGGTTCCTGGTGACGATCGTCACCGTCATCGGGCTGCTGGGCGGCTTCATGAGCCTGATCTTCGCGACCGTGCAGAACAACCGTGTTCAAGGGGCAGTGCAGGCAGGTGTATCGGTGATCATTCTGATCATGCTGCACACCCGCCGAGCCAAGCAATTCTTCGGCTAACAGCACCTCGCCAAGCCTCGCATCAGTAGACGCGGAGAAGTTTTCGCATGTTGAGCCGCTACCGCGGATTCCTCCTTGTCGGCCTCGCCGTACTTCCGGCGATCCTCGTGCGCGTCGGGCAACTAGAACTCGGTGCGGTAGTACAACTGGTGGTCTTTGGCGCTGCCGTGGTGGGTGCCTCGTTCCTGCTGGCTTGGACGGCCGAAGCCGCTCAGCGCGATATTTCGGGTGGTCTAGCCATCGCGCTCCTGGCATTCATTGCGGTGCTTCCTGAGTACGCCGTCGACCTCTATTTCGCCTACCAGGCTGGCAGTGATCCGACCTACGCCGCTTACGCAGCTGCAAACATGACCGGTTCAAATCGTCTCCTGCTCGGGCTCGGTTGGCCGGTTGTCGTGCTGCTCGGACTGATGGTCGCTCGACGAACAGGCAACCCGATTCGAGCCATCACACTCGAATCAGGAACTCGCATGGAACTGGGTTTCCTCATGGTGGCAGGGCTGGTCGCCTTCATAGCGCCGGCCACCGCGGTGATTTCGCTCCCGCTAGCCATTGCACTCATCGCTTGGTTCTGCTTCTACCTCGTACGGGTGTCGCGCCAGGAGGTTCACGAACCGGAGCTCATCGGTACGGCGGCAATCATCGGATCCCTACCCGACCGCAGGCGCCGAATCCTCGTCCCCGTCCTCTTCATAGTTGCAGCCGGAATAATCCTGCTCTGCGCTGAACCCTTCGCTGAGAGCCTGGTCGCCACCGGCGAAGTCGCCGGCATCGACGAATTCCTCCTCGTCCAATGGTTGGCGCCGCTAGCTTCGGAAGCCCCAGAATTCATCGTTGCGATCCTGTTCGCCCTGCGGGGCAACGCCACTGCTGGTTTGGCCACCCTTATCTCCAGCAAGGTGAACCAGTGGACCCTGCTGATCGGCACCCTGCCAGTGGCCTACTGGGTCGGCGGGGGCGGCCCTGGCGGCCTTCCCCTGGATGACCGCCAGGTCGAGGAGATGCTGCTGACAGCCACGCAAACGCTGATGGGCGTGGCGATTCTGCTCACGCTGCGATTTCCACGCTGGGGCGCGTGGGCCCTGCTGGCCCTATTCGTCGTGCAGTTCCCGCTCACCAGCACCACGCAGCGATTGGTCCTGGCAGGGATCTACGCTGTTATCGCCATTGCGCTGGGCATCCGTCACTGGCGCTTGCTGTGGCCTACGATACGGGCCGCCTTTGCGGATCCTGCTTCACCCAAACGGATCTAGAGATGGCAGTTGGTCGGGCCAAGTGCAGGTACCCTGCTGCTAGGCGAAATGACCTTTTGGGAGATCTCATGAAGCGCACCGGCCTTGTCCTGATGGCTGCCTTTGGCATGGTGGCGGCCCTGATAATGGCGCCAGCGGCTAGTGCAGCACCAGCAACCGTCGTCTTTGCCACTTTCAATGTCTGCAAGACGGACTGCGCTCCACCGGCTCCCAGCTGGGATGTCCGTCGCGATCGGGTAGCCCGAGTCATTGGCGCCTCGGGCGCCGACGTGATCGGCCTGCAAGAAGCGACCAACAATCCAACCAGCACGGCAAAGACCCAGGTGGAAGACATTCAGGTCAACCTTGCCGGCCCGCTTGGGTACGCGGCACCGACATTCCCAATTGAGGCCAATGACTGTCGTCGACCCCGCGACGCTGCTGGCCAGTTGACCGGTCCGTCGCCCTGCGAAAACACGTCCGCGCTGATCTACAAGACTTCCACCATCCAACAGGTCAGCGTGCCTAGCGGTATCTCATCCGCCGGTATCACCCAGTACGGAATGATCGTGCCGAGTGCAGATCCAACCTCTTCTGCTCGGTCCGTCGCTTGGGCTTATCTCAAGCCGATCGCTGGTGGTCCCGCTTTTCTCGCTATCGCTCTGCATACCGACAACGGCAAGAACCCGACATCCGAAGCTTCCCGAGTCGCACTCGCTACCGCCCTCGGGCCGTGGGTTGAAGCAACTAACGCCAGCCACGGCATGACCGGTACCCCGGCCATGCTCATGACGGATCTCAATTCCTACGCAAAGCGCCAGCCAAATGGTGTGCAGAAGCAGTTGGTGGCTAACGGCTGGATTGACGCTTTCAGTGCGCCCAAGCGCACCAACATCGAATTCACGACCATCAATTACAACCCTGCACAGGTAGACGGGAAGGGCTTCCCTGCTCGCGCCTACCGGTTCAAGGTCACCAAGAAGCGTGAAGCGACGCGCATCGACTACATCATGGGCTACGGCCAGAACCTAAAGCCGCTGGACTATGAGGTGGTCATGTACCTCAACGCTGACCTTACGTTCATTGCCGATTACCAGGCATCCGATCACCAGATGGTGAAGTCAACATGGTCGATCGGTTCGTAGTTCCGCTTCCCTAGTCCTGCTAGTTAGCGCGAAGCGGCAGCCTCGGCGGCCTTGGGCGGCCAAGGAATCCACATGGACGTACGTCGGCAGTACTGCGTGTAGTCGGGGTACTTCGACGTCGTGATCTGTTCGGTCAAGCGTGTCGACCCCCAGAACAGCGCAGTCAGGAATAGTGGACCAACGATTGTCCATTGGAGCACAGTTCCTGCTGCGCTCGCACCGATGAGGAAGAAGATCCACCACTGCGCCTGCTCGAAGAAGAAGTTTGGATGCCGGGAAAACCTGAAGAGGCCGGTCTGCAGGAATTGCGGGCTTGGCGTCCGCCCCGCAGCTACCTCGGCCCTCTTCCACTGGTGGAAGTTCCACTGCTGCTGATCTGCGATGGTCTCGCCAACAAGGCAGCCGAGGAAAAGCAGGGTCAGCACGATACCGATGGGTCCGAACGGCGTCGTGGAGTTGTCATAGGCCACCATGGCTGGCAATGCGATGAGCAGCAGCAGGATGTTCTGCGCGATGACGATGAAGACGACATTAAAGATCTGGTACTGCCATGGCTTCATGCGAGCACGCACAATCGGCCAGCGGTAGTCCTCCATTCCGCTATAGCCGCCCTTACGGGCAAAGTTGTATGTCAATCGCGCGCCCCACAGAGTCGTGATCACGGCCATGATGTTTAGCCGTAGGTCGCCGAAGCCGGCACTGATCGTGAACACCCATACGTAGACAGGGGGCAGGATCGACCAAGTCCGGTCAACCCAGGACGAATCTCGGGTGATCACCGACGCGATCCACACGAACAGGCAGACAACTCCGGCAATGATCAGGCAGATGGTCAACGGGCTCATCGCGTCAAAATATCGAATCCCGATGCCGTGACTCTGCAGGCCCGCCGCTACTCGACCAATACCCGAATTTCGTGCCAGCCCGTGGCACCACTGGGGAAGGGGTCGGCCGTCAGCGCGGTCTGGGTCACCCCTTGACCATCTGTGGCCCTAGTACGCAGTGTGTGCCAGCCCGGCGTGGCATCCCAATCAACCCACCACTGTCGCCAGGTGTCGTCATTAGGTACCGCCGCGAGATTGCACTGGCGCCAAGGGCCGGTATCCACCTGCACCTCAACCGCGGAAATGCCACGGTCCTGCGCCCACGCGGTGCCGCCAATCGCGGTGCGTCCGGGCTTGATCGTTGAATACGGCGCCGGCACCTGCACCTTGCTCCCAGTCAAGATCGGTGCCTGCGTGGCCCAGCCACGTGACGTCCAGTACGCCTGCTGCGCGGCGTAGGTGGTGAACTCCAGTGACTGCAGCCACTTGGTGGCCGAGATAAACCCATATAACCCAGCGATGACCATGCGCACTGGAAATCCATGATCAATGGGCAATGGCTCACCGTTCATACCGACCGCCAGCAGACTGACACGGCCATCGCGCAACGCGGCGACGGGAGTCCCAGCCGTGAACCCATCGACGCTGGTGCTGATCAGTTGATCTGAAGTCGGATCAATTCCAGCCTGCTCCACAAGCGGCCACAGCGGGACACCGAGCCAGCGTGCGTTACCGATATATGGACCACCAATTTCATTGCTGACGCACGTCAGCGTGACATCCGTCTCCACCATCGGCATGGCCAGGAGTTCGTCGTACGTCACGGTGAATGGCCGGTCGACCATGCCTCCGATGGTCAGACTCCAGTTCTTGGCATCAACCTGCGGGACCACAATCGCGGTATCGATGCGATAGAAGTCATCGTTGGGTGTGACGAATGGTGGCATGCCTACCACCGGTGCCTGGACATCCGTGGCCAAGATTGGTGCGGTTGCCGTCGGGTTGGGCAAGGTGGACGACAGGCGCGAGGCCACAGCTGCAGACCTGTTCATCAACAGGTTCGCGCCGACCCAAGAAAGTGCGCCGAAACCCGCCAACCCAGCAGCACCCACCAACAGAGTGCGTCGACTCGGATCAGCCGGGTCGGTCCGAGTGCGTTGCAGCCATCGCACCTGTAGGTAAAGTGCGACCGCAGCGACTACGCCCGCTGCCGCGGATGGCACAAGTGCTGCAGCACCATCACCCGGTCGGGCTACACCGGCTAGCACGCCGACCAAACCCACGACCAGTGCGATTAGAGCACCGCGCAGCGGATGACGCCGAGCAACCAGTCCGGCCAGGGCCGCCAACAGGGCGACCGCCACGGCAACTACGACGGTGACTACGAACTTGGCCATGGTGCCGAAGGTTTGAACCGCCCATTCCTTGACTGGCGCGGGCGGGATATCGATTGCCGTTGAACTGACAACGGCTATTGGCGCGTATGCGGGCTCCCACAGGGCGGCAATCAGCTGGCCTGCAGCAATGCCCAAAAATGCGGCAAGGAGTCCGGCAATCACGTATCGCAACACTGGCTGATTTGGCGGCACATCGGCACGGTAACAGCGCCTGCGCCTTTGCGCACTGCCTGATCCACGGGGTTCGGACTCCGCGCTCCTGGTCTGACTTCAGCAGGCAGACCACCCTGCATCGCAAGGCAGAATCGCCCCGTTGATATTGGAGGCCTCAGCGCTGAGCAGGTAAGTAATTGCTGAAGCCGCCTCATCGGCTGACGCCTGCTTGAACACGCCCACCTTCAGCCATGGCCCCAACACCCCTGCAGCAAACTGAGACTTGAACGGTGCGTCAATGTTCGTGCGCACGGCTCCAGGTGCAACAACATTCGCACGGATGCCTTGCCCTTGGTAAAACGTGGCAATGCTTTTGGTGTACCCATTCAGGCCATGTTTGGAGGCTGTATAGGCAGCTCCAGCAACACTCGCACGAAATCCCGATTCACTCGAAACGTTGACGATTGCGCCGGATCTCTTGGCTAACATTGACGGTAACGCCGCTCTTACCAGCCGCATCGGTGCAGTGAGATTGACGGCCAACACTCGATCCCAGGTACCGTCATCGACTTCTCCCGGCGGGAGAAAACCATCCATGATTCCTGCGACATTTGCCAACAGGTCCACCTCACCATGGGCCGCCTGCATAATCCGGTCGATCGTGACCGACTCAACAAGGTCTCCGACGACCGGGACGCAGGACCCGTCCGAATACTCCTGCATCACTGCAGCTATTCGATCTTCATGCATGTCAACGGCAATGACCGTTGCGCCTTCATCCAACATTCGTCGCGTTGTCGCCAGTCCGATCCCTGAGCCAGCGCCGGTGACCACCGCAGTGTGACCCGCAAACCGGTCGGGAATCACTTTCCAAGCGGGCGTGGTCACCTCTAGTGCCTCAAGATTGGCCGTCACCCTGCGATCTTGTACACAGGTAGAGGCCGATGCCCGCGCTTGACCTCTCGTTCAGTTCACCGCCGCGTACTTTGTTTGGTTTCGGCGCAAGCCGACTAGATCCACCTTCGAACCCGGGTTCGATACTGCTCATAAGCAGCACCGAACTTCCCGCCCAACGCCTGCTCCTCGGGGATGATTTGTACGAGAGTGATCACAATCGGGAAAAGCAGCGGGCCGATCAGCGTGAGTGGGTTTCGCAGGATCAAGGCCAGCCCAAGCACCTCGGCGAACATCGCCAGATACATCGGGTTGCGAGAGATGCCATATGCGCCGCTGGCCACGATGGTCGTTGTGCGACTGGGATCCATGGGTTCGATGGTGGTTCCAGCGCGGACCAACTGGATCACCGCGACTATCACGAGAGCCGCACCGGCAACCATGATCGTCACACCGATCCACAACGCAGCCCCGGGAAGCACTCGCCATTCGGGGGTGAGCCAGTTCGTACCGAGTGCAAGTGCCGCAGCAACCAAGGCACAAATTGGGGGCGGCACCTTTGCCTTCAAAACGCCTACCTCCCGCCGTCTTCTGCCCGAAGACCAACGTCCGAGGGCAGAAACCTAGGGTCAACCTAGCCGTTTATCTCTCGCAGGCCCTTCAGCGACAGGACTGCGATCGCTACTAGGGCAAGCATTACCCACAACACCAACAGCACCGGTGCAACCCCAACCCGCTCGGCCGCTAAGCCAGTGATCACCATGGACAGCGGTGGCAAGGCATAGAACAGCGAGGTCTGAATTCCGTAAACCCGCCCCTGCGCATCTGCATCAACGCGACGTTGGATCACCGTGTTCATCAATGGCTGCATCGGTCCCCACGCCAGGCCGAGTGCAAACCCCGCGGTGACCATGAGTGGTAGCGGAGGTAACAGCGCCAGTGCCAGGTATCCGATCACAGTGCCAACAAGAACGCTGCGGCCAATCGTCAATCGAGTCAGGCGCTGGGAAAGCCAGCCGTAGCCGAACGCTCCGATGATCGTTCCGGCGGATAATGCAGCGAGAATGAAACCCAGCGACTCAGGCCGGTCAATGGCTTGAAAATGCGCCGGCAGCAAGACTGTTTCCGTTGGCAGGTAGATGCCGGCCAGCACCGTTACTGACAACAACAAGGCGCGCAGCGCACGATCCCGCCAAATGATGCGCAGTCCGAGCACTGAGTTCTGCCAGGCGGTCAGGTGTGCTTCACCAGCTTTTTCGCGCGCCTCCTTGGCTTCCTGACCGGCATCGCGAACGCGCAGTAGCGCGATCAGTCCTGCTGCAATGACGAATGCACCACAGGGCACCCAGAACGCGGCCACTGCGCCGAGAGTGCCGATCAGCACCGCACCCGCAAGTGGCCCGATCACCCAGCCAATGCTGAAAACACCCTCGTGAATGCCATTCAGTCTGGTGACCGCCATACCACTGGCCGATGCGACATCTGGGATCAGCGCTTTGCGGGCCGTGTACCCGGCAGGATCGAAGATCGCACCGAGCACCGCCAGTGCGATGATCCAGGGCAAAGTGAGTTCGGTGAACATCCCAACAATGGGTATGGCAGCTACCGAGATCGCCGATAGGACGTCGGAGATGACGCTCACAATTCGTCGACCGAAGTGATCAACGGCCCACCCTGCTAGCGGAGCTGCCAGTAGGCCAGGTAGCGCGGATATTGCCGCCACCGCGCCTGCGGCGGCAACTGACCCCGTGCGATCCAAGACCAGCCATGGAATGGCAATCGTGACCACGCCGTTGGCAACGCCTGACAGGAGATTGGTGACCTCAAGGAGGCCAATAGGAAGCCATCGAATGCGCGAAGCTGTCGGCGCAGAAGCACTAGTGGTCATCAGAGTAGGTTTTCAGTAGCTTTCTTCGCTTCGCTTACGGTGCTTGTCGATGCTCATTGATGCTTATTGGAGACTATGCCATGCCGCAATTCCCCTTTCGTCAGGTCGATGTATTCACGGATCGTTCACTGCTCGGAAATCCGGTTGCGGTGGTTCACGAGGCCGAGCAGTTGAGCACCGCCCTCATGCACGCCTTCACAAACTGGACGAATCTGTCCGAAGCGACTTTTCTGCTACCACCCACCGACCCAACCGCGGACTATCGAGTTCGCATCTTCTGCCCAGGGCGCGAACTTCCCTTTGCGGGCCATCCAACCCTGGGTACCTGCCATGCCTGGCTCGAGGCGGGTGGTCAACCCAAGTCGCATGTCATCGTCCAAGAATGCGGCGCCGGACTCGTACGCATTCGTCGCGACGGGCAGGTGCTCTCCTTTGCAGCCCCACCGCTGCAGCGCAGTGGTCCGCTATCCCCCGATGAACTGGCTCGAATCACAGCCGGATTGGGGCTACAACCACATGACATCGTCGACCACCAATGGTGCGACAACGGTCCGGGTTGGCAGGCGGTGCTCTTGGAATCGGCTGACCAGGTCCTCACTATCAAACCCGACCCGCAGATTCTGGCCGGATTGGATGTCGGCGTCATTGGCCCACATACCAGCGGGCAGGTCGACTACGAAGTTCGTGCATTTTTCCCGGGAAACAGTGGCCTCACCGAGGATCCGGTCACCGGATCACTCAACGCCGCACTGGCTCAGTGGCTCATTGGCAGTGGTCGCGCACCAGAGCCATACATCGCAGCTCAGGGAACCGCTCTGGGACGTGCCGGCCGCGTACATGTCACGGCAGATGGCGCAGACATCTGGGTTGGTGGCTCCTGCACCACCGTGTTGAGAGGCGTCGCGAGCTTAGGTGCGTGACCGCAATACCGCGAATCGTCAAAGTGACGCTCCCGCGTAGGTGACCGTCAGAATCACCGAAGGGATGCCCGGCCGAGCCGGCCCGCTGGAGGCAATTGAAGCCAGCAACTGCATGGCCGTGTCAGCAGACGACCACTTAAGTTCGAAGTAATCCCCGGCTGCAGCCAACACGATGAAGTTCCAGGAGGCAATGAACTTCTCCGTCCCGGTCCCACTGAGTGTTTGACGTGAATTGGTCCATGACACGTTCGAACCATTCTTGGCCAACCAGATGTCAATGTCGTCGTCCCCAGCATCTGTCTTATCAATCTGCGCTGAAAACTGGAGGTTGTACACGCCAGCATTGGCCAACGTGATCCGCGACCCGCTCACAATTGAGACGCCGTTGGCCACAACGCCGTTTACCCCGTTGGTAACCTCATTGAAGGTCATCGCCATTGCCGCATTCGCCAACGGGTTGGTTTGCGTTGTCGTGTCATAGAACGAGCCGTAGTAACTCGGAAACTGTGGCCCTGTTGCTCCGGTCGCCCCTGCGGCACCAGTTGGCCCCTGCGCGCCGACGGCTCCTTGCGGTCCTGTTGCTCCCGTCGGCCCCTGTGGTCCCGCCACGCCGATCAATCCCTGAGGGCCTGTCACCCCGGTGACCCCCACTGGTCCCTGCGGGCCACGCAAATTCACGATGACCTTTCGAAATCCCTTGCGACAGGGCTTCTTACCTTTGGCGTAGATCTCTCCGGAGGCCCTGTGCACACACACGGTCAGCGTTGATGCTGCCAGCGCTTGGTTAGGGGAAGTCCAACCCAAGACGACGATCAAACACATGGAGGTCAACAAAGCCACCTTTGACCGCACTGCCGGAGTGTAAGTCGGTGGAGTCATGTCGTGCCTGACTCAAGACTGAGTGAGCCTCACGAAAGATTCACGATAGATAGTCACGATTGCGTGGGACCGAGCATGACAATCCCACGCAATCGTGACCGCTGCGATCAGCCTTGGTCGCCCTCCGCCGAAGACTCCGCTGATGGCTCATTCAGTTCCTCCTCGTCAGATCCCTGAGACGCCGCCGCAGACGGCGACCCAGTGTCTGGCGGAGTCGAGGACGACGAACATCCAGTAAGGATCCCGGCAACGACAAGCCCGAGGGCAGCGACGGCCATGGTCTTTGATCGAGTGCGCATTCCAGTTCCCTTCGTGAATCCTCTGCGAAAGGCTCGTCAGAGTCGGAGGGAAGACTGCCACCGGGTTGACTTGTAATGCGCACGCTTGTGCCGTCATTCAGGTAAGGATCAGGTAAGAACTTCCTGCCGCGACCGCACTCGGAGGACATAGGGCTCATTCCAGTGGTGGAATGCGCGGGTGCAAATGACGAACTCAGCTCCCCCCATCGTCGGAAACAGCCTGTTTGACCTCGTTCTCGGCCTTCCCCTGCACCCTTTGGTCGTTCACGCGGCCGTGGTCCTACTCCCACTGGCGGCAATTGGCCTGATCGGCATCGTCTTGATTCCACGGGCACGTAAGCCACTCGGTTGGCTGGTCATGTGTGGACTGGTGGTTGGCGTTGGTAGCAGTCTTCTGGCAAAGGAGTCCGGCGAAGCGCTCGCCGCCCGCGTCGGCCTGCCCAGCGATCACGCGTACTGGGGTGACCTCCTCCCCTACGCGGCGCTCGGACTTGCGGTCATCGGCGGTATCTGGTTCTGGATGCAACGGGTATCGGCCAAACGCAAAGCACGGTCATGGCTTGTGCGGTTGGTCGGAGCCTTTGCCATCGTGGCAGCTATCGCTACCTGTGCCCTGACGGTGGTCGTTGGACATACTGGCGCGATTGCCGTGTGGGAAGGAAAAATTCAAACTGCTCCCGCGAGCCAGACACCTGGACCGGCGCCGAGTCCCGCCAGTTCAGCGGCGATCACGATGACCGATGTGGCTAGCCACAACAGTGCCGAAGACTGCTGGAGTGTCGTTGATGGCACCGTCTACGACTTGACCAGTTGGATTAGCCAACACCCAGGTGGACCAAGCCCGATTGAGTCCATGTGCGGCGTCGATGCGACCGACGCCTTCAATGGCCAACATGGTGGCCAGCAGACTCCGGCGAAGGTCCTTGCAGGCTTTGCGCTAGGCAGCCTTGCTGGGTGAAAACATGTTCATCTTCGCGCCAGCGATCCGCCTGGCGGTCTGGTTTGCTTGATTTGGTTTGGTGGAGGTGCCGGGAATCGAACCCGGGTCCGTGCAGGCTTCTTCCGTTCTTCTACGTGTGTAGCCGCGCTATCGCTGCTCGGCCCCCGCGCTTCGTGCGGCACTGCGCGGTGGCGGCCCAGTCACTGTTTGGCTTTCCGCCCGCTCCCGTGACCGGAGCGATTGGTGAGTCCCCTAGCGACGTCGGGTCCCGATTCGGGGACGCATCGGACCGACGGCAGACTTAGTGCTTAGGCCGCGAGGGCGTAAGCGTCTGCAGACTGCGTCTTTTTGGCAGTTATTTGTTTCAAGGATGTTTTACGAGATCACCTTGATTCTCGACACGCTTCACCGGTCAAAACATCTGTCCGTCGAAACCTGTCACCCCCTGTTGAGTTATGAAGTACCCGCCTGGTCGTATCGAGACCTGAACGTAGATCAAAGGGTACGACGACAATTCATCAGGACAAAATCCGTACGCGCCCCACTACCCAGCAGCCGCCTGAAGGGCGGCCAAGTCCAGCCGTCGCATACCCCTCATCGCGGCCGTAACTCGCTGCCGGGCATCGGCATCTGGATGGGAGACCAGGC
The DNA here is from genome assembly GCA_018970765.1 of Actinomycetales bacterium. Classification (GTDB taxonomy): domain Bacteria; phylum Actinomycetota; class Actinomycetes; order S36-B12; family S36-B12; genus REEB426. Next base: position 19,386 of record JAGWVT010000038.1, read on the forward strand.
TTGGCAGTTCCCTCGGAATAATCTGCCAGCTGACGCCGTAGCGGTCGGCGCACCAGCCGCACATGTCTTCCCGCCCGCCGTCCGTCAGGGCGTCCCATAGTCGATCGATTTCCTGCTGGGTGTCGCAGAAGACCTGGAAACTAATGGCTGGCGTTGGGCTGAACTCCGAACCGGCGTTGATCGCCAAAAATGGCTGGCCAAACAGTTCGAAGGAAACCGTCACCGGCGTGCCTTCGGGGTAGCGGTCGTTGGGACCGTAGGTCGTGGTCTGCAGAATCCGGCTATCCGGGAAGAGATCGACGTAAAAAGCCACGGCCTCGCCAGCAACCTGGTCGAACCATAATGAAGTGGTGATTCCCGTGATAGCCATCCCAGATCAGTCCTCCCGGCCCTTTGAGCGGCGACCTGTAGCCCGGTCAGCCTCACGCTTGGATTCGCGCTCGGCGATTGCCTGACGCTTATCGTAAGACTTACGGCCTCGCGCCAGTGCGATCTCCACCTTGGCGTAGCCATCCTTGAAGTACATCGACAGGGGAATAAGGGTTACGCCGGATTCCTTGGCCTTGCCCGCAATGCGCCGAATCTCCTCGGAACGCAACAGCAGTTTGCGTGGGCGCCGAGGCTCATGGTTGGTCCAGGTCCCTAGGTCGTATTCGGGGATGTGGACTCCTCGCAGCCAGATTTCGCCATCCTCGATGCTTGCGTAGCCATCGGTCAGACTTGCGCGCCCGGCACGCAAAGATTTCACCTCAGTGCCCATCAGCACCATGCCAGCCTCGAACACATCGTCAATCGAGTAGTCGTGTCTGGCTTTGCGGTTCTGGGCGATGAGTTTTCGGCCCTTCTCCCGCGGCATAGCGCTCTCCCGACTAGCAGTTAACTGGCACTTTGGCTCTGCCGAACCAGCCCCTCGGATCATAGGGTTTGCCTGCGATACGGACCTCGAAGTGCAGGTGCGGACCGGTGACCCAGCCACTGGAGCCCACCTCTCCGATGACCTGCCCTACTTCTACCCGATCGCCTTCGCTGACGCGAACTCTCGACTGGTGCGCGTAAAACGTCGCCAGGCCTCCGTCATGTATGACCAGGGTGGCAAGGCCATAAGGTCCACCGTTGGTGATGCTCAGGACGGTGCCGCTTGCGGCGACACGAATCGGAGTCCCCGTACCGCCTCGAATGTCGATACCCGTGTGACAGGAGGCATAGCCATACACGGGATGCACGCGCGCGCCCACCTCGTCGGAAACGCCTCCGCCATCAATTGGCCAAAGCAGATCACCGGTGGGTGAACCTGACTGACCGGCAGCGGCTTGAGCCGCCAGCCGAGCAATCCGGGCCTGTTGTTTACGCAGTTTCGCGTAGCGGCGAGCAACGGCAAGCTTGTATGTGCGCGCTTCCGCTAGGGCGGACTTGCGTAACTTCGTCAGAGCAAAGACTTCCAATTGCGCCGAGCGCGCCTCTTTGCGCGCTTTGCGGGCCTGATCCAGATTGGCTAACGCTTCACGCTGCGCTGAATCTGCTTCAGCGCGAAGGGCCTCGAGGCGCACTTGCTCCATCGACAGGTCCCGGGCCGCGCTCTCCAGATCCTGGCGAAGGCGCTCCTGCTGCTGCGACAGGGCATTGACAGAGGCAAGACGAAGCAGCATGTCACCCGGATCCTGAGAGTTGAGAACGACCTCAAGCTCGGCAAGTGGTCCCTGCTGATAGACCACGCGTGCAATGTCGTTCATGGCACCTACGGCTTGGTCCATCTCACCTTGAATGCGCTCCTGCTCCGCTTCGGCAATTTTGACTGCCGCCACTGCGGATGCGGCTTTCGCCGATGCCTGCTGAGCCTTTGCGAACGCCCGCTCCGAAGCGGCGCTGGCGTTGATACTGCGCTGGCGTGCCTGGGTCAGTTGGCGCTCGGCGGTGCGGTAGCGCTTGAGCGCCTTGGCCACTTGGGCATTGGCTGAATCGAGTGCTTCGCCGGCCGCTTCGACCTGCTCGTCCAACCTGTCATCGGCGCCAGCCGGCGGGGATTGGGTTGGAATCGCCACCAAAGCCAGGATCCCGGCAAGTGCCAGGATCCCAGCGATACGGCGAAGTCGGGCCATCCCGCCAGGGTAGGCCCTTTGTCACAATAGTCCCGTTAACAACACGCGTAACAGGGCTAAACGCGTAGGTACTTCCGCAATGTGAAGAAGGCAGCCAGGCCCGCCAGCAGGATGCCGGTGAGCAACAGGACCGGAGCGATCGTAAACACCGCGTCCCAGCCCACGAATGCCGTGAATTGGAACGACGGGGCCAGGACCCCATCAATGACCACGACCTTGGTGAGGACCAGGGCACCCACTGCGAAGATGGCCCCGATACCTGCCGAGAGAGCGGCTTCCAAAAGGAAGGGCAGTTGGATCGAGAAGTTTGACGCTCCCACTAAGCGCATAATGCCGGTCTCTCTACGTCGACTGAACGCAGCCACTCGCATGGTGTTGACGATGAGGAGCACGGTGACGACGAGCATGGCGCCAGCAATGATCAGAGCGATCACTTGAAGGCCGCCGAGGAGCCGAAAGAACTTATCGAGGATACGACGTTGATCGTTGACCTGCTCAATACCGGGTCGGCCGGCGAATGCGGATGCTACGACTTCGTATTTCGTGGGGTCGGAGAGTTTGACGCGGAAGGATTCCGGAAGGGCATCTTCGCGGACGTTGTCGACGATGGGTGAGTTCTTGAACTGCTCCTTGAAGCGGGCGAATGCCTCGGTCTTAGATTCGTAGTAGACCTCTTCGACGAGCGGCTTTAGGGACTCCAGGTCGGCCTTGATCTGTTCGCGTTGCGCATCGGTGACCGCTCCACCAGAACAAGACGGCGTATCGCTGCCCTGGCCGCACAGGAAGATCGATACCTCAACTTTGTCGTACCAGAAGTCTTTCATCGTGGAGACTTGGGCGCGCACCAGCAGACTGACTCCGAAGAGTCCTAGGGAGACCGCCACCGTGATGATCACGGCGAGGGTCATGGTCAGGTTTCGGCGAAGGCCGTTGCCCACTTCACTGGCGACGAAGGTCGCGCGCACCGGTTCTCCTTCCCTCGTCCGTTAGCGGGAGTACCCGTAGACGCCGCGGGACTGGTCGCGCACGAGATGCCCGCCCTCAAGTTCGATGACGCGTCGGCGCATCTGATCAACGATTACCGAGTCGTGGGTGGACATCACCACCGTGGTGCCGAGTCGATTGATG
>JAGWVT010000125.1 GCA_018970765.1 Actinomycetales bacterium
GCGCAGAGCCTACGTTGCCCCGCTTCGAGACGGCATTGAGCGTCTCGGGCGCCACGTGTTCGGGTCTACGTTTCGTGTCGATGTTGACGAACGACTGCAGGTCGTGAGCCGGACGGTTGACGGCGTTACGGTTTCCGTCAAACAGCTGAGCACCGGCGCACAGGAACAACTGGGACTACTAGTGCGCCTCGCAGCAGCGTCGATGGTGTCGAAGGATGGTGGCGTTCCCCTGGTGCTCGACGATGCACTTGGGTCAACTGACGAGGGCCGGCTCGAGGCCATGGGCGCGGTGCTGCGCGTCGCAAGTCAGGATACTCAAACGATCATCATCACTTGTGCGCCAGAGCGTTACATCCACGTTGGGGCACAGTCCTCGGTGGCTATGAGTCGCACAAGTTCCCCAAGGGGTTGAACTATGGCCCAGAAAAATCAGGCGCCCACACGCCCCATATTCGAGGTGCCGAGCAGGGAAGATTATTTCGGCTTTTTGATTCGATGCTATTTCGGCGACGGCGAGGATTCGCTGCGACTATGCGTCAGAAGGGCCTACCTCGACCTCAATCGAACGCTGCACGGGTTCGCTGTACACAAGAGGTCTGGGGAGTTGCGTAACAGCGCGCACCTTCTGGTCGCTGAGTTGGTTGCTGCGCTTCCGGCCTTGAGTGCAAGCCAGCAATATTTTGATCACTGGCACCGCAAAGCCTGCTCGAATGTCCGGGGGCACTACCGCGAGGGCGGTTTCGACGCCTTCTCTCATGGTCAAGCCCAGAAGTGGCTGAATATGACCCTGAAGTACGTCTTCGCGATGGGCGAATCCCGCCTGCCGGGCTATCTGCCGCATTACTCGTTTGCCCACATCCCCATCGACAACGTCTTCGTCACTGCGGCCAAAGTGATCGGCGGACCGGACCTACCGATGCCCTGGAGCCGGCTGGACGACTACTCCGCCTATTTCCGCCTCCAGGAGGGCTATCGCGAGATGTTTGCACCCTCGGCGCCGTTGGCTGCCGAATTCAAGCTCTGGCTGGGAGGTCAGTGACTCCCCAAGAAAGGTGGGAATTCATGCGTCAAGTAGCGTTATGATACGTAACAAACCGTTGCGGACAGCTACGACCATGCCTCTGACAATCGAAGGTGTTGAGTTCTTCACCACCACGGAAGTCACCCAGATGTTGGGTGTCTCCCGGCAAACGCTCTGGCGCTGGCGAGCAGAGGGAAATGTCCCGCTGGGCCGCCGGTTTCGACGAAAGTCTGTTGTTTTCACAAAGGTGGAGGTCGATGAGATCGTCGCCTTCGGGAACAAGATTGAACCGATAGCTGTTGTTGACCTGGCGCTTGGTGCTGGTCGGCACGCGGCTAGCCTGGAGGCGATGAAATGAAAAAACCCGCTGCGGTTGTTCTATTGAGTGGTGGGCTTGACTCCACAACGGTGCTGGCGATGGCCAAGAGTCAGGGCTTTAACTGTTACGCGTTGAGCTTCCGCTACGGGCAACGGCACATTCATGAGCTGACGGCCGCAGCGACTGTCGCCGCAGCCCAAGGCGTCGCGCGTCATGTGGTGGCGCAGATCGACCTGCGCGAGTTCGGCGGGTCGGCGCTGACGGCAGACATCGAAGTGCCGAAGGGGCGGTCCACCTCGGACATGTCCCACGGCATCCCGATCACCTACGTTCCCGCGCGCAATACCGTCTTCCTGAGCTTTGCCTTGGCATGGGCCGAGACGCTCGGTTCGTCAGACATCTTTGTGGGCGTCAACGCGCTGGACTACTCCGGATATCCCGACTGTCGGCCCGAGTACATCGCCGCCTACGAGACCATGGCCAACCTCGCCACCAAGGCCGGCGTTGAGGGGACCCAGAAGCTCAAGATTCATACCCCCTTGATCAGCCTGACCAAGGCGCAGATCGTCCAAGAGGGCCTGCGGCTCGGCGTCGATTACTCGCACACGAGCAGTTGTTACGACCCTCAGGAAGACGGCAAGCCCTGCGGAGGTTGTGACTCGTGCCTGCTGCGAGCCAAGGGGTTCGCCGAGGCCGGGGTCAAGGACCCGCTCTACGTCAGGTTTGGGATGGACTGACGATGACGCACAAGATTCTTCACGTCGCCTCCGCCGGATTCGAAGCCGCACGACACGTCGACATCCTGCCGGTCGGGCACCGGTCTCGGCGGCTGCATGGACACAGCTTCCTTGCCAAGGTGCGGTGTGATCTGCCCGAGGGCTGGGCACACTTCCCTGGCGGAGAGGTCGAGCGCTTGCGTGAGCTGGTGGAAGCGCGCATCGCGCAGCTCGACTACCGGCTCCTGAACGAACAAGTACAGCAACCGACCGACGAGAACCTCGCCCGGTGGCTACGCGAGGGTCTGGATGTCCCGGGAATCGAACAGGTCGGTATCCAGAGTACCCCGCATGAAGGAGTGGACCTTGACCGCGACGGTCGCGCTCATGTGTGGCGCCGCTACGTAGTCCAGTCTGCGCACCGTCTGCCGAACGTGCCCCTAGGCCACAAGTGTGGGCGTATGCATGGTCACGGGTTTGAAATCATCATTCACGCGAACCAGAACCTCGGCGATCGCGACCTGAGCATCGACTACGACCATCTGGACACGCTGTGGGCACCGATCCACATGGAGCTCAACTATGCCTGCCTCAATGATCTGCCGGGTTTACAGAACCCCACCAGCGAGGTGATCTCCAGCTGGCTCTGGAATCGTCTAAAGCCCCAGCTTCCCGAACTGTCCTGGGTGACCGTCTTTGAAACCGCCTCTTGCGGGGCAAACTATGACGGGCAGCAGTACCGAATCTGGAAGGAGATGACGCTTGACAGTTCTCTCCAGCTAAAGCGAGCGCCTGACGGGAGCGCACTGCGCCGAATCCACGGGCACACCTACACGATGCGACTGCACCTGTCCGCACCGCTCGACCAGGTGATGGGTTGGACCATCGACTTCGGCGACGTCAAGGAGATCTTCAACCCGATCTTCAAGGCGATCGACCACCAGCCGCTGCACGAGATCCCCGACCTGCGTGATTGCGACAGCGCATCCATCGCGGCGTGGATCCTGCGGAAGGCGCGTGCGCAACTTCCGCAGCTTGATCGGGTGGATCTGTACGAGACCCGCGGGTGCGGCGCCATCGTCAGCGCAGGACAGGAGGGGCCGGCGCTGCCGGTTTGACGATGACCTACACCGTCAAAGAAATCTTCTACACCCTGCAAGGCGAAGGCGGCCAGGCAGGCCGGGCAGCCGTGTTTTGTCGATTTGCCGGCTGCAACCTTTGGACCGGTCGGGAGGAAGACCGCTCCAAGGCCATTTGCCAGTTCTGCGACACCGACTTCGTCGGCACAGATGGCCCCGGTGGGGGTAAGTTCGCGACGCCTGAAGACCTTGCTGCAGCCGTCGCGGCTCAGTGGCCCGCCGGTAGCGGTGGACGTCCGTTGGTTGTGTGCACCGGCGGCGAGCCGCTCCTGCAGCTTGACGAGCCAGCGATCAAGGCGCTGCACGCCAAAGGCTTCGAGATCGCGGTCGAGACCAACGGAACGCAGCCCGCGCCCGAGGGGCTCGATTGGATCTGCGTGAGCCCAAAGGCTGGTGCTGAGCTCGTACTAAAGCGCGGCACCGAACTCAAACTCGTCTACCCACAACCCCAAGCAATGCCAGAGCAATTCGAGGGGCTGGACTTCAAGCACTTCTTCCTGCAGCCCATGGACGGTATCGAACAAAAGCGTAATACGCGACTTGCCGTCGAGTACTGCATGAGCCACCCAAGGTGGCGGCTGAGCGTTCAGACACACAA
>JAGWVT010000126.1 GCA_018970765.1 Actinomycetales bacterium
TATCCCAAGGCGTTCCCAGCCGCCACGACTCCGGTCGACAGTGAATCTGCATGGGAGTCACCGGCCAGCACAATCAATCCCTTGTCAGCAGCGCTGGGGAAGGTGCAGCGCGACAGGTCATCAGCGTTGAATTGCGCGTCCACCAGCAGGCAGCCGGTTTCGACACCGAGGGTCGGCACCCGTTGGTCCTGGGCATAGGCGGCCGTTCGCGGACCGACGAGCAGGAGCACAAGAGCCGCGATGATGACGGTGCCACTGGTGGCCAGACCAAGTGCGAGCACGATGCGCAGACGGGGCATCGGCGCATTGCGTATGGGCTGCTCGACGAATCGATACGCGAGCCAGGCTGGCAAAAAAGAAAACAGGGCCGCAAGCGGCGCGGTCCAAGGGCCTTGGAACAGCAACAAAGCGAACAGGATGATCGGCCAGTGCCACAGATAGATGCTGTATGACCCATCACCGATACGCACCATCGGTGATGAGGCAAGGAACCGATTGACAGCCGTTGAGTCCACTTTCGTGACATTGTCGGTTGCGGCTACATCCGTTGAGGCGCGCAAATGACCAGCGGCAATGATTGCAGCTGTACCCAAGACGGGTAGAAGTGCCGCGAAACCCGGGAACGAAGTGGCGTCCGTGATCGCGAAAAGTCCGACGATGACTACGGCACTGCCACCCCAGGCAAGCACCTGACGTACCGGCTTCGCGCTGGCAGGTCGCAGGGCGGCCTGCCGCGCCAGCCAACCGGCGGCAATGGCGATGAGGGCACCGACCCCGAACTCCCAGGCGCGCGTTGGCGATGAATAGAAGGCCCAGGTAGCCGGCTGATTCGTCAGCGCCAACGGTGACCACCCGAAAAGCGACCACCCGAAAGTGAGCACCAGACTGAGCAGGAAACTGACCGCGGTCAGCAGCGCGACGGCGATGAGTGGCCCTACTGCAGACCCGGAGCGACGACGCCACACCGACAACGCGATGCCGCCAAGGATGACGAGCGGGAAGACGAGGTAGAACTGCTCCTCCACCGACAGTGACCAGGTGTGTAGGAGTGGATTGGACTCAGCCGCCGGATCAAAGTAGCCGCCCACAGTGCGGGCGATGACGATATTCGCGGCGAGCAGCATCGCACCGATACCGGTTTCCGCGGTCACCTGCTGCGGTCCGTAGGGCGATTCCAACAGGAACGACAGCAGAAGGACAACCAAGGTCATCAAGGCGAGCGCGGGAAGCAGTCGCTTGGCGCGTCGGGCATAGAACAGTGCCGCCGACCAGCGGCCCAGCGAGTGCTCGCGCAGGATCAACGCGGTGATCACGTACCCGGAAATCACGAAGAAGATGTCGACGCCCGTGAACCCACCGGGCACGGGTAATCCGGCATGGAAAGCCACCACCGCGAGGACCGCGATCGCACGCAGTCCCTGCACATCCGGACGCCGCTGGTTACCTACACTGCCAAGTGTGACCAGTGACGGTGCTTCGGGGGTGCTCGCCCTCATCGCTACCTACCGTCCTGGACCTGCGCTCGTAGAACGCATACGCAGCATCACGTCGATGGTAGACGACGTCATGATCGCCGACGATGCAAGTCCATGCACAGCTGATCCAATTCTTCGGGCAGCCAGCGACGGCGTGCAGCTCCTCCGCTTCGACCGCAATGCCGGCATTGCCCGCTCACTGAACGCTGGGTTGCAGCGCGCGGTGCGACAGCAACGACCCTGGTTGCTCACCCTGGACCAAGACACAACCCTTGGTGCCGACCACGTCGCGCGCCTAATCGACTCCGCCGACCTGTGGCAACGCCGTGAAGCGGAACCGGTGGGCGTGATCGGGCCAGAGGTTCTGCGCGATGCCGATGGGGCCCTGGCCTATCCAACGAAGAGTGAAGGTGCACTGCTACGCACCGCAGAGGTCTTCCAAAGTGGCGCGCTGTGGTCGGTGGCTGCACTCACTCAGATAGGCGGGTTCGACGAAACATTGGGTATCGATGCGGTGGACGCGGCGGCCTGCCTTGCCCTGCGTCGGCAGGGTTATGCGATTCTGCTCGCCCCAGGCTTGACGATCGAGCACGGGTACGGCAGCGGACGAGCAGTACGCATCCTTGGTCGGACCGTGCGCGCAACAGGGCACAGCCCGAAGCGGCGCACCACGATGGTGCGCAATCGGCTGCGACTGGCTCCCGCGGAATTCCGCGAGTCACCCATGCAAGGGCTACGCAGTTTGCGACGCCTCACCGTCAACACTGCCCTAGCAGTGACGGTGGAAGAGGACCGCTGGGCCAAGGCGAAGGCGAGTCTGCGCGGACTCTGGCCGGAGCGCTAGCCTCACGTCTCGTGAAGGGGATCATCCTTGCCGGTGGTACCGGCTCACGTCTGTGGCCGATCACCCGCGGGGTGAGCAAGCAACTGCTACCGGTCTACGACAAGCCGATGATCCACTACCCGCTAGCCACGCTCATGGCCGCTGGCCTGCGCGAAATTCTGGTAATCACCACACCGGAGGATTCCCCCTCTTTCTCCCGGCTGCTGGGAGACGGCAGCGATCTGGGGATGCGGTTGGCCTATGCGGTGCAGGCCAAGCCCGAGGGCCTCGCACAGGCATTCCTGATCGCCGAGGAGTTCCTTGCTGGCGACCAGGCAGCGCTGATTTTGGGCGACAACCTTTTCCACGGCCACGGGCTTGGTCGAAAACTCGCCACGCTAACTGATCAACAGGGTGCCCACGTCTTCGCCTACGAAGTGGCCAATCCCGCCGAGTACGGCGTCGTGGAGTTTGACGACCAGGGGGTAGTGCTGTCCATTGAAGAGAAACCGACCGCACCGCGCAGTAATTACGCCGTGCCAGGCCTGTACTTCTACGACGAACAGGTGGTTGATGTGGCCCGCAGCATCAAACCCAGTGCACGGGGTGAGTTGGAGATCACTGCGGTCAATGACCACTACTTGCAACACGGCGCGCTGACCGTCACTGTCCTAGAGCGAGGAACCGCCTGGCTGGACACCGGCACGTTTCGCAGCCTGCAGGATGCCGGGGAATTCGTCCGGGTCATCGAAGACCGCCAGGGCACCAAGGTGGGCTGTATCGAAGAGATTGCCTGGCGCAACGAGTGGATTGACGACGCGCAACTCATCGCCCTTGCCGAGCCCTTAGTGAAGTCAGGTTACGGGGACTACTTGATGCAACTCGCCAAGCGTGGCCGTCGAATTCTCTAATCAGACTATTCACAGCAGAGACTTACAGGAGTTCACACTGTCATCGCGCCGATTGGTGCGAACGTCCAATCCGACTGCAGGACACGACCGGTACGTGCGTCAGTGAATCCGCGTTCGACGAAGACCGGTTCCCATCCACGATCAGCGAAGTAGGCCATCACTTGCGGATGCAACCAGGCACCCTCATATAGGGGCAGGTGCGAGGTTTCGAGTTGAATCCCAACAAGATCCGCCCAACGATCCCCGATACCCGCGAGTACCTGTTCCTCAAAGCCTTGCGTGTCAATCTTCAGGAAGATTCGCGCACTGCTGGCGACTTCGGTGAGTTCGTCGAAGCGGCGCACAGTGACGGTCTGCTCGCGGATGGTGGCCGAGTCAGGCGCCGCCTGCAGGTGCTCGCTGGACATCGTTGCCAGGCTCGAACTCATCGAGTTCGCCGACACATGAATCACTGACTGCGTGCTCGCTGCACCCAGAGCTGCCTGCACGCACTGCCAGGTGTCGTCACCCGAAGCACGCTGCACAAGCGCCTGGTAGGCGTCGTCTAACGGTTCAATGGACAGGATCGGGCCGGTGTAGCCGG
>JAGWVT010000127.1 GCA_018970765.1 Actinomycetales bacterium
CGAACCCTGTTCAGATCGGATCCAATGCGTCCGACAACGCGTCGTGCCAGTGGTTCGGCCTCCCGGGTGTAGCGCTCGACGAGATCCGACACCTCCTTCAGAAGACCCTGCGCCGGGACAAAGGCCTTCAAACCGGTGGGCTGAACCTCCACGACGCGGTTGACTGCAGCCAGTTTCACCACGCGGCGGGCTTGAGTGTCGTACGTCAGGTCAATATCGGTCACCAGCGTGCCGTACTGGCCCGCACTCGTCACCCAGAACGATTTGGCGGGGTCATGCAGCGCATAGTCGCACGCATAGGCACGGTGCGTATGACCGGTGATGACAAGGTCGACCGGCACGTCGATCCTTTCAAGAACAGGCACGATAGGCCCACCCAAACCGGGGCAAGTTCTGTCGTTCATGTCCCCCTGAGTTTCGCCGCCTTGATGAATTGCCACCACAACCACATCAGCACCCTGGGCTCGCAAGCTTGGCACAAGACGATTAATGGTCTGCGCCTCGTCCTCGAAAGTCAGGCCGCTGACGCCGCTGGGTGTCACGAGCGATGGCGTTTCACGCAGAGTCAGGCCGATCACTCCGACGGTCACCGCGGTACGCCCTTGCCCAAATGTCCTCATGCCGGTGGCAGGGAAAAGCGGGCGGCCATCTCGCGTGATCACGTTCGCCGACAAAAAACGGAAGCTCGCGCCCTTGAATGAAGGATTGACCCTGCAGGGCACCAGCGCTGTCAGTCGCTGGCAGCCCCCGTACTGCAAGCGCATGAGTTCGTCCACACCACGATCGAACTCATGGTTGCCGACGGCATTGAAGTCCACCCCCAACAGGTTCATGAGCTCGATGGTTCCTTCGTCAAGCGTCAGGGCCGAAGACAGCGGCGAAGCACCCACCAGATCACCCGCTGAAATCACCACGGTGTTGGGCTGCTCTACCCGCAATTTCGCAAGCATCGCGGCCAGATGTTTCGCGCCACCTGCCGGAACCCTGCGAGTAACTTGGGCAGATGCAGGGTCCGCCAAGACGACCGATGTCGGATCGAGAGCCCCGTGGAAGTCGTTGAAGGCAACCAGTTTGACCGAAACCTGCGTCGCGGAAACCGGTTCCGTGTTATTCAGGGACGAAAAAGAGCAAGCCCCTAACGCGATCAGCGCAAAGGTACACAGGAGAAGTTCGAGGAGGTTGAGTATCGAGCGGCGCATGTGCCACGCAGGAACTTGCGCATTGGACAATAGGCTCTCTTGATGACGCACATGTGAAAGTCCCGCTTCATGCAATAAACAGTTACATCACGGCTTCATACCGACCGTAGTGCCTGTGTGGCACCAACGCGCAGACTACGGCGCAAACTGTCACGGCAGGTAGCGATCATGTGGCGCCATGGACAATATTCGCGTTATCCACGTCACCCGCTGGGAAGACTTCGTGAACGGTATCGAGGATCAGGAAGGATGGGCCTTTCGCGGGTTGGCCGATGCGCGTTGGCCACTGTTCAGCTCGCTGTCGCGTAGGCTACACGCGTTTAGCCACGACGATCCCAGCCTGTGGCCCCTGCGTGAGGAGCGCGCGTGGCGCGTGTTCCGACGCAAGGCGCACATTTTTGTCCAGGATGCGGCAACGCTTGACGACACACTGCGCTGTCTGGCGCTGATGCAGCACCACGGCGCACCGACACGCCTTTTGGATTTCACCAAGTCGCCCTTCGTGGCAGCTTTTTTTGCACTGGAAGCCACGACGGGCGAATCTGCGGTCTACGGGCTCAATACGCCGGCACTGTGGTCGGCATCGCCCGACTTTGATCCCGCGTTGAGGCGCGATGAAATCGACCCGAGGGTCCCAGGCAACTTCGAGCGATTTTTCCTGCACAACCGGCAGAAATTGGTGTGGTTCGGCGAGCCCGCCGAGATGGATCACAGGCTTGTTGCCCAAAGCGGTCTGTTTGTGATGCCCGGCGTGCTGGATCTACCTCTGGAGGAAATCCTCACCGCCTATGCCGCTTCCGTCGCCCAGCCGCTGCTGGTCAAGTACGTTTTCAGCCCGGACATTCGACGTCAAGCGATGGCGGCCTTGTACCGCATGAACGTCACCAGCAGCTCGCTGTTTCCAGACCTTGAAGGCCTGTCCGGCTCCATCGCCTATGAGCTGGAGGTAATCTGGCCTCGGCTGATCGAGGATTTTCGGGCGAGACAAACGGCCTGAAAGCATCTTCGCGAATATGTGACACCGACACGCCAGCGTCATCTGGAAGACCGTCGTCGGCAGCCTCGGCCACGCGGGAACATCCAGACGGACGACCTGGTCGCACACGATCGCTGCCAGCAGCGCTGACACGGCCGCGCCGATTACGTTCAGGTGTAGCAGGGGCAGCAAACGAACGCCCCCGGACGGAAACGATCAACGCCGCACCAGCGAGTCACCCCATGAGCAACACAGCTGTGAAGCCGCAGAAGCCAGCGCCCCGCAAGCGACCCGTGCGCAGACCAGTCTGGAGACCAAGCAACCCCTCGGAAGACACTTCAAGGGAACAGGGGCCGAGCCCTGCCGTCGTCACATTGCGGCCGCCAACAACGCCGAGCAGATCTCCCGAACTGATCGAGCGCATCGCGAATCTGCGACCGGTGCCAAGCGGCCGCACGCAGGTCACCGAGCACCATGTGATCCTGCGGTGCCCTCAGGTGCTGGAGCGCACCGGCCTGCGACGCACCGGCCTGTACGAGGCCATACGCAAGGGCGACTTCCCGGCGTCGATACCGATCGGCTCGCGCAGTGTGGGCTGGCTGGAGTCGGAGGTGGATGCGTGGATCGCGCACCGGGTCACGCTCCACCGACACCGTCGAGGCTGAGCAGTCACCGCAATCCCCGGGTTGCCGACGCTCGGGTTTGGCGGCACGAGGACCTGCACGACACCGGCCAGGGTGGAGGGCATGCCGGACGCTGGTTGATGAAGATCCGAGTGGGCGACTGGTTCCCCGGCGACGGCTCTGATCAAGACGTCGCCCTGCCCTGCCGAAACGGAATCACCTTCCCGCCGGTGCGCACCCGATCCAGATAGTCCGCCCAGCCCTGCATCATCTCGCGCCGCTCCTCGAGGTACTGCGCGTGGTTGTACGCCGCCCGCGTGCGGTCGCGCTCCACATGCGAGAGCTGCGCCTCGATCACATCGAAGCGGTAGCCCATCTCGTTGAGCGCCGTCGAGGCGATCCCCCGGAAGCCGTGCCCGGTCATCCGGCCGCGATACCCCATCCGGTTGAGTGCCATCAGGATCGTGCCGTTGCTCATGGGCTGCTCATGATCACGCTCCCCCGGAAAGAGAAGCGCGCCGTCCTGGCAACGCTCCTCGCCGCGCGCCACCCGCAGCGTGCGCAGCCACTCCAGCGCCTGCTGGCTCAGCGGCACGAGATGCGGCCGACGCTTGCCCATCGCGCCCTTGCGGCCGATCCGGTCTGCCGGGATCGTCCACTCCGCCGCATCCAGATCAAACTCGCCCCAGCGCGCCTGGATCAGCTCCGAGGTACGCACGAAGGTCAGCGCCATGAGCTGGATGGCCACCCGGGTGTAGACGCTGCCCTGGTAGGCATTGATCGCGCGCAGCAACTCCGGCAGCTCCGCTGCCCCCACCCGCGCGAAGTTGGTCACGATGCGCGGCTTGAGGAAGTCGGCGGGCTTCACATCGGCCACCGGGTTGCGATCGGCCAGACCATGGGCCACCGCCCAGCGCATCACCACCCCGCAGGTCTGCAGCACGCGCCGGGCAAGCTCCGGCACATCGCGATCTTCCAGACG
>JAGWVT010000039.1 GCA_018970765.1 Actinomycetales bacterium
CCGCCCCATATGCGCATCTGCTCGCCCCGTCCGCCGCAGGCGGTGCCCCGGCTATTCCGGAGAGTGCCTTTGAGACCGATAACTCGACGGATAACCCATGGGCGCGTCCGATGACCAAAGAGGTCTCCGAGCAGCACGATCACGCTAAGTCGCTCATGAGTCAACTTGGAATCCCCGAGCAGTATCACGAAAACACCATTCGTACCGGCATGCCGGGAACGTTCGAACTCGGCGAACGTAAAGCCGGTGATGTGACGCACTCGCGTAAGAGCGTTGAGGCGGCGCATGGCCGATACACCAGCCCGGTTGAAGTCGGCCGTGAGCAATCGGTCCAGGGCCACGCGCTGGCCTGGATGGGGCAGGGAGCCAGCCGCGAGGATCAGCACGGGCAGGCATCAAGTTGGATCCACGGCTCCGACACGCCAACGCCGATCCTGCGTTCTATTGCTGCGCCGCAGGTGCACCGGGCAACCGGCGAAGTGTTGCCAGGTGGCCTGCCGCAGGAATTCCAGCCCGCAGGCTTTCTCAAGAGTGGTGTGGTGAAAAAGTCGATCGTGGACAAGATGATGGCAGGCACCCGTGCCCGGCGTGCTGCGGCCGATGAGTCGGCGCCGGGCAACTGACTAAGGAGCGCAGATGCTGAAGGGTATTGATCCACTGCTGTCCGGTGAGTTGTTGAAGATTCTCGACGACATGGGACACGGCGATCAGTTGCTTTTGGTCGATCGAAACTACCCGGCGGCAGCATCGGGTAAGCCCGTTATTCGCCTAGGCGAGGTAGGCATCTTGCGAGCAGCGCGCGCCATCTTGAGTGTGTTTCCGCTGGACTCCTTCGTTGATCATCCATTGGAGCGGATGGAAGTACGCGACGATCCGTCCATCACCACCGCAACCCAGGACGAACTACTGAAGCTAGCCAAACAAGCCGAAGGGCGCGACCTTGCATACGGCATCGTCCCGCGCTTGGAGTTTTACCAGCGTGCAAAGGGTGTTTATGCCGTCGTGCACACACTGGAGTCGGAGCCCTATGGCTGCTTCTTCCTGCAGAAGGGCGTCATCTTCGACTGATGATTCAGCGCGAGCTGGCCGCAGGGGAACGTTGAGCGTAGAATTGCCAATCTCTGCACTAGGTTTGCAGCCGCGGTGAAGGAGGTGAGAGTTATGAAACCTTCATCGGCTCTTGCCTCTCACCGTCAAGCGGTTCGCGAAATCGTCATGGCTCACAATGCATTGAATCCCCGAGTCTTCGGTTCTAGTGCTCGTGGCGACGACACCGCTGAGAGTGACCTTGACTTGCTGGTCGATCCGACACCAGAGACGACCCTGCTCGATATTGGGGCTATCAGGGACGAATTGATCCGGCTGTTGGGCGTACCAGTGGATGTCGTGACTCCTAATTCACTCCCTGAACGGTTCCGTGCGGAAGTGATCGCTGGGGCTATTGTCGTATGACACGGCTGCACTGAGTTTCTCAGCAGTTTCTGAGCGGTAGTTGGCGTCTTCTTACTGGGGGTGAACGAAATCGGCAACGTAGTCAGGGGGACCACGGCACTCGTGGTTGTGCTGGCAACTGCCATGTGTGCCGTACCAGTGCAGGCTGATTCGTCGTCGGCATTGGTGCTCTTGCGTGCACTGCCGAGTGCACCGGAGCACGTGGGTGGGTATGACCGGTCGCTGTTTGCCGATTGGCAGGACCGCGATGGCGACGGTTGTGACACGCGCGATGAGGTGCTCATTGCGGAGGCGGTCGCGGGTGTTGTGCAGGGCTGTGCGGTTGTTAGTGGGCGATGGATCTCGCTTTACGACGGCACGGTTGTCAGTGATGCGTCGGCCCTCGACATTGATCACGTTGTTGCGCTGAGTGAGGCGTGGGATTCCGGTGCGTGGCGATGGAATGCTGGTCGGCGGGCGCGGTTTGCCAACGACCTGGGTTACGCCTGGGCACTGATTGCGGTGACCGCCGGGAGCAACCGATCCAAGAGCGACGATGATCCGGCGCAGTGGCAACCCGATGAAGGCAGGTGCCGCTTCGCAAAAGCCTGGATTGGGGTGAAATTCCGGTGGCGCCTAGCGGTTGACACGCAGGAGCGCGCGGCGCTGCAGCGATTGCTACGCGGCTGCTCGGCGGGAATGCGGGTGCCTGCACTGGCGGACTGATGCGGTTATGCCACGCTTGCCGCTATGGCAAACCAAGGTCCGCTGGTCGCCGGCATTGATTCATCCACCCAATCGGTGAAGGTCGTGGTTCGCGACGCGCAAACCGGAGCCCTGGTGCGCGAGGCGCGCGCCGCGCATCCGGAGGGCACCGAGGTGGCACCCGAGGCTTGGTGGCAGGCGCTGGGTGGTGTCTTGGACGGTGCACTTGACGGTGTCACGGCAATGGCTGTTGCAGCGCAGCAGCACGGCATGGTGGTCCTTGACGAGTCAGGTGAGGTGGTGCGCCCGGCGCTGCTGTGGAATGACACCCGTTCGGCTGAGGACGCTGCAGACCTCGTGCGTGAACTCGGTGGACCGCAGGCCTGGGCCGATGCGGTGGGCAGCGTGCCCGTGGCAGCGTTCACCGTGTCGAAGATCCGTTGGCTCGCACGCAGTGAACCCGAGCAGGCGCGGCGCGTTGCCGCGCTCATGTTGCCGCACGATTACCTGACCTGGTTGTTAGCCGGTCGGCCTGAGCAGGCAGTCACCGATCGCGGGGATGCGTCTGGCACCGGGTACTGGTCACCGGCGCAGGGCCGCTACCGCGAAGACCTCGTGGAATTAGCGCTGGGACACCTCCCTGCACTGCCCAACGTTGCTGGACCATGCGAGGTCGTGGGCCAGACGGCAACGGGTGTTGCCCTGGCTCCCGGCACTGGCGACAACATGGGAGCGGGCCTGGCACTGGATGCCGGGCCCGGTGATGTGGTCGTCTCACTGGGTACGTCGGGAACGGCGTTCGCATGTTCCACGGTGCCCTCAGCCGACCCAACCGGCACGGTGGCGGGTTTCGCTGATGCCACCGGGCGGTTCCTGCCGCTGGTCTGCACGCTCAATGCCGCTCGGATCCTGACGGCAACTGCCGAACTGCTCGGTGTGAGCCCGGACGAGCTCGGACGGCTCGCCTTGACGGCTGAGGCGGGATCGGGCGGGCTCACTCTGCTGCCGTACTTCGATGGCGAACGCACCCCCAACCTGCCCCAGGCCCGCGGGTCGCTGCATGGCATCACTCGGGAAAACCTCACACCGGCGAATATCGCCCGCGCGGCGATCGAGGGCATGCTCGGCGGGCTGGCCGATGCGGTGGACGCGCTCGTGGAGGTCGGCGTCACACCCGGGCGCGTGCTACTGGTGGGCGGCGCTGCGGCAAACCGTGCGGTGGCAGAGGTCGCCGCAACGATGTTTCCGGTACCGGTCGAGGTTCCGCCGCCCGGCGAATATGTCGCGGATGGTGCTGCCCGGCAGGCGGCCTGGGCGCTGCACGGTGGGGCCGAGCCACCGGTTTGGGATCGCCTGCGGGATGGTCCCACGCTAAGGCTGGAGCCCACGCCGGTGCCGAAGGTGCGTGAGCAGTACGCGGCCGCCCGAATGGCGCTCTACTAGACGGTCACGTGCCAGGCCGCTCGACACATTGGTCACGACGGCTGCATCGCCATTTCCCGGATCTCGGACCAAGTGAGATGCGCGGCAGAGGATGTCAATCCCCCAGAGCCGAATCCCAAAGTCGGGTCGGGGGACCAAACCATCGGGGTTTCCCGGCGCTGCAGTTCGCGTCTCAGGGCCTCCTCCACGAGGCTACGCAGCGTGGTGTGAGACTCGGCAGCACACCTGCGCGCCCTCAGGGCAAGGTCGTCGGGAAGTTCGATGGTCGTCTTCATTCTGGGAAATTAGCACTTGACCCGTACTCACGGGTCAAGCCCGGAACGACCCCTGTGGATGGCTGTGTGTGCTTTGGTCGGCACCACCGCGGTGGACACAGTCACCATGTATCTCAATCGCCCATATATGAGGTGACGTCCCCCGGGAAGTTTCGCGCCGCGTGGCGCAGCGCGTTGGGGATTGGGGCCGTGCGCCGAGCGTGACCAAATTGTTACTCATCGGTAACCGATTCGGTGCGACTACGCCTTGCAGGGTTTGGGATGCGGCCATATGTTGTGGCACACAACATTTTCAGTATGACTTGGACCACAGGGAGAACGTGACGTGTCCGACGGCCTGACTCCACGCCCGGAGCACAAGTTCTCCTTTGGCCTGTGGACTATCGGCCACCCCGGTCGTGACCCGTTCGGCGATGCCACCCGTCCGCCGATTGACCCGGTGGACTTCGTGCGGGGCCTAGCCAAGATCGGTGCCTGGGGAGTCAGCTTTCACGACGACGATCTGATGACCTTCGGTGCCCCGGAGAGCCAGCGTCGTGCGGAGCTGGACCGCTTCAAGGCGGCCTTGGCCGAAACCGGGATCGTCTGTTCGATGGCGACCACGAACCTGTTCTGGCACCCGATGTTCAAGGACGGTGCCTTTACGTCCAACGACCGCAATGTTCGCCGGCTCGCCATTCAAAAGGTGCTGCGGAATCTGGACGTTGCTGCGGAACTGGGTGCACCGACTTATGTGCTCTGGGGTGGTCGCGAGGGTGTGGAGAGCGCGGCCAGCAAGGAGCCGCGCGACGCCCTGGACCGCTACAAGGAGGCTCTGGACTTCCTGTGTGGGTACGTCCGCGACCAGGGGTACGCGATTCGGTTCGCGCTGGAACCCAAGCCCAATGAGCCACGGGGTGACACCTTCCTGCCGACGATTGGCCACGCACTGGGGTTCATCCAGATGCTGGAGTACCCGGAGATGGTCGGCCTGAACCCTGAGGTCGCACACGAGACGATGGCGGGCTTGAGCTTCTACCAGGGTGTTGCCCAGGCGCTGTGGCAGGGCAAGTTGTTCCACATCGACCTGAACGATCAGAAGATCGGCCGCTACGACCAGGACCTGCGCTTCGGCTCGGAGGGCATCAAGGACGACTTCTTCCTCGTCCGCCTACTTGAGGCTTCCGGCTACGACGGTCCACGTCATTTCGACGCTCGCCCTTACCGCAACGACGGTGGCGAGGGCATCTGGGATTTCGCCCGCGGGTGCATGCGCACCTATCTCGTCCTCGCGCAGAAGGCGCGCGAGTACGACCTAGATCCTCGAGTGCAGGAAGCCATGGCCAAGGCCGGGGTTCCCGAACTCGCGGAGTCGACTGTTGGCCGCTACTCAGCGGATTCGGCAGCGCGACTGAAGGCAGAGTCCTTCGAACCCGATCGGCTTGCCGATCGCACCTATGGGAACGAAGCGCTCGATCAACTTGTCATCGATCGCATTCTCGGCGTCTAGTCGAGCGATTGGGGGCAGGGAGCACGTCCAGCAAGACCGTCATGAATGCAAGGTGAACGACACCATCGACAACCAGCAGGCTCAGCCTGCAAGGAAGGGACAGCACCGAATGTCCAAGCGAATCATTGCGTCAGTGGCGGGCCTCGCGGCCGCGTCACTGCTGGTTGCTGCATGCAGCAGCTCCAGCACGAGCACCGAGTCATCGGCCGCACCGGCCGCGAGCTCGGCAGCTGCCTCGGCTGCTCCGGCAGCTGCTGGCAAGGCCTGCGTCATCCTCCCCGACAGCCAGTCTTCGGATCGCTGGGAGAACCAGGACCGTCCGGCAATCGAGAGCGCACTGGCAGAGGCCGGCTTCGAGTCGGATATCCAGAATGCCCAGGGCGACACCAACCAGTACCTCACCATCGGCGATCAGATGCTCGCCGGCGGTTGCGGTGTGATGATCCTGGTCGACCTCAACGGCTCCGGTGCAACCGTGGCTGAGAAGGCCAAGGCCCAGGGCATCGCCGTCATCGCCTACGACCGTCCCTTCGCACCTGCTGACTACTACGTGTCCTTCGACAACGTCAAGGTGGGCCAGCTGCAGGGCGAGGGTCTGCTCAAGTGCCTCGCAGCCAATGGGATCGACCCGGCCGCTGCTCAGGTCGTTTTCCTGAACGGCTCCCCGACTGACGGCAACGCCGCCATGTTCAAGGAGGGCTACCAGACCACGCTCGAGGCCGCTGGCGTCAAGCCGGTCAAGGACGAGTCCGTTCCGGACTGGGACAACCAGCAGGGTGGTGTCATCTACGAGCAGATGTTCACCGACCTTGGCGGCAAGATCGATGGCGTTCTCGCGGCCAATGATGGCCTCGGTGGCTCAGCAATCGCCGTCAACGACAAGAACGGCCTGACCATCCCGGTCACCGGCCAGGACGCAACCCTTTCGGGTCTGCAGAACGTCCTGCTCGGCAAGCAGTGCATGTCGGTGTTCAAGAACACCGCACTGGAGGCCGCTGACGCCTCGAAGCTGGCCATCGCCCTGCTGAACGGCGAGAGCCCAGCAGCACCGGCGACGGTTGACGTGGGTGGCGTTTCGGTTCCGGCCGTGTACTCGACCCCGGTCATCATCTACGCAGAGAACGTTCAGGACGTCCTGAACGCTGGCACCGCCGGCTTCACCGCCGCGGAGCTTTGCGTCGACGATGTTGCAGCGGTGTGCGAGGAGCTCGGCATCAAGTAAGTCCAGATTGTCGGTCCCGTGCTCAGTGTGCTCAGTGTGCTCAGTATTCGCACGCTGAGCACGGGCCGGCAACACCTCGGCCGGATTATTGATCCGGCAATACCCGGAAAATTTCCCGCAGCCTCGTTAAGTTTGGGCAAACGCGGACGGTCAGCGACGAAGACTTGCCACCGGTGAGTTGTTGCTGGGCGCAATGATGGAGGAGCACATGGCGTCGGCAGGAATCGTCGAAGTCGCTGGAGCAAAGAAAAGCTTTGGTGCGGTTGACGTACTCAAGGGCGTGGACTTCTCCGTTGCCCCAGGCAAGGTGACCGCACTCGTTGGGGACAATGGTGCTGGCAAGTCAACCCTGATTAAGGGCCTGGCAGGCATCCAGCCATTCGACTCGGGCACGATCACCTTCGAAGGTGCGCAAGTCTCGATCAGCGACCCGCGCTCGGCGGCGTCCCTTGGCATTGAAGTCGTGTACCAAGACCTGGCGCTATGCGACAACCTCGACATCGTCCAAAACATGTTCCTGGGCCGCGAACTGCACCGAGGTGCAGCGCTCGACGAAGCTGACATGGAGTCGCAGGCCGGCAAGACGCTGCAGAGCCTCTCAGTGCGAACCGTGAAGTCGCTTCGTCAGAAAGTCTCAAGTCTTTCCGGCGGCCAACGCCAGACTGTGGCAATCGCCCGGGCGGTGCTGTGGAACAACAAGGTCGTCATCCTTGACGAACCGACGGCGGCCCTTGGCGTGGCGCAGACCGAGCAGGTGCTCAACTTGGTGCGAGAGCTCGCCGCCAAGGGTTTGGGCGTGGTGATCATCTCCCACAACCTGCAGGACGTCTTCAGCGTGGCAGACGTTATCTATGTGCTCTACCTCGGCCGAATGGTGGTGCGTCTGGATGCGAAGAGCACCACGCCCGCTGAGGTCGTGGAGTACATCACCGGAGGCAAGTCGGCCAGCGGCGTAGATGAGGACGCATGAGCACTTCAACGCAGACCCCCGATTACTTGCAGCACCAGGGTCAGGGCATCGGCCAGTCACTCGGTGGCTGGTGGTCAAAGGTGCGCGGCGGCGATATGGGCTCGCTGCCGGCCATCCTGGGCTTGATCGTGCTGGTGCTGTTGTTCGCAGCGTTGCGCCCGACATTCGCCACCCCGTTGAACTTTGCAAACTTCCTCACGCAGGCGGCCGTGGTCGTCATCTTGGCGATGGGTTTGATCTTCGTTCTTTTGCTCGGCGAGATTGACCTTTCTGCAGGCGTCACCTCGGGTGTGGCCGGTGCGATTTTGGCCGTGCTCATGTCCAAGAACGGCGCACCCTGGTACGTGGCGGCTGGTGCTGCGATCATCGCGGGCCTGATCATCGGCTTCTGTATCGGTCTGCTGGTCGCCAAAGTCGGTATTCCATCGTTCGTTGTGACGTTGGCACTGTTCCTGGCCTTCCAGGGACTGGTGCTGGTGATCATTGGCGAGGGTGGCAACGTGCGCATCACCGACCCGGTAATCAAAGCGATTGAGAACGATAACCTGCCGATCTGGCTGGGATGGTCGCTCTATGTGTTGGTGGTGCTGGGCTATTTCGCGGTGGCTCTCATCGGACGCCAGCGCCGTCAAGCCCGTGGGTTCACCGGAGCGTCACTCGGTGTGATCGGTCTGAAGACGATCGTCCTCGCGGCAATCGGGTTTGCGGCGGTCTGGGTGCTGAGCCTTGAGCGCAGTACGAATCCGGAACTCAACCCGCTCAGCGGCGTGCCGATCATCGTGCCCATCCTGATGATCTTGACTCTGGGCTTCGGCTTCGTCCTTAACCGCACGCGCTTTGGGCGTCACATTTATGCGGTCGGCGGTAATGCCGAAGCCGCGCGGCGTGCTGGTATCCGCATCAGCCAGGTCCGCATTGCCTGCTTCACGATCTGTTCCACGACGGCAGCCTTCGCGGGAATCGTGGCAGCAAGCCGGGCGGCATCTGTTGACCCCAACGCCGGACGATTCATCGTGCTGCAGGCGGTGGCGGCCGCGGTCATCGGTGGCACCAGTCTGTTCGGTGGGCGCGGTCGCATTCATGACGCCCTGATTGGCGGCGCAGTGGTTGCGGTGATTGACAACGGTATGGGCCTGCTCGGCTACCCGGCCGGCATCAAGTTGATGATCACCGGTGCGGTGCTGATGCTCGCGGCGGGCGCCGATGCGCTCTCTCGGAAGCGAAGTTTGACGACAGGAACCTAGCGAGCGTGTCCGTAACCACCGCGACGACGCAGGATGATCTGCGCCGCCTGAATCTGGCACGAATCCTTCGTTTCGTGCACGTCAGTGGACCGGTGAGTCGATCAGACTTGGTCGGCGCAACCGGTATGAACCGCAGCACGATCGGCGTGCTGGTGAACGAGCTCGCCGAGGCGGGCCTGGTCGCCGAGGTGGCGGGTGCTGCTGGTGGAGTTGGGCGCCCCTCCCTCGTGGCGGAGCCGGTGCCCTCAGGAGCGCTCGTGCTGGCCTGCGAGGTGAAGGTCGAGGCGACGGAAACCGCGCTCGTGGGTCTGGGAGGCACGGTCTTCACGCGACGCACGGACACGCATGCTGCAGATGGCATCGACCCTGCCGAGGCAGTCGAGGTCATTGCTCAGGCGGCCGAGGCGTTGCTTGGCGAAGCCACCGGCACGCTCGTGGGACTGGCGGTGTCCATCCCCGGCGTGATCGATCCAGACGATGGTCAGGTGTTGGTGGCACCGAACCTCGGCTGGCGGGATGTGCCACTGGGAACCCTGCTGGTGGATCGCATGACGGTGCCTGGTCAGCGAGTCCCACAGATCGCAGTGGGCAATGACGCTGACTTGGGTGCGCTGGCTGAGCATGTGCGTGGTTCCGGTCGCGGTGTGCGATCGCTCATCTACCTCTCCGGTGAGGTCGGCATCGGCGGCGGGATCGTGTTGGACGGCAGTTTGATGACCGGCCTTGGTGGATTCGGGGGCGAGGTCGGCCACATGGTTGTGAACCCCGGTGGACTGCTCTGTCGCTGTGGGACGCGTGGTTGTTGGGAGACCGAGATTGGCCGCGATGCCGTGCTGCGTGCGGCCGGCCTCAGTGACGAGGTTGGTGATGTGCTGCAGGTGGTCCGCGCGGCCGAGTCGGGCAACGTAAAGGCTCGGGAAGGGCTGCGCCATGTGGGCGAATGGCTAGGCCTGGGCCTAGGAAACCTCGTCAATATCTTCAACCCCGAGGTCATCGTCCTGGGCGGACACCTGCGCTACCTACTACCGCAGGTATCCGAAGCCGTACTGGGCCGCGTGGATCAGACCCTTGCTGCGATGCGCGACGACGTGCAACTGGTTACCCCTGCTCTGGAAGGCGACAGCACGTTGTTGGGTGCCGCGGAGCGTGCCTTCGCCCCGCTGCTGTCCGACCCACTGGGTGTGCTGCAGATGACCGCCGCCCGCGAAGCCTCCTAGCACTGGAGACGCGGTGAGCCTGCTGGAGTTGATCAGTTCTCCTGGACCTGGCCTGCACCGGCAGCGCGTTCTGCTGGATCCAATGCAGGGTGGGCGCGCGGTCTCCTGGCAGGTGGACGATCTGGAACTGCTGGGTTCCCATGACACGCACTGGGTGGGTCATGGAATGTATGCCATGGCGCCCTGGGCCGGACGCCTGCGCGGCAATGCATTGCCGGACGGCAGTGCGATGCCCGCGACATTCCAGGACTGGGCAATTCATGGCACGGTCGCCGCGGGGCCGGTCCGCGTCGACAGGTGCGAAGCCGATCGGGCTGAATTCAGTGTCGAGTTGAGCAAGCCGTGGCCTTGGCCGGGGCAGGTGCGGATGCTTTGGACCCTGGAGCCAGAGGTGCTGCACACGCAGATTGAGATCACGTGTGAGGCTGAGCCTTTCGCGGCAGTGGTTGGCTGGCATCCCTGGTTTCGTCGTCGACTCGCCCGCGGCGGGCCAGCACACTGGGAACTTGCTGAGGGGCGGTTGGCTCCGCGGGATGCGGACCGGATGCCGACGGCTGCCCTGCAACGAGCGACCATGACTGACGGACCCTTCGACGACACGTTTTATGCGCCAGGCGATGCCGTGCTCAGCTGGCCGCAGGCACTGACGATGCGCATCAGGAACAGTGCCCCTTGGTTTGTCATCTTTGATGAACTGTCGGACTTCCTGCTCGTCGAACCACAGTCCGGACCTCCGAACGGAATTAACGACCCACTGATCGGGCAACCTTCAGTCGTGGCACCGGGTTGCCCCTTGGTGCATCAGGTCAGTTGGGAGTTGTTCGGTGACCCGCCGGCGGATCCAGCGTGATTGTCCGCCCACTACGCGCCGACTCGGCGGCTGCGTCCAGCACACGCAGGTTGGCGATCACATCGTCGACGGGAACGGGCGCGGGCGTGCCGAACCGAATCGCATCGCGCACCGCGGGGTAATAGGTGCGCCAGTCACCCTGAGCGCGTGGCCAGGATTGTTCCTGCAAGGTCCCGTCCTTGGCCGCGAACTGCACCACGGCCGCAGTGTCAATCGGCTCGTGGCCAAACACGTCATCGTGCGGGGTTAGCCCAGCGCGAAGTTGCGCCTCCTGGGAATCCGGTAGGTCTATACGGCAGCCACCGTTGGTCCCAAGCAGCAGGAAGCGAGGCTGTCCGAACGCAGCGACGCTGCTGCCGCTGAGGTAACTGACGGCGCCCGATGTGTGCGTCAGCAGCATCTGGGCGTCATCATTAGCGATATCGGCGGCTCGGACGGATCGCGCGACCGCCGTCACCGAGGCGACCGGCCCCAGCAGCGCCAATGCCTGATCAACCAGGTGGGCACCGAAGTCCACCAGCACGCCGCCCTGCTCGTCAGCACGGGCCGATTCGCGCCAGCCCCCGCTAAGTTGCGTGCGTAGTCGTTCGAATCGTGATTCAAATCGATGCGGCGTCCCCAACAGGCCACTGGCGACCACGGCCCGCATGGTGAGGTAATCCGAATCCCAGCGCCGGTTCTGGAAGATGTGCAACTGTCGATCGTTGGCCTGCGCGAGGTCGGCCAGCTCTCGGGCGCTCGTCGCATCTGGCGCCAGCGGCTTGTCCACAACCACGTGCAAGCCCCTCTCCAGTGCGGCACGGGCCTGGGGAACGTGTGTGATGTTTGCCCCGGCCACAATCGCGAGGTCGATCTCCGTGAGGTCGAATTCATCGCTGTCCCATGCCTCGTCTGGCGAGGCGAGCAGTCGGGCGGCTGGCAGATCGGCCTGTACCTGGGCTCGACGCGCTGGATCGCCGGTCACCACGGCGGTCACCGCCATGCCCTCGGTCGCCTGGATCAGCGGGGCGTGGAAGACACGACCGGCAAGCCCGTAGCCCAGGAGCAGCACCCTGACCTGGGGTTGGAAGTCGTTTGTGCCCGAATTTCCCGAAGAACTCACCCTCGGAGTAAACCAGGCTGCCCAGTTGCGGCGGGGCAACTGGGGATTGGCGGGACACTGCATTTCGGGTAAGGCAGAATGGCCCTGCCGCCCACCCCCCCCGGGCGGCCGGACCGAAAGGTCCTGAAAGCCCGTGCGACAGCCCCCCAGCCGCACGGGCTTTCCCATAACCGGGGTTTGATCAACACATACCGAAGGTGCTCTGCTATTTGGGAGCATGCTTCATGACCACCTCCACGATGGCCGATCAGGTGCACCTCGATCAGGCAACAGTCGCGCGCATTGTCGCGCGGAGGGCATGGGGAATTCGCAAGCATGCCTTTGACGTCACGGTGCGCTCCAACGGTTGCTACCTGGGCCAGGCGCTCTCCGCGGCGGAGATTCTTGCCGCGATTCACACCGCTGGGCTGGTGCGCTCGCGAGGTGACATGTTCATCCTGAGCCCCGCGCACTACTCCATTGCGGTGTATGCGACCTTGGTGGAACTTGGTGAGCTGCCCGTTGAGGCCCTGCAGGAGTTCGGTAAGGACGGATCGCCTATCGAGATGATCGGCGGTCACGACTCCCCGGGCATGGAGTTCACTACCGGTTCGCTCGCTCAAGGCCTTAGTCAAGGCATTGGGGTAGCACTGGGTCGCCGACTGCGAGGTCTGCCCGGCCATGTGTGGGTGATGATCAGTGACGGTGAGCTTGAGGAGGGCCAGACGTGGGAGGCCTTTATGTCGTTGGCGCACTACGGGCTGACGAACATCACGGTGTTCGTGGATAACAACGACAGCCAGGTAGACGGATCACCGGCAACCGTGATGGCTGTAGAGCCGATTCACGAACGCATCGCTTCGTTCGGGCTGGACGTGCGACGCATCGATGGACACGACGTGCCCGCGCTGCTGGCCGCCATCGAGGATCCACGCGGTTCAACGGCCCGCGTCGTCGTCTGCGACACCGACATCGCACGGGGCATTCCTTGCCTCGCCGATCGCGAGCACCCGCATTGGGTCAGGTTCCGACCCGGTGAAGCGGATCTGGCCTTGGCCGAGTTGATGGCGGGTGAGCCGTCATGACCGCCATTCAGCAGGAGATCGCAATGGTGCCCTGCCCCTACGGCAATGCGCTGGTGGACTACGGCCGTCGACATCCGGACATGCTCTGCCTATCGGGGGACCTGTCGTATTACACCGAGACCGAACCGTTTCGGGCCGCGTTTCCCGAGCGCTTCATCAACGTTGGGATGGCAGAGGCGAACCTCATGGGGATCGCCGCGGGACTGACTCGGGAAGGTTGGCGCCCTGTCGTGCATACCTTCGGTACCTTCGCCACACGCCGTGCGCTCGACCAGGTGCATATGTCGATCGCCGTTGCACGCGCACCGGTGCGCATCATGGGTTTCCTCCCCGGACTGACAACACAGGCCGGTGTTACGCACCAGGCAATTGATGATGTGGCGATCATGCGTGCGGTACCGGGGATGACCATCCTCGATGTGGTCGACGCCGCTGAGATCGCCAGCGTGCATGACGCTCTTGACGCGATTGACGGCCCGGCATACGTACGGATTGCCCGAGGTGAGGTTCCCGTCTTGGCCGACGAGCCGATGGTGGTGGGCAAGGTGCGCGTGCTGGGCACCGGCGACGATCTGTGCTTGATCAGCTCGTCGGTTGCGTCGACCGAAGCCGCTGATGCGGCAATGGCCCTGCGCCTGGCCGGCGTGAGTGTGCAGCATCTGCATGTGAACGCCATCCGTCCGTTGGATGTCGAGGCAATCGCCGCTGCGATTGCCGGCACGAAAGCCACCGTCGTGGCTGAGAACCATCTGGTGACCGGTGGTCTGGGATCGGCCGTATGTGAACTCGTCGTTGATCGCGGCCTATCGCGGCGAGTAGTGCGCTTGGGCCTGCAGGATTCCTACGGGGGCCCGGGGTCGCTGCACTACCTGTTGCATCAACATGGCATTGATGCGCAGTCAATCATTGGCGCTGCTGAGGGTGCCTTGGGACTTTCACCCGGAATCCAAGTGGGCCCACAGTCCAGTGCGCGACGCAGTCTGTGGTGAGCAGCGCCGTCAATTCGGTGACCGTTTACCCGCGAACCGATGGTCCAGGGGGTGAGGTTCGCTGCGAGCAGATGCACGTCGGCCACCCGGAGCCGGGCTGGGTGCGAGTAGCGCCCAGCTACGTCGGCATCTGCGGATCAGATCTTGATCAACTCGCGGGCAATGTCGACCCAAACTTTCCGGTGCATTACCCGTATGTCCTTGGTCATGAGTGGTCCGGCGTTGTCGAGTCGGTGGGAGAGGGGGTGCAATTGCGCCCCGGTGATCTCGTCGCAGGCTATGCCTATCGTCCGGGGTGGCGAAATCACGGCGCGATGGCAGACCTGTTTCTCGCGAATGCGCAGATGTGCTTCGCGATTCCGGAAGGCATCACAGCGCGGCGGGCCGCGCTACTGGAGCCCTTGGCCTGCGTCCTGCAGGGGCTTCGCTCGATCGGTGGTAGCGACGGTGGCGATCAAGTGGTGGTGCTGGGCTGCGGCGCGCTCGGCCTGGCTATGGTCGGGCTGGCTGCAACAACGGGTGCGCGCGTTGCCGCAGTAGATCGCAGTCAGGTGCGGCTGGATCTCGCCCAGCGAATGGGTGCGTCGACCGTGTTGAACTCGCAGCATTGCGGCGAAAACCTCAGCGCGGCGTTGCTGGATCTGATCGGTGGGCGTGGGGCTGACCTGGTGGTCGAGTGCTCTGGGGCGCCGGCGTTACAAGCCAGTTCGGTGGCCATTGCTGCGAACTCAGGCCGGGTCCTGTTCCTTGGCCTGGCGCACGCGGCCGCCGCACAAGTTCCGCTCTTCCAGATCCAGCGCCGAGGGCTTCGCCTGCAGGCATCGACGGCCGCGGAGCAGTCGGCCTGGCAGGCGGCGATCCGCTTACTCGATGCCACCGATCTCGATCTGACACCGATCATTTCTGACGTATTCAGCTTTCAAGATTGCGCGGCGGCGGTTGCTGCCGCCTACGACCCGGCCGCCCACGCGAAGGTGATGCTGCAACCAGCCGGGTGACGGGATGCCAGGATCAGGGCATGACCGATCAAGAGTTCACCTCGCGTAATCCCGCTGACCTCGACGACGTCGTCACAACCTGCACACTGGTCGGCCCGGGGGCATTCGTTGACGCCTGCGCTGCAGCGCGACTAGCGCAGCGTGAGTGGGCGCGGATGCCAGCGCCGATGCGCGGACGAGTGATCGCGCAGGCCGGCCGACTATTCGAAGCCAACAAGGCAGCGTTGGCCGCACTGGTGACACGAGAGATTGGCAAGGTGGCTGCGGAGGCGCTTGGCGAGGTACAGGAGGTCATCGACACCTGTGACTTCTTCCTAGGTGAAGGCCGCCGGCTCTACGGCCAGACGGTGCCCAGCGAGATGCCAAGTAAGCAACTGTTCACCTTTCGCAATCCAGTCGGCGTTGTCAGCATCATTACCGCGGCGAACTTTCCGGCGGCGGTACCGTCCTGGTACTTGATACCCGCCCTACTTTGCGGGAACGCGGTGGTGTGGAAGCCTGCCGAACATGCGATCGCCGTGGCGCGGGCCATGGTCGATGTGTTGCACGCCGCAGGGATCCCGCGTGACGTGCTGCACCTGGTGGCTGCGGATGGTGCTACGACCGCAACTGGATTGCAGCAGGCATTAGATGCACGGCTGGTGGACAAGGTTGGCTTCACCGGTTCCACCGCAGTGGGCCGCCAGATCGGTGAACTCACCGGGCGTTACCTGCAGTCCGCCTGCCTTGAGCTGGGTGGCAAGAATCCGATGGTCGTCATGCCGGATGCCAACCTTGACCTGGCATTGGAGGGAGCACTGTTCGCCGGGTTCGGCACAGCTGGTCAACGATGCACGTCACTTGGCACGCTGTGGTTGCACGAGAGTTTGCATGATGCGTTCCTGGATCGCTTTGCAGCGCTGGTTGCCGCAGCGCGTATTGGTGACCCTCGACAGGATGTCCTGTACGGCCCGATGATTGACGAGGCGTACCTGAAGAATCACCTTTCGCATCTGGCATTGATCCAGCCGCATCATCGGGTGTTGGGCTCCACATCGACTGGGCGCATCACGAGTCAGAATCCGCGTATCGGATTTGTGGGAGACCCGGATCGGGGTTGGTTCGCGCATCCGGTGATCGTCGACGGTATTCGCAGTGAAGACGCGCTGTACGCCACAGAGACCTTTGGGCCCCTGGTGGGAGTCGGCACATTCGCCACCCTGGACGAGGCGATCGACCTGGCGAATGGCCACGGGTATGGGCTGTCCAGTGCGATTTACACCTCCGACCCGGCATCGGTCTGGCGGTTCCGGGAGCGCATCAGTGCTGGCATGGTGTCGGTGAATAACTCGACCTCGGGTGCCGAGGCACACCTGCCATTTGGCGGCAATGGCCTGTCTGGAAATGGCTCGCGACAGAGCGGCATCTGGGTGTTGGACCAGTTCACCCGTTGGCAGGCGCTGAACTGGGACTACAGCGGGCGCCTGCAGAAGGCGCAGATGGACATCGTCGAAGCACCCCACGATCCGACCTTCCGCATCTAGTGCGGTGCCGTCATGAGTGAGTTGTCGTGAGTGAGCTGTCGTGAGTGACCTGCCAATCAGTGCCGAGGTTGTCGTTATCGGTGGCGGTGTGATGGGGACCTCGACCGCCTTCCACCTAGCCGAGGCAGGTGTGGACGTACTACTGCTGGAACGCGGCAGCCTAGGTCAGGGCTCGACCTGCCGCGCTGCTGGTGGGGTCCGGGCGAATTTCTCCGATCCACTCAACATCGCGCTGGGTGCACGATCGCTGGAATGCTTCGGTGCCTTCCCGCAGCGTCCGGGGCAGGAGATCGATCTGCATCGCAGCGGTTACCTGTTCGTGTTGACAGCACCGGATCAGGTCCAGGACTTCGAGCAGGCGGTGGAGCTGCAGCAGTCCATGGGACTTCGATCCGAAGTCATTGATGTCGATCGTGCGCTCGAGCTATCGCCGTACCTGAACCCTGACGGTGTGTTGGCGGCCGCATGGTCACCTGATGACGGGCATTGCTCACCGGAGTCAGTGGTGCTTGGGTACGCCACCGGTGCGCGTCGCCACGGTGCATCCGTTCGGACCGGAATTGAGGTCACCGGGATTGATCTGCGGGGTTCGGAAATCACTGCTGTGCGCACCGAAGCCGGTGATGTACGAACCTCGGTGGTGATCAACTGCGCGGGTGTCTGGTCACCGCAGGTTGCCGCCATGATCGGGGTTGAACTGCCCGTGCAGCCGCTACGTCGGCAGCTCGTGGTCACCGAGCCGATTCCGGATGCGCGCGCCACGGCATTCACCATCGACTACGGCAGCACCTTTTATTGGCATCGTGAAGGCCCGGGGATGTTGATGGGCTTTTCCGACCAGAGCGTGGAGCCGGGTTTCGACCTCACGGCAGACCCGGAGTTCACGATGAAACTCGCCGAACTGGCCGTGCTGCGTGCACCCGCTCTCATGGAGGTTGGCGTGCAGACTGGTTGGACTGGGCTCTACGAGGTCACGCCGGACCATAATGCGCTCCTGGGCGAATCGCGGGCCGTCTCGCGATTGCTGTACGCCACCGGGTTCTCCGGGCACGGGTTCTTGCAGGGCCCCGCTGTCGGCGAGATTCTTCGCGATCTTGTCCTAGATCGAGAGCCCTTTGTCGATGTGAGCGCCTTGAGCGTGGATCGCTTCCAGCGGGGCGAACTTCGCCCGGAACGCAATATCGTCTAGTTGCCGATCTGTGCGGCAGGCTGCTGCTCCGTGACGTCGGTTGATCGACTGCGTTCGGCGAGGAAAACACCGACCAGAATGAATACGCCGCCGATCAACTGCACCGCGGTCATCGTCTCGCCAAGCAAGATCCAGGCAATCAGAATGGCAAGAAGTGGTTCGGTGAGTCCGACCACGGAGGCCTGCGAGGCGCGCAGGTACTTCAACGAGTAGACGACCAAGAGGAACGGCAGGACGGTGCCGCAGACGATCATGTACGTGCTTAGCAGCCAAATCGGGACTTGGGCAGCGCCCACCAAATCGCCTTGGCCGGCCAAACCACTCCAGGGAAACGACCACCATGGTTGCGCGATAAGCCAGAAGAGCGCACCTGCGCCAAACCCCCACATGGTTAGCGAGATGGGATCACGTGGTTGTGGTCGCCGCAGTGCGACATCACCGAGGAGGTAGTAGAGAGCGAGGGCAAATGCCGCACCGAAACCGGCGATCACGCCGATGACGTTCAGTCGAAAGCCCTGCCATACCTGCGCGACAAGGGCCAATCCAAGTAGGGCGAGAAAGAGTGCGAACCACACCATCCGTCGCGTCGGGTGGTGCCATCCGAAGCGGAACCACAGGGCCACCCACAGCGGCGCAGTGAACTCGATGAGCAGAGACACCCCAACCGGCATGCGCGCAATCGCCTCGAAGTAAAGCCATTGCGTCATCACCACACCCAGCACGCCGTAAGCCAGGAGCAGCCAGATCTCGTCGCGGCGAATGCGTAATGCCGCGGGTCGGGTGAGTGCGACCACCACCAGCAGTACGAGAAACGCCGCGGTAATACGCAGTTGACTGAGCCGTGCCGGCTCGAAGCCACTGAGCAGGATTGCCTTGGCAACCGTGCCATTGATGGCGAACATGAACGCGGCAGTCAGGTACAGGACGTAGCCGCGAGTCTGAAGAGTCAATCCATTGCCTCGCGGTAGACCTGCAGGGTCTGCTCGGCGATCGCCGACCAGTCGAAGTCATCGATTGCCCGTCGACGGCCGGCAGCGCCCATCCGTCGTGCGAGCTCGGGGTCATCGACCAGGGTCCGCACGGCAGCAGCCAGCTGGGCTCGAAACTGTGCAACCGAGTCGCCGTCAAGATCCACCAGGATTCCGGTTTCGCCGTCCACCACGACCTCGGGGATACCGCCAACTGCTGAGGCGATCACCGGGCAGGCGCAGGCCATGGCTTCCAGGTTGACGATGCCGAGTGGCTCGTAGATCGAGGGGCAGATGAACGCCAGTGCGTTGCTATAGAGCTGGCGCAGACCGTCATGCGGAACCTGGGTGTCGATCCAGCGCACGAAGTCCGGGCCTCGTTCCTGGCGAAGCTGCTCGATGAGTGCGGCGGTCTCCGCGGCGATCTGGGGGGTATCGGGTGAGGATGCGCAGAGCACCAGCTGAACGTCGGGAAAGTCGCGTGCGGCGTTCAGTAGGTGGACTAGGCCCTTCTGTCGGGTGATTCGACCGACGAAGAGTACGTAGGGCGACGTGATGCCGTGCTCGTCAAGAAATGTTCGCTGAGCGTCTGGTGTGAAGGCCTGGGTATCGACGCCGTTGTGGACGACGAAGGTTCGGGACGGATCCACAAAGTCATAGGCCTCAAGCAGGTCGATGCGCATGCCCTCGCTGACGGCGATGACCGCGTTCGCCTCGCGGTAGCAGGCCTCCTCCACCCACGATGAGATCCGGTAGCCACCGCCCAATTGCTCGGCCTTCCATGGCCGCAGTGGCTCTAGCGAGTGGGCGGTCATCACATGGGGCACTCCCTTGAGCAGTCCGCCGACGTGCCCGGCCAGATTGGCGTACCAGGTGTGCGAGTGGACGATGTCCACCTCGCCCATGGCGGCGACCAGAGAGATGTCCACCCCGAGGGTCTGTAGCGCCGGGTTGGCAGCGGCTAGGTCCGGGGGGATGGGTCGGGCCACGGCGTCCGGGCGGGGTTCGCCGAAGCAAAAGACGTCGACCTCAGATACCTGGGGGGTGCGCCGCAGGGCGCCGACCAGTTGTTGCACGTGGACACCGGCTCCCCCATAAATGTCGGGGGGCCACTCGCGGGTGAGCATGGCCACCTGCAACCCCTCCGCCACGCTACGAGCATAGGGAGGCCGTTCAGGGGCCCGAGGCGCACGGTCCGCCTAAGGCACGCGTCGGACCGACCGGCAATCTCCTGCCGCTGCGGGCAACTGCGGCTACGGTGATGACGTGTCAGGGGATCCGCATGTGCTGGCCATCGTGCTAGCCGGCGGTGAGGGCAAGCGATTGATGCCGCTGACGGCTGATCGGGCAAAGCCAGCTGTGCCTTTCGGTGGCTCGTATCGGCTCATTGATTTCGCCCTGTCGAACCTCATCAACGCCGGGTTGCGCCGCGTCTGCGTGCTTACCCAGTACAAGTCGCACTCGCTTGATCGCCACATCACGACGACTTGGCGGATGCCAACATTGCTCGGCGACTACGTAACCACGGTCCCGGCCCAGCAGCGACTCGGCCCGCGCTGGTACACCGGTAGTGCCGATGCGATTCTGCAAAGCCTCAACCTCATCTACGACGAGCAGCCGGAATATGTGATCGTCTTCGGTGCCGATCACGTCTACCGCATGGATCCGATGCAGATGATCGCGGCACATATTGACTCCGGTGCTGGCGTAACCATCGCTGGTATTCGTATGCCGCGCACACAGGCAGGTGAGTTCGGGGTTATCGAGACGGCCGCCGATGGAGCCCGAATCGCGAAGTTTCTGGAGAAGCCCGAGGACCCACCTGGGATACCGGGTGATGAGGCCAACAGCTATGTGTCAATGGGCAACTACGTCTTCACCACAGACGTACTCATCGAGGCCCTGCGTAGCGATGCAGCGGATCAGTCATCGGTTCACGACATGGGGCGAAACATCATTCCGATGCTGACCGAGGCGGGCACTGCCTATGTCTATGACTTCGACCTGAACGAGGTCCCGGGGGCGACGGCTCGTGATCGGGGTTATTGGCGGGATGTTGGAACCTTGGACAGCTATCACGATGCTCATATGGATCTGGTCTCAGTCCACCCGATCTTCAATCTCTACAACCGTCGCTGGCCGATCCTGACGAACCTTCCACCACTGCCGCCGGCGAAGTTCATCGAAGGTGGTACCGCACACGAGTCCATGGTGGGCTCGGGCACTATCGTCTCGGGTGCGCATGTGCGGCTGTCCGTCATTTCGTCGGGGGTCTCCATCGACAACGGGGCATACGTTGAGGGAAGTGTGCTGATGCCTGGCGTGCGTGTCGGCCGCAATGCCGTGGTTCGACATGCGATCCTTGACAAGAACGTCATCATTCCGGATGACGTACAGGTCGGTGTCGATCTTGAACGGGATCGAACCCGCTACACCGTCAGCAGCGGCGGGGTAGTGGCGTTGGGCAAGGGAGTTGTCGCTGAGTGGTGATCGCATGAAGCGACTGATTGCCGCCGCAACGGTGCTGCTGGCCCTTGGCGTTCTCCTGCCAGCACAGGCTGCCGTGCAGGGACAGCAATCCCAGCAGCCCCGCGTGGTCGGGGGTGCCCCAGCAACTATTGAAGAGGTGCCGTGGCAGGCCTATGTCGTGGTCCGCGAGACGACCGTCTGCGGCGGATCGATCATTGATCAGATGTGGGTGATCACGGCGGCGCACTGCATCAACAATGCTGCCCCGGCAGAGGTTGGTGTCTACACGGGTATTCAACTGCGGGGCCAGGCAACGCCCGACATGCGCTCGTCGGTGAATGGCATTGCCGTGCATCCGGGGTACTCGCCGACGACTTACGTCAACGACATCGCGCTCCTGCAGTTGTCTGCACCCTTGCAGTTCGGTCCGACACGTACCGCCGTGCAACTACCAATCACCAAGAACGCCGATACGTGGCCCGAGCTGTTCACCCCGGGCATCGTGACCGGCTGGGGTGCTCAGTCCTATGGCGCAGGCGCCTCAGAGCAATTGCAGAAGGCAAGCGTCGCGATCTTGGCTGCCCCCGGAGCCTCATGTGGGCTGTACGGAAACACCTTCCAACCCCAGATCCATCTGTGTGCGGGCGTGACTGGCGGTGGTATCGATACCTGCCAGGGCGATAGTGGCGGTCCGCTTGTGGTGCGCAGCGGCGAGTCTTGGGTCCTTGCTGGCGTGACGAGTATCGGCAATCGCTGTGGCCTCGTGAACTACCCGGGGGTGTACGGCGACGTCGCCTTCCACCTTCCCTGGATCCGCTCCCTGGTGCCGGCAGCGTCCCCCAAACCAGCCTTACCTGAACTGGTCACGGTTGAGGCAGTGGCGCAGGGGCGCCTAGTGGTGCGCTGGAAACCGGGTGCTACCACGTACCCGGAACTTCCGACGACCTTCACCGCGACCGCAGACCCGAGCGCCCACGCCTGCACCAGCAATGGGACGGACTGTGTGATCGCAGACTTGGAGCCCGGTCAGGAGTACCGCGTTCGAGTGACGGCCACGAACCCGTTTGGCACTGCGGTTCCCGAGGAACCGCAGGCAAGTGCCGTGGCCGTTAGCGCCGTGGCGCCCAACGAAACACACGTCAAGCGCGAGACCCTGTTGCGCTGGG
>JAGWVT010000128.1 GCA_018970765.1 Actinomycetales bacterium
GTGATCTTGATCTTGCCCGCGGCGCCGGGC
The DNA here is from genome assembly GCA_018970765.1 of Actinomycetales bacterium. Classification (GTDB taxonomy): domain Bacteria; phylum Actinomycetota; class Actinomycetes; order S36-B12; family S36-B12; genus REEB426. The sequence goes on from JAGWVT010000128.1 coordinate 31, forward strand.
GTCCATGTGAGGTACGCGACCCCGTCGGCGTTCACCGGCACGATTGTGGTGGCACCGCCAACACTCGCGATCAAGGTCGAGGACAACGGCGACGCCCCAACAATCGGTATCCTCGCAACCTGACCCGCCGCCATCACGGTCGGGTCGCCCGGGCACACCCGCAATCGTTCTGCCCCGACCATCGCGGAGTTCGTTGTGCTCCACGGCGCGGCACCCAAGAGGTTGTAGGCAGCGACACGCAGCATCGCCGTTCCCGAGCAGAACAGACTTGCGACAGTGGTGCTGGTCGCGGTGGGCGAAAGGTCCGATGCGTCGATCCATGAGGAGCCGCCATCAGTTGAGTACTGCACGTGATAGCCCAGAAGTGAATCCCACTCAGAGGGGCCGCTCACGGTCGGTGCGGTCCAGGTGGCAGTCACAGAATCCGCGCCCGTTGAGGCGAGTCGAAGTGCTGCGGGTGCGTCTGGAACGCCGCCGACTGGGCGGAACTGAATATAGCCACCGCCGTCGTTAAATCCTTTGTTGCTCATTTCAGAGACCGAGAAACTGCCGCCGCCGCCGCCGGTAGATCCAAAGTTTCGCCTGCAACCGTCGGACCACCATTCTCCGCACTGCCACCAAAACTCACTCACCCAGGCGCGGGCAGGAGCGGCGCCACCTGAGTACCCACCGCCGCCAGGAGCGCTATCGGCGCCGCAGCCGTTGCCGGCGCCGCCACCCCCAAAGCCGCCGTCGGCCGAGCCACATTGCGACCAGCCGCCGAGGCCGCCATTGACAAATGCCTGGCCTCCGTGCGTCGGCTCCCAACATCCTGCAGCACCATCACCGAAGAAACCGGCTCCACCGGAACTGCAATTGCCGCCTGACGAGCCTCCTTGCCCGTCAGAGCCGGGTACACCGGAGTTTGAGACCCAAGTGTTAGAGGCATCGCCAGAGGTGTCTGAACCTGGACGGCCGCTCGCGTCGAAACTCCCAGAATCGGTGGTCAAATACAACTCGCCGCGCGTCCTGCCCCCCGCCCCACCGGCAACCACGAGTGGCTTGCCGTCCGATGAAGCCACGAAGGTGCCACCTCCACCGCCACAAGTCCCCCGTCCCCATCTGCACCCAGGCATCTGTCCGACGAGCATTTTGAGTTGTTGGCCCTTGGTGAGGCTAAGCCTGCTGGTGAACACTGCACCTCGACCACCACTACTAGCCCCAGCAACGGTCACATCCCAGAGGCCGCTAGCAGGGACTGTCCAGAACTGGAAGCCGTCAACAACCTGGAAAGTTGCTGAGTCATCAGCCCAAGTGCCGTAAGCAGCGCGGCACTCTGCGGAAGTCGGGCCCAACCTGCCCCAGCGACCGCAAGTTGTGAACGTCGGGGGAAGAGTGACGCTGCGGTCAGCAGCGAATGCCGGCGTCGCCACCATTGGACCAACGATTGAGATAAATCCTCCCAGCGCAGATGCGACTAAGGACCCCGCGAGGCGCCGCCGACCAGACTTAGACATGAAATCCCACATCGACGTCGTTCCCCTTCGTGCGAACACCGCTGCCTCCCGAAGTTATTTGACCGTTGCGCAATACGCCGGTTGAGCCACATCCCGCCGGCCGGCAACGAGCGCGCATACCGTTGCCTTGAGGTCTGCCACCTCTTGAGTCAGTCCTGTCCAGTCACTCAGCGGAACTGTCACGCTTGTAGCCACGCGTCGCTGCAATGCGGCGGACGGGCGCTGCTCCAAGGCTGACACGCGTGCCGCGAGTGAGTTGAGGTCTTCGTGCGATGCTTTCTCGTCAAGAGTTGCGGCCTGCTGGCCGAGCTGACTCTGGACCGAAGCCTCTAAGTCATCGAGCGCCCGGCCGAGGTCAGCCACCTGGTCCTGCGTGGTCTCGAGGTCCTCGCGATCGGCCTTGGACTGCAGGGAATCTTCGATATCAGCTATGGCATCCGAAATAAGCGATGAGACTTCGGCGGCCGAAGGCTTGTCCGCCAATTCCAAGGCGGTGTTGGCTTCTGACGCAGACAAGCCGTCCACGTGGACTTCCAGCTGCGACACTTGCGCTGTCAAGGCGTCAACATCCGCTGCGGAAGGCAGTCCCTGCAAGAAGGCATCGAACTCATCGCGCAGATCGGCTGAAAACAGATCGAAGTCAGCAGTCAATGCGAAGCCCGGCAACTGGAGCTCTATCGCGGACACGTCAGCGATGATGCCATCCATGGATTCCCATATCGGCGCAGTGTCCGGCAACGCTTGCTGCAGGTCATCGATGGTCGCCCAGTGCTGAGCCTGCTCGTTCCACTCGTCCACGGCGTCTGCCACTGACTGCTGGACGTCCGTGAGGGTAGCCAAAGACTCATCCACAGTGGCTATCTGATCGACCGCATCGTTTAGTTGCTGCAGGTCGGAGGCCTGATCGTCGACAGTCTGTTGGAGTACAGCCAGGTCTTCAGCGGTCACTTCTTGGCGTGCCGATGAGTCAACCAAGTCGACAAGGTCGCTGATAGCGGCATCGAGATCACTCTTCAACGCAAACTGATCCAATGAGATGTCGATTGCATCCACCTGTGCTTGCGTCGCGTCAACGACCGACCATAGGTTGCCAACATCCTCGGCGACCCCGCTGAGGTCGTCCCTCGACGCGAACGCGTCCCCCAGCGACGCCATCTGGCCGTTTACTTCATCCAGTCCCGCCAAGAGTGCCTCTTGGATGTCTGCCTGGAGAGCCGTTTCGACCTCTACTGCACGGTCACGCTCTTCCGAAACGGCGGCATCGACGTAGTCCACGAGGCTCGGTAGCTGTTCTGGGTTCATGCTCGCAAGTTGCCCCTGAAGTGCCGCAATCTGATCGGACAGCGAACCGAAGTCGCCACCGTCGAGTCGGGCGTTGATGTCGTCCAGTTGCGCCTGCATCTGGGTGATGGCGTCAGTGACGCCAGAGAGGTCTCCGCCCAGTAAAGTCGCGACGAGATCCTGGACCTGCCCTTGCAATGCGTCGACGGCCGCTTGGTCAGCCTTTGTGCCGACCACCTCCGCGAGAGACCAGACCGTGTCTGAGAGGGATTCAACAGCGACGTTATCTGCCTTGGTGTCCACGACCTCTGCGAGGTACTCGACCTGCGCCCGGGGCGCGACATCCTCAAACCACGAGCGAAGGGTGTCGATGTCATAACTGAGGTTATCGACGCGGCCACTGACGTCGGCGAGTTCGACGGCATCGGCTTTGGCCTCCATTGCGGACCAGGTGTCGTCAAGGCGCGCCACCAGTTCGTCGAACTGGCTCTGCACGTTACCGAAAAGGTCCAAGACTTGCTCAGACCGACGGCACTCCCCCGAAGTGGGCACTCGGACAAACCCAGCGCGCGTCCAGCAAAAAACTTGGCCACTCGATAGGGAATCCGCCGCTTGGGCGGCGAAGCCCGTCAGGCACAGCGCAGCGAGCGCTGTCACGAGGACCGACACACGCGCCTTCGATCGCACGGCACCCCCACCCACTTGCGTTCGGGGCGCGATTCACGTCCCAAGCGAGGGACGATAGACCAAGAATCGGACAAGTGACAAGCAGCGACGCGCGGTCATTTCGGGCGAGATGTCGGATTCTCATCCGTGATCGAGCAAAGTGAGGCCCCACCGTTGGACTGCTGGGGACGCACTTATCTGCG